>NZ_JBEPDM010000053.1:0-43311 GCF_040300305.1 Streptomyces sp. NPDC000410
GACGACGAGGCGAAGGGCATCGTCGTCCCGATCTCGCTCACCGTGGACATCTCCGGCACACCCCGCTCCGGAAACAGCCCGGTGTTCTTCTTCGGCGACGAAGCCGCCCAAGGCCCCTCACCGTCCGGCACGAACAAGAACGGGACCGGGACCGGCGAACAAGGCGGAACCGGCAACACAACAGCCGCCACGAAGGACGACGAATCGCCGATGAGCAAGCTCGCACTACCCGTCGGCATCGGCGCCGGCGTCCTCCTGCTCGCCGGCATCACCTTCTACGCCCTCACCCGCCGCAGGGCCTGACACCGGCGCTCACGCAGGTGAAACGAGCAGGCTGAGCGCTCCGGTGTGCGTCTGGCTCACCCGTCCGGGCCGGGCCGCGGTCCGCCTCACTACGCCGTTCCCGCGGCACGGTCGGGTAAGCCGCGTTGGGCACTGTCGGAGCGGCTGGGGCGGGAGACGGCCAAGGTCGCCAGGGCGGAAGAGGAGGAACTGCTCTCCGAGGAGCTGTTCGGCGACGTGCGTCTCCATCTGGACCCTGGGCAGGCAGGGCGGCGCGGCAGCCGCCCTGCCTGCGCTCAACGTGCCGGCACGTGCAGGTCAGGCAGTGGGCACCGGCAGGCCGACCGCTGACGGATGGCTCGTAGGCACGATGCGGTTCTGGCTCACGTCGCAGCGTGCGAGCTCACGCAGTCGGGTCGGAGCTGGGCCAGTGGGATGGCAGGGCCTGGACGTGGTCGGGTGAGAGGTTGCAGCTCATACGGCAGGCAGCAGTCGGAGCAGAGGGTCGCGACCAGTGCTCCGCAGGCGCAGACCTGGTTCAGCCCTCCATCGGGAGTCGCGCCGCAGTATGCGGAGGAGGCGTGTCGCGTCGTCAGCCCATGGGAGTCATCCGGGTTTACGACGATATTGCCTTGCGGTCCCTGGGAGATGAACGGCTGCCCGTCGCTGTTGTCGAGAGTCCCACGGCGTGGCATCCCAGGGCCGGGTGCCTCGGCAACGACGAGGGGCGGGCCGTACGGTTCCGTCTCGATCGCGTAGCAGCCCGACGGCACGGTAGCCGGCGATGGCCCCATCTCCTCCGCCTCCCACCAAGCGTAGTAGGGAGTCTCGGGCACTGCCGGCAGACGCTTCAGCGGGCCCGTCAGCGCGGCGCCGCAGACGGCGCACGCAAACACGGTCATCTCCGGCGCGGCCACGTCGACCATGACGGGGCATGTGTCCTGAGAACTGGAGTACGCCTTGTCTCCCGCGACCGCGTCCGGACTGCCGCGGAGACGACCGGCCGGGCCACGCACCCGGACCTTGTCGAGCCCCGTGCGGCTGTCCGCGGCCTGCCCCATGGTCAGGATGACTGCCGACGGCCGGCACGTCCCGTCGGCGGCGAGATGGACCTTCCTGGTCTGTCCGCGACGCAAGCGTCCGAGCACTGCGGCCTTCGGTCGGACTCCACGCCGGCGCCGGATGCGCCTGCGCACACCTCTATTCCCCGGCCCAGTACGCGGCCCGCACCTCGCCCTCCGCGAAGTCCCGGCGCGGCAGACGCAGGCCGAGGGACTGCTCCAAGGCGTGGAAGTACAGCTCGAACGTGTTGGTCAGTTCGGGATGGTCCAGCTCCGCACGGCGCACGGCACGGTTGAGGAAGTCCAGCTCGCCGCCCCGCAGATACGGGGCACGGCCGCGCTCGTACCAGATCAGCTCCAGCACGCCCCAGTCGTCGTCGACCCGGCGACCGTCCCTCATGTAGTCGAAGGTGTAGATGGCCTTCGCGGAGGTGGCGGTCAGCCACACGCTCTCCTTGATCCCGAGTGCCGCGTATGCCTCCTTGTCGGCGAAGGCCCCCGGCGGCGTGTCGTGGTGCAGCAGGAACGTCCACCCGCCTGCCTGCCCGAAGCAGCAGCTCTTCCACTGGCGGTCCCAGTGGGTCCGGCCGCCGTCCACGGCCTGCAGGTCCTTCAGCCGCGTACCGGCCTCGACCTGCGCGGGATCGGCCCCGTACAGCAGGGCCAGCCGCTCGGCGTCGACGGTTTGCCCAGGCGCCGCGCGGAAAAAGGCAAGGGTCGTGTACGGGTCCTGCTCACGCCAGGACCCCGCTATCCACGCAAGCCCCTCCAGCGGGTCGCGCCCGCACGCCTCGACCGTCCCCGCGTCGTCCAGGCCGCCACCGCGGAACCGTCTGCCCCACACCGGATCGATCCGCTCCAGCGTGTCGGCCACCTCCTGGAGGCTGCCGCCGCGCCGACGCATCGCGGCCTCGGCGATCAGGTAAAGCACCTGTTCGAGGTCGCGGGTGGCAAATACCTCCCGGTAGGGACCGTGGTGGCCGCGCACCGTGCCGTCCTCGTCCAGCAGCAGACACAAGCCACCGTCCTCCGCCTCCTCGGCGCGCTCTGCCCACTCCTCCAGCTCGTCGTCCGAAAGCGCCACGGGCGGCAGCCCGACCTCGTGGAGCAGGGCGTGTCCGGCGGCCGTCCGCCGCCAGGCCTCCGCAAGTGTCCGCTTGGTGATCTCCATGGCGTCAGCATAAGAAGGGTCACTGACAACCGGCCGACCCTCGCGGCCGGTTCAGCACTCGGGCACTCAAGACCGGTACGGGGTCCGCCCCGTCGCCGCGAGCAGCCGAGCGCCCAGCTGGGCTCCGGCCGGCTGCCTTCCGTGGGTGGCGGCCCTCGGCCGATGTGTGCCATGCGGCCGGGTCGGCGGGATCAACTGATAAACGCGTCGCCTGTCGTGCAGCCGGCGCGGGCGGCGGCCGGGTCTATCCGGGCGACGCATGCACGGGCCGGGGCGTGGAGCCCTGTTCCGCATCGCGAGCATGTGATCGTACGGACAGACAGCCTCGATCCACAGGGACTCGAACCCGCGACTCAGTCGTCGCTCACCTCGGCGAGTTGGTCGAGCTCACGGCGCTGCACAGCAGTCGGTCGTCCGGGTGAGGGCAGAGGGCTTCGCGCAACAGCAATGTGCGCGAGGAGCCGCCCTGGTCTTCCAGTCGGAGCTGAACTTCAGGGCGTTGTACGCGGACCGGCGCAGCGTGCCGGTCGCTCCCTCCTCCTGCGGAGCGGCGAGCGGTACGGACACAGTGTCGGGGAAGGAAAGCTCCGGGCGCAGGGTGCGTTCGTGCGGACTCGCAGCGATCAGAAGAGCGAGCACGTGCCGGTCCAGGCCGACGAATGTGACTGCGGCTTCCTCGGAGAGGCGGCCGTGTCCGGTCTGCTCGAGTTCCGCCGCATGGACGTCGATGAGCATGTTCCAGGATCCCTGTGAATGCACACCCCGGCGGCGACTTGTCGTACAGAGCTCGTAAGGTCACAGGGGTGAACCATGACGACGCCCTTGCCGCACAAGGAGCCCCCGACCCCGCCTTGCCGATACTGACTGTCGCGCAGGCCACACGTCTGCGGGCACTCGCCGCCCCCCATGTTCGGAACGGCCTCGGCCACTCCCTGCACAACCTGGCGCAGATGTGCCGCCAGGCACCGGAGGGCCGCTGGCCCGAGTTGGTCGAGGCGCACTTCGCCACCCTGCAGGAGGCGAGCCAGGGCGGCGAGAGCGCTGCGGAACTGCTTCACGGTGTGCATGCCCGGCTGCTTCCCACTGATTCGCTCACCCCGGAACTCGTCGCCTCCATGCGCTACTCGCGTGTGGTTGCCGATGGGCTCGTCTTCTCCTACGCCCTCGACACGCCCACCAGTGTGCGGATCCTCACCGACGCCGACGTGGAGCGTGCTGGGCTGGAGGAGCTGGGCAGGGCGGCGTACGCGAACCTCATGCAGGTTCCCGTCGAGCACGATGAAGTGCTCGTCGGGGAAGGGGCGTTGCTGCACTCCGTGTACGGCGACTCCCCCTTCGTCGCGAGCAAGGCGCTGTTCTTGTCCGAGCTGGCTCGGCAGGTCACCGGCGAGCGGCTGCCGGACGCCGGAGCCCTCGTCGTCATGCCGACCCGGCACCTCCTGGCCTACCACCCGATCACCGACGGGACCGTGGCCGACGCCGTCAACGCCCTTGCCGCGTACGCCCTCGGCGCCCACGAGGACGGGCCGGGCGCGCTGTCCCCCCGGGTGTACTGGTGGCATCGCGGTGGCCTGACGTCGCTCACGGTCATCGACCACGACACCCTCTCCTTCTCCATCCAGCCGCCACCGGAACTGCTCGGCCTGATGAAGGGTCTCGTCCGCCTCGACGGCGCTGGACGGCTCGCCACCCGCAGCGCAGCCAAGGCGCCCGACACGGACGAACTCACCCGCACCACCGCCGAGGCGATAGCCCGCCTTGCCGAGAACCCGGCCGGACTCGGCAACGCCTTCGCCTCGGCTCTCACACTCGGCCACGCCCACTGCGCCGCCGACCCCGAAGTGGCGCACATCGACACCTGGGATGCCTGGGCCACCGCCGTGCAGCTCGGCTCCGCGCTGTTCACCGGCGCGCAGCCGCAGGAATGCCACCTGGGCGAGGACCTCGTACGCCCGCTGCCCGCCATGCCCGCGGCGCCGCCGGCGGACGCCCGCGCCTGGCTCGACGCCTTCTATCTCGCAATCGCCTGCCGCCAGCGGGACCGGGCCGACCGGCTGTGCCAGGTTCCGCTGGACGTACTGCGGCAGGACGACTCCGTGGACTCATACGTCCTGCACTGGATCGACACGCTGCAGACCTATTGGTCCCAGCGCCCCATGGACGAGGTCGTGGACAAGCTGATCGCCACGATCAAAGCGTCCCAGCCCGAGACTGTCACCCACGCGCCGCAGGACTTCGTGAACCGGATCGACTACCAACCCGTCGCCCTCTTCCATCGCCTGATCGCACGCGACCACGACGCTTTCGCCGAGGCTCTGGCCGAAGCAGTTGCGGCGCACGGCGGTTACTGGGGCGACTCAGCGGCGCCGCGCGCACAGGTGGCGCTCGGACCGCTCGCGATGGCAAGCCTGGCGTACGACTACGAGTTCCCCGTCCCCCCGAAGCATCCGTTCCTGCCCACGTATCTCCTCAACCGCGACCGGATCGAGACGATCCCCGGCTGAGAGCCCGATGCGGCGCGCTCGGAGTAGCCGGATCGCCTGCCGGCCGATCACGTAAAGGCGCGACGGTGGCCGATCCGGCACGTCT
Organism: Streptomyces sp. NPDC000410; assembly: GCF_040300305.1. Lineage (NCBI taxonomy): Bacteria > Bacillati > Actinomycetota > Actinomycetes > Kitasatosporales > Streptomycetaceae > Streptomyces > Streptomyces sp. NPDC000410. Next base: position 5,104 of record NZ_JBEPDM010000053.1, read on the forward strand.
TGAGCTCGTCGCTCCGGGCGTTCGCCCGGCTTCCCGGCCCCGGGAAGCCGGCTTGCCGACGTCGTCGCCGGCACGCTGCGCGAGGCGGCACCAAGCTGCGCTCCACCTCGCAGCCATCCTCATATGGGCCCGCAGATAACCAAAGAGACAGCCCCCAGTCGGTGGTGGGCGGAGCGAGGGCGGTCGGTCAGCCAGTGCGAAGGCGTCGCCAGACGTAGGCGGCCGTGACGACGGCGACCAGTGGTCCCCACAGCAACAGCGGTACGTAGCAGGCGTTCATGATCCAGGCGGCTACTCCCTGGGGACCGTCCGGGCCACCCGCGTCGGCGGGCATGCCGCCCAGGAACATCGGCAGGGTGACCGCCGTCGCCGCAAGGGCCCCAAGCGCCGCCGGAACGACCACCACCCACACCGGGATACGCCTGCCGCCCAGGACGGGGAGCCAGGACGGGACCCTCTCGCCCCACGGCCTGACCAGACCCACCGTCAGGAAGGCGATCCCCTCGGTGACGAGAGTCAGCAAGATGATGTAGGAGGAGGTCTCCAGACCCGGCTGCCAGTCCTTGGCGAGCTCTCCGCTCCAGCCGACAGGTATCCCCACCGCCATCGCCATCCGCCACAGCCCTGACGGCAACACCACCAGTGGCACGGCACTCGCCGCCAGCACCACCCAACGAGGAGTGAGAGCGGTGGCATCCCTGGGGATGTCGCTGCCGGCGTCAGTGTCCGGATCGGGGAGCAGCGGCTTTGCTGAGTTCACGGCAATCTCCTGAGTGGCATGGGCAACACCACAACGCTCACACAGTGCCTCGCGGCCCACATCCGCCCGCAGAACCGCCAATGGTCACCCGTCCGAGCCAGCCGTCATCCACCTGAAGGAGGAGAAGGGGCCGGGCGAAGCGGCGTCGGTCACCGGGCGGGGAGACACCGCCTCTCCAACTCCCCGCCCGCAGTCGTCCACGAGCTCCTACCTGCCCAAACTCGGACAGGTACATCCGATCAACAGCTCAACCCAGCAAAGCGACAGGCCTTAACTGATCCCTACGTTGTTCTGCGGGACGTGGTGAGCCCTTCGTATGGTTCACCCACCCAGGGGCGCCGAGTGTGGCTCTAACCGATCGCTTCAGAATGAGATCGGATTGTCGGCCGGGCGATCTTCATGGGCAGGGTCTGCGGGTGTCCGCCGATCTCGTCCCTGGTGAACTGTGGGTGCACATAGCTCCGTTGGCGCCACCGCACCCGGCTCGCAGGCACCGACATCCCGGCCCACTTCGGGCACCCGACCGGGTCGTGCTGGGCGGCATCGTCCAGGGTGCGGCTGGCGTGACATCCCCGCCCAGGTTGTGGGCTGTTCCGGGGTACCAGCCGGCGCCGATTGCGGGACTGGACCGAGGTCGGGGTCCGGCCCCGTCTGCGCGAGACCTTGCTCGCCGAACTGCGCAAGGCGGGCCTGCTGGAGATGGCCCCCTGGTCCGAACACCACGTGATCGTGGACCGGCACGGCACCCTGCTCGCCGTCTCCGTAACCGGCGGAAACCGGCACGACGTCACCCAGCTCATCCCCTCTTGGACGCGGTCCCCCTGATACGAGGGCAGACGTCCGCGCAGCCAGGGAGGGAAACGGCAAACCCGAACGTCCGGAAGCGATCCGCGGTCAGTTCGCGGCTGGTGTCAGAGACAGGAGTTCGGGGCCGTCCAGGGTCAGCACGGCCCGCCGTAGGCGCCGGTGCGGGCCGCGGCGGCGGCGGCCGCGGCGGCGCGGCGCGGCAGCGTCGGGTCGGGGACGGCCCGGAGCAGCAGCAGCTCGTGGTAGAGCGGGGCGGTCGCGGCGACGAGGAGCGCCCGGCTGTCGGCCGGGCCGGGCAGCTCGCCCCGGTCGGCCGCCCGGGTGACGACCACCGCACAGCGCGCGTAGCGGTCCTCCCAGAAGCGCGACAGCGCCGCGGCTTCCGCCGACCGGAACCCGGCGGCGATCAGGGCCGTGGTCAGGTTCGGCCCGCCGCCCGTCAGTGCCTCGTACACCTCCTGGTTGAGCGCGGTCAGGTCGTCCTCCAGCGACCCGGCGTCCGGCGGGCTCCACGTGTCGTCGGACGCGGCGTCGAGTACGTCGGCCAGCAGGCGCCCGACGTCGCCCCAGCGCCGGTAGACGGTCGTGCGGTGGACACCGGCGCGTTCCGCGACCGTGTCGACGGTCAGTCCGTCGTATCCGGCCTCCAGGAGCAGCGCGCCCACCGCCTCCAGCACCTGGGCGCGGACGCGGGCGCTCCGGCCGCCCGTCCGGGGCCGTTTCGTGGCCGGTTCCTGTCGGCCGGAATCTTCGGTTGCCTGCGTACGGGAATCCATGCCAACATCTTAACGCAACAGTCGTCGCTTTAAGGAGAACTCCCGTGCTCATCCACGACGTCACCCCCCCACCACACCGCCGCCGCGACGACGGCCCCCGCATCCGAACCCCTGGAGCCGCCCTGTGACCGCACAGCTCACCGCGTCTGACCTCACCAAGTCCTACGAGGGCCGCCTGGTCCTCGACTCCGTCGACTGCTCCGTCCCCGTCGGCGAACGCCTCGGCATCGTCGGAGAGAACGGATCCGGCAAGTCGACCCTGCTCCGGCTGCTGGCCGGGGCCGAGCGCCCCGACCGCGGCGAGGTCGTCCTGCGCGCCGAAGGCGGCGTCGGCTACCTCGCGCAAGAGGAGGACCTCCCCCCTCACCTGACCGTCCAGCAGGTGGTCGACCGCGCCCTCACCGACCTGCGTGCGCTGGAGCAGCGCCTGCGCCGGCTGGAGGCCCTGATGGCCGACGGCGACGCCACTGCCGAGACCCTCACCACGTACGCCGACACGCTCACCGCCTTCGAACTGCGCGGCGGGTACGACGCGGACGCCCGCGTGGAGCGCTCCCTGTACGGCCTCGGCCTGCTGGGTCTGCCCCGCGAGTGCACCGTCGGCAGCCTGTCCGGCGGCGAGGTCGTGCGCCTGCGCCTGGCCGTGCTGCTCGCCGCCGCCCCGGAGGTGCTGCTCCTCGACGAGCCCACCAACCACCTCGACGGCGCCGCCCTGACCTGGCTGGAGGACCACCTGCGTGCCCGGCGCGGCATCACGGTCGCCGTCTCCCACGACCGGGCCTTCCTGGAACGCGTCGCCACCTCCCTCCTGGAGGTCGACGGCGACCTGCACCGGACCGTGCGGTACGGCAACGGCTACGCCGGCTACCTTGTGGAGCACGCCGCCGAGCGGCGGCGCCGCGCCGAGGCCCACACCGCCTGGCGGGCCGAGGTGGCCCGGCTGCGCGAGGCCGCCGCCGTCACCGCCCGCCGGGTGGCGCCCGGCCGGGCCATGAAGGACGGCAACAAGATGGCGTACGACCGCGCCGCCGGCCGGGTCCAGCAGTCCCTCGCGAGCCGGGTCCGCAACGCCGAGGAACGGCTCGCCCGACTGCAGGCCCGGCCCGTGCCCGCACCCGCGGACCCGCTGCGGTTCACCGCAGTCCCGCGCACCGCCACCGCTGCCACCACCGCCACCGCCGGCGCCGGCGAACCTGGGGCGCCCGCCGGTCTTGCCGGGTCCGGCGACGCGCGACAGGTGCCGCTGACCGCATCGGGCGTCGCGGTCGAGGAGCGGCTCGCGCCGGTGGACGTGACCGTGCCGGCCGGCGGCCGACTGCTGGTCACGGGCCCGAACGGGGCGGGCAAGAGCACCTTGCTGCACGTTCTGGCCGGAGCCCTGGCCCCCGACGTCGGGCAGGTCGTCCGGCACGGCCGGATCGGGCTGCTGGCCCAGCACACCGACGTCGGCGCGGGCCGCGGGACACTGCTCGCGGCCTACGCCGAGGGCCGCCCCGGGACTCCCGAGGAGCACGCCGAACAGCTCCTGTCGCTGGGCCTGTTCGCCCGGGACCGGCTGTCCGCTCCGGTCGGCTCCCTGTCCGTCGGGCAGCGGCAACGGCTGGCCCTGGCCCGCCTGGTCACCGAACCGGCCGACGTCCTGCTGCTGGACGAGCCCACGAACCACCTCTCCCCCGCGCTGGCGGAGGAGCTGGAGGAGGCGCTGGCCCGGTTCGCCGGCGCGGTGGTCGTCGTCAGCCACGACCGCCGGTTGTGCGCCCGCTGGTCGGGCGACCGGCTCGCCCTGCGCGCCCCGGCGCCCGCCGCGGCCGCCGCCTGCCTGTGACGACCGACCAGCCCTCTGCCTCCCTCCCGTCGAAAGGACGCCCCACTTGGCCACCTCCGTAAGCCCGTTGGGCACCCTCACCCTCCCCATCGCCGACTCCGGCCCGTACGCGCTCTCCCCCGCCGGCGCCGCCGGACCGGGGCGGCCGAGTGGCTCCTGCGCTCGTTCCAGTGCCGAAATATCCGCCACCTCAGCGCGCCACGACTTGTTCCATCTCGCCGTCGAACAGCGTCAGGCAGTGCGAGGCCTGTGTCGCATCTGCCTCATCGAGGGGGAACGGAGCCAGGGGTGATTCATCGGTCACGGCGTGATCGTAGATGCCGGCTCAGACAGTGGGGTGCACGGCTGCGTTGGGGGGTTTCGGTCTCGACAGTGGCCGGTGACGCCACCGATCGGGTGCGATCCTGCCTCTGCCGGGGCTGAGTGGGCCGCACCATGTGGCGTCGTGAGCGCACTTCGGCGCGACCGCGTAGATCGCCCTTGCGAAGTGGTCGCTGCAGCACGGTCGGGCGGCCTTCTCATGGCGCTCCTCTCAGAGAGTCCTTCCTGCCCGTCAGTAGGCTGGCGGGATGTCTGACGGAATTGCATGGATCGGTGAACACGCCTACGAGGGCGCGAAAGGCGGCCTGCCCGGGATGCTCGGCAGCATTTCGCTGACCGCAGCGCGCGGTGTGGAGGCGGAGGAGTTCCTGGTCCGTCTCGGAGCGGATCGCGAACAGCTTCGGTGCCAGGATCTGTACAAGGAACGGGATGAGTTGACTATTCCCTCCGGTGTGGACATGACGCAGGTCAGCCGTGCGATGTACGGCACCTGCGGGGACTGGGTATACGTCCTGGAGGACGGCTTCGCCGCTACCTGGTTCTTTGGGTACCGGAACGTGCCGGAGATGGCGCCCCGCGTGGGTGAGGAGATCATCTGCCTCACGCTGAACCACCACGATGCCCCCTCCCTGATCCTCCATGCCCCGGGAGACGACGGGCGGACGTGGGAGGCCGAGTTCCGGGGGAGCGTGGACTCGTCGTCGGAATTGGACACCGCACTGCGGGCGGCGGGGGCGGTATTCCCGTCCCTGTACGACGGAGTGTCCACCGAGGAGGAGGTGGAGCGGTACTACGAGGAACGTTCTCACGAGGTCCCGGCACGTGTGTTCACCGGTGTGGGCCGCTACTGCGGCCTCACTATTGACCGCGCCACGGTCGAGGCCGGACTGCTCCCGCTGGCCCTTCTCCCCTTGCCAGTGATCTGAACTGGGATGTTCTTCTCCTACGCACGCCCGACGACGTCCCATCCGGGCAGAAGAGTTGCTTTGGACGCCGCTTCTTCTCACGATGTGTATATCGCGTAGGACCACAGCAGCCGGGAGCAGGACGAGCCTGGTTGTCGGAACCGTGAGAATGACAGTATGAGGACTGAAGAGGACACCCCACTCGCTGACCGCGTTCTGCTCATCGAAAGCCGGGCCAACAAGAGTGCGCTCGCGGCCATCGGTCAAGGGCTTCCCCAGCGCTCCGCGAACGAAGAAGCCCTCTTCCTCTCCTAGAACTACGCGGACGTGCCCGCGGGCAGAAGCTTCGGCTCCTGTTTCCGGCGCTCCAACGAAAGCGATGTCACCCGGGTGACCACGACCGTCGTGGCGGTCACCCAGCAGTTCGGATTCGGGTGGGACGTGATCCCTCACGGCTGGAAGACGCTGGCTCTGTTGCGATTCGAGCCCGAGATCCCCGCGCTGATCCGTGAACTTCCGGAGGCTGCTGGGTGGTTCGACCACCCCACCTCCGTCTACATCTCGCACATGGACACCTGGGCAGCGCGAGCCACGACCAGGCAGAGCAACATGCGCTGACGGCAGTGAGCCCTACGCGGCTTGCTCAAGCAGCCGCTTGCACCCACTGAAGGCTGCGGCAATGCCGACGAAGGCGAGAGCTGTGATGACGCGATGTTCTCGCGCACGATGCGGTGCTGGACCCTTCACACGCGGAGCCTTTGCCGCAGATGGCCGCGGTCGTAACCCTGGTACGCGTGGAGTTGGACCGGCCACCGTCGACGGGGCCCACGGCGGGAGCAGATGGGCACGAGCCTTGCCGAACGGCCGACAGCGACCTCCGGCAGACCCGTCCTGGCTCTTGGAGTCGAGTTCGGTGTCGACGGAGCGCCCGGAAATGCGCACCGCTGGTCATGGAAGAAGAACTGGCGCAAGCCTGCGAGCCCTCCAGCCGCCCCGTCGCCGCGCTCGCCGCGCTCGCCGGAGTGCAACCACTGACTGGCGCCGACGCCGTGGGGCTGCACTGGGCAGGGCTGGTGATCGCGGGGCCGGAGTCACCGCGACCCTGGTGGCACAGTCCGCGACGGGCGCCTCCTGGGCAGGCCGGGGGGAGCGGCCGAACGCACCGCACTGGTCACCTCCGGGGTGTTCGCGCGGGTGCGGAATCCGGTCCTCACAGCGATGACTGTCGGCCTGGCCGCCCTGATGGTGCCCGAGCCGGTCGCGGTCCGCGTGCTGATGGCACCGGTGACCGCAGTCGGGTTGCAGGTGCGGGGCGTGGAGGAGACGTATCTGGCGGCCGTGCCCGTTGCCGCATACGTCGACCACACCACCCGGACGGGCCGCTTCCTCCCCGGCGTCGGCCGCCGCACCGGCTGACGCGGCGGGCCAGGGCCAGGTCCGAGGGCGGCGGGCAGGCGGTCCGGGGTGGCTGGGTAGAGTCGCGGTCATGCTCGTCGTCAGCCCCGCCCGTCGCCCAAGGCCGGCTGTCGCCGCCCTCCTGGCCGGTGTGCTGCTGGCCTGCGCCTACCTGATGTGGGGCTCCGGGCATACGAGCGCGATGGCCATGAGCGGTCCGATGCCGGGCATGACAGCGATGGCCGACGGCATGGCAACCGATGCCCGTCAGCATCCAGCCCTCACGGAAGCGGGCCACGAGGGCTGTCCGGCGATGAGCATGGACTGCCCGCTCGCGACCGCGCATACGCCCCTTCCCCTCTCCCTCGCCGCGCCTCCCTGCGTCACGGCGTGGGCGAAACCGACCGCGGTCGGCGCGGAGCCGGCCCGGACCGTCGAGGACGGGTGCGCCTGGCCGCGGGCACCTGATCCTGTCGCTCTCCTCTGCGTCAGCCGGACCTGACACCACACCCACCCCACCGGCCTCATGCACGGCCCGACGGGTGCTTCACCGTGTCCTCATCCGGTACTTCCTGGGAGAGTTCCTTCACCCATGTCCACCACCTTGTTCGTCACCGGCCTGACCACCGGTCTCTTCGCCGGCGGCGCTTCCTGCGCCGCCGTCCAGGGCGGCCTCCTCGCCGGCGCGGTCGGCCGCCGCGCCACCGCCTGGACCCCCGAAGCGTGGGAACGCAGCGGCCTGTTCACCCCGGTCCTCGCCTTCCTCGGCGCCAAGCTCGTCTCCCACACCCTCCTCGGCGCCGTCCTCGGCCTGGCCGGTGCCGCCATCCAGCCCGGCCCCCGTACCCGAGCGGTCCTGCTGATGGCCAGTGCGCTGCTGATGGTGCTGTTCGCCCTCGACATGCTCGGCGTACGCGCCGTACGCCGCTTCGTCCCCCGCCCGCCCGCCTCGTGGGGGCGGCGGGTACGCCGGTCGGCGAAATCGACCGCCGTCACCACCCCGGCCGTCCTCGGCTTCCTGACCGTCCTCATCCCCTGCGGCGTCACCCTGAGCATCGAACTGATCGCCGTCACCACCGGCTCCCCCCTCGCAGGAGCCACCGTCATGGCCGGCTTCGTCCTCGGAACCGGACCGCTCTTCGCCGCCCTCGGCGTCTTCCTGCGCTCCGCCGCCCGCCTCTGGCAAGGCCGCCTCACCACCCTCACCGCCGTCATCGTCCTCGCCGTCGCCCTGTGGACCGCCGGCTCCGGACTACGCCTCGGCGGCTGGTGGCCCACCCCCACACCCACCGCGGCAGCCGCCACATCACCAACCCAGACCGTGACCACGGCGAACGGCACACAGACCATCACAGTGCAGGCCCGCACCAACTCCTACACCCCCACCACCATCACCGCGGACGCGGGCGTCCCGACCCGACTCGTCGTCGCCACCGACGACACCAACGGCTGCGTCCGCTCCTTCATCGTCCCCGACCGCGCCGTCCAGGAGATCCTGCCCGTCACCGGCCAGACCACCATCGACCTCGGCACCCCCAAACCCGGCACACTCGCCTTCACCTGCGGCATGGGCATGTACGGCGGCGAAATCACCTTCCAGCAGCCCACCGGACCCCGCGCCGCCACCCCCAAGGAGACCGCCCGATGACCCTCCGCCTCGAATTCGCCGTCACCGGCATGCACTGCAACAGCTGCGGCCTCCTCATCGACGACGAGATCGAAGAACTCCCCGGCGTGACCACCAGCACCACCAACCTGCGCACCGAACGCACCGTCGTCGAACTCGACCGCCCCGTCCCGGCCGAGCAGATCATCGACGCGATCGCCACCGCCGGATACACCGCCGCCCTGACCAGCTGACCAACTGATCGGTTGACCCCCGCACTCGTGCGGCTCCGGTGACGGGGCCGCACAGGTGCGGGCAGCTCAGCCGTCCGCCCCCTGGAGGAAGTCCAGGTGTACCTCACCTGACCGACGCAAGTCGTGCGATCGAAGCTTGATCAGGCCGGCTAGGGACGCTGAGATGCGCTGGACAAGGCATCGCTGATCATGCGGGTGGCGAAGTCGCGGTCTTCAGTGAGCCGGTTGATGTGCTCCGCGAGCAGCAAGGCCGTGGCTTCCAGGGCATTCATCTCGCCCCCGGTCCAGTCTCCGTACTGCTTGCGCCACAGACTGGGGCTGAGACCGGTACCGGCCGCGACGACCAGGCCGGTCATGGTGGGGATGACCTCGGGACGGATGCTCTTGGGCATCATGCGCATCGAGGCGACGAAGCTGGGCACGACGTACTCAATGACGTCCCTGTCGTGGTCCTCGTAGGCCATCCGCAGCCACCGCATGAACATGTAGATGAGCGTGCACGCGCCATCCAGCAGGTCATCGGCTTCGTCGGGGCCGAGTGACGCGGCAAATTGTTCGCTCAGCTGCTGTTGTTCGGCGTGGGTCCCGGCCTTGCCGTCGTAGATGGCTTTGAGCCGAGAGTCGATCGCCATGAGCGCTGTACCCACATCGCCGGCGGGAGCGTGCTTGGGGTCGCAGGACGATGGCACAGGATTCCTCCTCGGCATGGGCAACGCAGCGTGTCCGACGGTATCCCGCCGACGAGGCCACGGTCTGACGAATCTCGTTGGAGGCTCCTGGGCTTTGCCCAGCCGGCCAAAAGTGCGCTGAACTGCTCAAACTTGGATGGCATACGCTCACGTTTCGATGGCGACGGGGTCGCGTACGGACCGACGTCCCGGGCAGGTCCCGGAGATCTGCCAGCGTGAGGATCTGGGGACGCGGTCGCCGCCGACATCCCGCTCAAACCGGAGCAGGCCGCCACACGGCTCAGGGTGCGCGTGCCGACTTCGACCACATGGTGCGGCCCGGATGAATCCGCTCCCCGCAGTGTCGATCGAGGTCCGCTTCGGCACCAGTCGTCCTGGGGCCGCCGACGTCAAGCTCTGCGCCACGGCGTCCGCCGACGCGACGGTCGCCGCGCACCGCGAGGTCGACTGGGAGCCGCACGCATGGCACGCCGTAAAGCCGCCTACCACCTCACGGCCGCCGACGGACTTTCCCACCACATTCGTGAGGCCGCGGCCGTCGCTCTCGAAGCGATCGACGACGGACGTGACCACGGCTCCCAGTCCGCCGTCGAAGACCTCATGAAGGCTGTCCAGGAGCAGCGCCACGGCACGTGACCGCAGCGGGAGCCGGATGGTAGTCCCCCTGAGCCCCGCCCGAGGGAAAAGTCCTCTCCAGCGTCGGCCTGGGCCATCAGAACGGTGGCAACGGCTCGATCCGCGCCCACTGCGCGTCGGTCAACGCCACCCCGGACCAACGACGTGCCGGCCCAGGAAAGTTGCACAGTCGTGGTCAGGTGTCTCGGGGGTCCAGCTCGAACGTGAAGTAGATGCTCAGACAGTAGGGCTCGTCCTCGTCGTGGAAGGAATCCCATGACACGTCCACCAGACGGATTCTCTGCTCCCGCACCCACTCATGGGCTTTCTTGAAGGCATCAGCGGCAGTCGTGGCGGGGAACAGCTTCCTGGCCATGGGATGCACCCCGGTCTCAGCGTCCGAGTCGTCGAAACCCTTTGGAACATCCAGGCAGAAGTTGGGATCCAACACCATGGAGTGCGTCCTTCCCAGTCGGTTCACCAGTACGAGTCGACAGAGGCTGGTCCTCCGAGCACGACGGTCAGTAGGACCGCCGCACACCCGGGAAGGGTTGCTTTCCGCCCACCATGCGGCGCGGTGGCGCAGTCGGTGTCCTGCCCCCTGCACGACTCCGTCGGAGCCGCCCGCGAGGACGAGTGGGTGCGCGTGATCGTGGTGCGGAGCGCCGACCCGGGCTTCTTCCTCGCCCACGCCCCTCGGATGCGTCGACGGCCTTGTGCGTGGCGAGCCGATGCAGCCGGCCGACGAGGTGGACAGCTCCCTGCGAAGTTGTGCATCCATGCCCATGCGGAGTTTCCGGCGGTGACCCGGGTGCGTCGTTTCCCTGATGGCTGCCATACCAGCCACGTGGCCGGCGGCGGCCGACTCGGGGCGCGCCGGGCCGGCCAAACACGACTCAGGGGGGGCAGCCGACAGCACAGTGCGGGCCAAAGTCGTCGGCGGGCACCAGTCGATCGGCCGCCGGGTGGCGTGCGTGCGGAGCCGTCCGTCGGGCGGCTCCGCGTGCGCGCGTGGGGTTCAGTCGGTGATGTACCAATCGTTCTTGAGGTACTCCAGGGTGTAGCTGCCGAGGTCGCTCTCGGAGAAGGTGGCGGAGGCCCTGACCGCTTCGACCGGCATCTCGATCTTGTCGGGCGTGCGTACGGCGATGCGCTGTGGGTCGACCGTCGCGGTTTTCAGGGCCTTCTTCTGCGCGGGCGAGATCATCTGGAACACGGTGGCGTACGTCGATGTGCACGGGCCGAACCCCTGGTCCTGTGCTTTCTTCGCGGCGGGCCCGGCAACTTCGCAGACGGTGTCGATGTCCTCACGGCCGAGGGCATGGAGGTACTGCTCGTACCGCTGGATCGCGCCTTCCTTCGTCCTGGGCGCGTGCTGGTCGCCGGTCGGCTCGGCCGACGGCTTCTCGGTCCGAGCGGACACGGACGGCGTGGCCGACGGCTGTTCGGCCCGCGTGGACGCGGACGGCTGCGAAGGCTTCGCGTCCGTGTCCTCCTTCGCTTTGTCCGGACCGCACGCGCACGCCGTCAGAATCACACAGGCCGAAACCGCCATGCTCACCATCGTCCGCGTTCTCATTCGGTCCCCTCACCTCCAGCCGACAACACGTCAAGAGATCACGCAAAATCCGTGGGAACGGTTCCCGAGCCGGTCCAGACGGGCCCCGGCCGGTGGGCCGAGCGGCACCGCGTCGGCGCCGCCCGTCGGCTCGCAGAGGCCGAGGCCCGCAAGGCGCTGGAAGGACTGGTGCTCAAACTCCTGCGGGCCGGGGAACGGCGCGGCCGCGGCCAGGCGGTCGGCGGCGAGCAGCCTGTGTATGCGATCCGGCTCGTCGCCGCCGACAGCCCCACCGCCGTGGCACCCGGTGGAGCGGGGCCGGTGACCTGTCGTCAGCCCGTCTCGGTGACGTTCGGCGCCCCCAGGGGCCGCAGGCCGCCGGGCGGGTCGGGAAGCTGGAAGGAGTAGCGGCCCAGCACGTTGATGTGGCGGCGTTAGCCGGGCTCCTGGGCGAACAGGGCGAGTGCACCAGCCATCGGGCCGCCTGCCGAGTACGGTGGGCCCGCTGCCGCGCCCCGTACGTCGTGATGGGGGCACGTGAGGGCAGTGGGGACACGGGATGGAGGAAGAACAGGATGACGGAGGCCAAGGCGAGCGAGCTGGATGGCCGGGTGCTGGGGCGCAGGTGGACGGTGCGTCTGGACCCTTGCGGTCGTGGCAGTTCAGCGGTGCGCGTCTCGTGCAGCCGCTCCTCCTGTGCGGAGCAGCGTCTGCCATCGGCGGCCGCCGGCCGTGCGGCAGCGGTCGCCCACGTGAAGGCCCACTTGCGGGCGGCCTCCGGGCCTCGGGCCGAGGCGTACTGCGCGTGCCGGGCCGAGGGCTGCCGTACGCACATCCTTCCCACCGACCGGCATGAGCGTGCCCAGCCCGGGCGGTGTGGTGGGGCGGTCGTCCTGGCTGTGGTCACCGACCGGGGAGGGCGCTGGTGGCAGGCCATGGAGTGCTGTTCACGCTGCGCGGCCGCCACGCCCGGCTTGCAGGTCGTCACCACCGGCCCGGCCACCACCAGCCCAGCCGCCGCCGGCCCGGCCACGGCCGATCACCCGTCGAACGCTCCTGCTGGCGCACCGCAGTTCTCCGACCGTCCCTCACCGGCGGCCGGCCCGCGGGAGGTGCCGGCTCCCCGCTCCGCGCCGACGCGGCGCCGCCCTGCGTACAGGAAGATCGCGCAGCGGGTCATCCCCTACGACCTGCGGCCCGTCGTCCTGCGTGACGAACTCGTCGAACTCGGCGATCTCTTCCGCGCCTATCAGCAGCGCTCCGAGCCCGACCTGGCGCTCCTCGCCGACCTCCACGAGCGCAAGGCACGCGCCTTCACCACCTGGGCCGATGTCACCGGCGACACCCGGTTGCGGCTGGACGCCCAGCGCGCCGAGCAGGCCGCTGCCGCCGCCCGCCTCCAGCACCAGCAGCGCACCGGCCACAGTGCGGACGGCGACGGGCCGGCCGTGGCCCGACTGCTGACCGTGCCGACGCAGTGGGAGCACGCACGGGCCGTCCTCGCTCACGTGGCCGACCACGCCCCGCTGCCCGGGCCGGAAGCACGGCTGCTGGTGGTGATGCTGACCCTGCGCACCGCGCACACCGGCACCGGCAACCTGGTCGGGCAGGACGTCACCGCGCTCGGCCTGACCGATCCGGAGGACCTGGTCGAGCAGCTGACCGGCTCCGGCTGGCTGAGCATCCCCGGCACCGTCGGCGACCTGCTCGCCTCCCGGCCGGAGAACCCCACCCCCATCACCGTCCCCTCCCTGGCCCCCCACGAAGACGGTTCGGGCCCGTTCACCTTCGGCAAGAAGATGCGCCCCAAGCTCAGCGGGTGGGCTCAGAAGATCGTCTCGGACAAGAAGCTCCGCAAGGCCAAAGCGTCCGCCGGCACCCGGCTGTTCGCCCTGACGCTGGCCACCCGGACCAGCACCGACGGGCGACTCGGCCCCGACGGCCAAGGCCTCGTCCTGGGGTCACTCGCCTCCTGGTGCGACGTGGACCCCGGCGAGCTGCAGCACCTGGTGGACCAGCTGACCGCGGCGGACTGGCTCACCGACGCCTTCGTCACCGACACCCACCTCAGCGGTCGGCTGACCGAACGCGTCCTTCCGCTCACCTGCCCCCTTCCCTAGCCGGACCAGATCGGTCAGGCCGATGCTCGGAACGCAGACGCGCCGCCGCCGGTCCCCTGGCCGACCCGCTCGCCGCGAGTCCGGCGCAGCGCGGCGGCTTCGGTCGCCGCGGCCCGGCGGCGGCGCTGATCGCGGGCGTCCTCGATCGGGCCGGAACATCCTGCGGCGCGGTCGCCGCGCCGGGGAAGGCACGGCGGCTGAGCTCGCGCATCGCGGCGGTCTGCCGCTCCACCGCCGGCGCGATGGCCGGGTTCACCTGGCGCGGCTGTGCGGCCTGCCGATGGGCGGGAAGCGCGCGGTGGTAGCCGTCCGCGGAGCGGTGCGTCAGTCTCTTCCGCTCCTCCCTCATTCACAGACGGGGGGCGCGGTGGCGTCCAGTCCGAGCAGGCGGAAGTAGTTCTCGCCCAGGGCAATGCCGCGGAAGGCCTCGTCGCCGAGTGCCTTGTTGATGCGGCTGGTGACCTCCAGCTCTTCCTTGTACACCGCGTAGGTCTTGTCCCGGGATGCGACGAAGTCCGTGCCCGGGATGGCGCGGGTGGGATGGGCGTCGAGCAGATCGGCGTACTGCTGGCGTACCCCGGGCTTGCTGAAGTACTGGTCTTCCAGGACGCGCCAGCTCAGGTCCAGTGTCAGATTGGGGTGCCGGTCCAGCAGCCGGCTGACGACGGCGATGTGCTGGGCGGGATCCATGGTGGAGAGCTCTTTGGACAGGCCCATGTGGGCCCAGACGATCTTGTTACGGGGATAGCGGCTCAGGGTGTGCTCGAAGAGGGCAAGGTACTTGGTCGGTTCGGCGTCCGTGCCCAGGTCGGCGTGGATGGTAGCCGGGATGCCCCGTGCCTGAAGCTCCCTCATCAGCGGCGCCCAGGCATCGATGTCCTGGAACGTTGCCGGCTCGTGATGGTTGGGGAGCAGCGCGCCTTTGATCAGATTCAGCTCGCCGGCCCAGCGGAACAGGCCGGGATACTCCCGGTCGTACATGTCGAGCGTGTCGGGAATCGTCTCGGGGTTGGCGATGTCGAACGAGGTCATCGACAGGGTGAGGTGCGGGTCGGCGGGCTTGGACTCCACGTAGCTCTCTGCGTTGACGATGTCGTTCTTGATGCTCGGGAGCACAGGTGTGCCGGGGCAGTTGAGGTAGTACGTGCAGTCGGAGTCGGCGGGCAGCTTCTGGCCGATGCCGAACACGTTGACGTAGCGGACCCCGCTCTGGCGCAGGTAGTCGTTGACCTCGTCGAAGGGGATGGCCTTGCCGCCGAACGGACGGTAGTGCAGATGACTGTCCACCACCGAGGTGTAGGGCTGCGTCGCGCGATCGAAGCACGCAGCGTCCGCCAGTGCGTTGCCGGCACCGGCGGGAGAGGCCACGACAGCGGCGGCGGTAACGACGACGGCCGGCAGAAGCATCCGCTTGCGGAAGAGGACGGGCACGCTGCTCTCCGATGAGACTGTGCACGCAGACGGAACGCACTGCACGCATTCGTACAAAACTTCGTGAAGTGTGTGTCCTGTTCCGCGGCCGATGGAGCGGGCGCGCCGGATCTGCGGCACCGATCACCCGACCGGACCGGATGGACCGGTGCTGCACGTGCACCCAGGGGACCTGATCACCCGTCACCCGTCGGCGTGGGGAGCGCGGCAAGCCCGAGCGTGGCGACGGCGCCCGACGCCGACGTCGCGGTCCATGCGGTGCTCGTCGCCGGGTAGCGCGAGTCCTGCCACATGAACCGCCCCTGCCAATACCGGACTTCGGGCCGCCCCGCGCGACGCTATCCGGCACCATCAGCTGTCCGGCCCCACCCCGTGCCACGTGTCGCCGCTTGCTGTCCTGCCGTCGCGCTCACACGCTTGCCTGGCGGCGGGTACGGTCAGCTCCGTTCACTGGGCGGCGTCACAGTGTGCCTGCCGTCGTCGGTCATGCCGTGGACCTCTGCTTCAGGCGGACTTCGTCGCCAGGCCGTCGATTCCGGCCGGTCGGAAGCCGCCCGGGTCCGGGTCGTGGCCGACGGCCGTGACGTGCCCGGCGAGGTCGGGGGCGATGGCCGCCCACCGCCGCCACAGGGTCGCGCCCGCGGCCAGGACGCGATCCACCAGCCTCAACACATCACTGGTCGGGCACGTTCATCCGTACGTAGCCGGGCATGGTCACGCGTACGCCGGCAGGTGTCGGTGTACGCGTGAATCCGGACAGCCTGGTACGTGAGAACGTGCACGGAGCTCGCTACCGCTTCAGGCCATGAGTGCGGCTGCCTGCTGGCGTGCGTGGACCAGCCAGGCCACGCGTTCCTCATCGGCTGAGTCGGTGACGGTTCGGAAGACGACCCGGCGCACATCGGAGACCCCCACGTACGGCAGGACACATGCCGCCCAGATGCTCTGCAGGGGGTCGCCGAACTCGCTCTCCTCCCGGTCGGCGGGAGTGTCGGAAGTGTTCAGCACGAGAGCCCTGCCCGCCTTCAGGAGCCCAGCGGGTTCGCCCTCCGCGGTACCCAGCTTGTAGGCGACGCCAGGCGCAAGTACGCGCTGCACCCAGCCCGTCAGGACAGCGGGCGGCATACCCCACCAGTTCGGGTGGACGAACACCATGGCATCGAGCGTGGCCACCTCTGTTCGGTGCAGCTCCACCTGCGCGTCGTGAGCGCGCGCCGCTGCCTGGACCGTCCCCGTCTCATCGGCGGACAGCAACGGTGTGAACCGTTCAGCGCACAGGTCATGCGCCAAGACCGTGGCCCCCCGCCCGCGCAGCTCCTCCACAACGGCGTCGAAAACCGCATGGTTGAAGCTCCCCGGCCGCGGGTGTGCGAGATACACCCCTACACGCATCTTTCCCCCAGTTGACACGGACATCATCGCGCCGTCGCAGGCACGAGCCTGCACCCAGCCTCATGCACGGCTGATCATCATTATCCCTCAGCCGCTTCTCACGGAAGCCGGTGCCGAGATCACGGCGAAACCACAGGCCGTCGCGCAGTTGGCTCACTTCCGTCCGAACAGGCCCGACGCCCCTGGGTGGGCCAACCGTACGAAGGGCTCGCCCTGTCCCGGAGAGGAACGTACGGAACCTTGAGTGTGTTCCCTCGAGGTTGATCGGTGCGGGCCGCTCACTGGGACTCCGCGCCTCGGGGCTCACGCAGGCGTACGGCGAGGGCTGCGATGTCGTCGTCGAGGCGTCCTCTGCTGTAGCGGAGGAGGTCGCGGTGAAGAGCCGTGAGCAGTTCACGGGGCGGTGTCGGGGGCTGTCGACGCATCCAGACCGCCAGCGGGAAGAACTCGCCGTCGCGGGCGCGAGCCTCGGCGATCCCGTCGGTATAGAGGAGCAGCAGGTCGCCGGGGGCGAAGTCGAACGTGTCGACGTTGTAGTGATCGCCGATCAGATCCGCGAGGCTGAGCAGCGGCGAGGGGGTGGCGGGCTCGAGGACACGGAGTTTCCCGCCGTTCAGGAGCAGCGGCGGGGGGTGTCCGCAGTTGAGGATGTCGATACGCCCGCCGTCGTGCGGGATCTCGGCGAGAAGGGCGGTGGCGAAGCGCTCCATCGGCCCATCGGGGGGAAAGGCGGCGTTGTAACGGCTGCTGCTCGCGTCCAGCCTGCGTGCGACGTCGACCATGTCGGTCTCGCCGTAGGCCGCCTCCCTGAAGGCGTTGACGATCGCCGCGGCCGCCCCCACCGCCGGCAGGCCCTTGCCCCGCACGTCACCGATGAGCAGCCTGACCCCGTATGGCGTGTCGACCACCTCGTAGAAGTCCCCGCCGATGCTGGCCTCCGCCGCGGCCGCGAGGTACAGCGACTCGATCTCGACGTTCCCGAAGCGACGCGGCATGGGGCTCAGCACCACCTGTTGCGCCGCGTCGGCGACGAGCCGCACCTGGAAGAGGGTGCGCTCCCGCTGGAGCCGGACATGGCTTCCGTACGCGGCGGCCACGGTGACCGCGATGATCCCCGAGGCGGTCCACCACGTTCCCAGATCAGGGAAGACCAGGCTGAGGCCGATCATCAGAAGGAGGCAGACCGTCCCGAGCAGGACGGTGGGGAGGACCGGCCACATGGCGGCGGCCAGGGCCGGCGCCGCGGGCAGGAGGCGACTGAAGGCCATGTCCGGCGGAGTGGCGTAGGCCAGGCTGGCGATCACGACGGTCAGAATGACCGGCGACAGCCGTACAAGCTTCCCCCGGCCGTAGCGCCGACGGAGCCGCGGCCGTCCAGACTCGATCACATTTTCCAGAGTATCCGCGCAATAAGGGCATAGCGCTCTGACGAACAGAGTCGACCGCCCGCCCCGCCCGCTCCACAGCCGATGAGCGCCTCCATGGCCCGGGCGACTCAGACTCTGCTGTCACCGATCAACCTTTGCCGGCACAGGGCGCCCGGAGAGGCCGAGCGGGTTCCGAGGCGTGCCGACTGGCCTCGGAATTCGAACACGTGTTGCAATGAATGAGTGAACCCGTTCCGCTTCCCCGACGACCTCGTGGCGCTCCAGGCTGCATGGCTGCTCACCTACGACGCGCTGGCACAGACACCCGACGACGTCGGCACGACCGCACTCCGCCGGCGCCTGATCGACCTGTCGTGCCGCCTGCACTCCCACCCTTTCCGGCCCCCGACCGGGTCTGGCCCGACTGGCGGATTCGAGCTGCGTCATCAGGCGCGGGCACACGCCCGGGCAGCCGCGCCATGAGCGCCCGGCAGTCCGGGCCGGGGCTGCTCAGCAGTTCCCCGAAGACCTGATCGTTCCGCAGCAGCGATGGACCCGCCTCTCCGCCGGCTGGTCAGCCGCCCTCCGGCCGGGACCGCCGGCCACGAGCTGCGGCAGGAGCTCCTGGCCCTCTCATTCCGCGCGAACGGCCGTCCCGCCTGGTGGCCGGGGGTGGAACATGGCTCGGCGAAACGAGCTCCCGCAGGCGGCGAGCGCAGCTCCTGGCGGCGAGGAGCAGCTGGTGACCCGGTACGTCGGCGGCCGCTTCGTCGTTCAGGCACCGAACGGGAATCCTGGCCAGGGGTGGGCGGTGAGCGGCTCGACACGCGCCGAAGCGACCAGGCCGCGCCAGCCTTGCCGGCCGCCTGTCGCCGTATCAGTCTGCGGCTCGCCGCAGCACCTGCGGATTCGAGTCTGACGGCGCGCCTTGTCGTCGGGTCTCCTCGTCAGGGGTGAGGACCGGGCCTTCGGACCAGCGGAAGACATGTGCCAGGCGCGGCAGCACGACCGAGGTCGGCAGCTCCTGGTCGAACCAGCGGTCGACATGGCTCCAGTGGTACGGGTGCAGGAGGTACGCGCCGGTCAGCCCCTCGACGTCGGTGTACTCCTGCTCCCAGACATGGGTCCAGCGCGAGGGGGCGCGGGCGGTGTCCACCCGGCTGAGCGACCACGAGCGGATCGTCGCGATGTGGTCGGGCATGGCCATCAGGTCGGCCTCCAGCCGCGCCGTGCTCGCCTGCGGGGTGCCGGGGCGGATCGTGAACAGCAGGGTGCGCTTGACCCTCGGGCCGGTCAGTTCGACATGGCGGGAGGCCACGGGGGCCAGCGGGACGGCCTCGATGTCCGGGGCGTCCATGTCGAGGTGATCTGCTGTCAGGTCACCGTTCGCGCCCAGGCCGCCGGAGCTGCCGGGCAGATCCGCCTCGGCCCTCACGGTCGGCAGGTGTACGGGTTTCGGGGCCAGGATCACCCAGCGGGGCATGTGTACTCCTCCAGCAACTCACTCGCCCGGCGGTCCCGCTCGATGGCGAGGGCGTCGGTGTAGGCCCAGAACTCCGCGACCTGCGGATCGACGTTGGCCGCGGAGCGCATCGCGTAGAAGGCGTACGGGTGCGGCAGCGTCCAGACCACCGTCAGCTCGATCGTGTCGGGGCCGGCATGTGCCCGGTACACCCCGGTCGGCGTCATGCCGCGCGACCGGGCACGGGGAAGGTAGGCGACCGCCCAACGGTCCAGCCAGTCATCGGCCCGGTCCAGCGGCGCCACGACGCGGTCGGTCAGCCGGACAGGCCTCACAGCTTCTCCAGGATCTCGTCGCGGTAGCGGGCGATGTGTGCCCGCAGCCTGTCGAGTCCACGGGGACCACGCAGGCCGTCGGGGCCGCCGCCCGGCGGCGAGATCACCAGGCGCGTGGCCCCGGCGCGGACGTACTCCCTCATCCAGGCGGCGTCGGCCCAGGCCCGTTGCCGGTCGCAGGAGTCGGGCCAGGCCGTCAGCTCCACCGCGTCCTCGGGCCGCCCGGCCTCCTGGGCGCAGCCGCGCAGCAGCTCGGCCTGGCGGGCGAAGTCCTCGGCGCCGATGGTGTACGGGAACCAGCCGTCGCCGCAGCGCCCGGCCCGTCGTACGGCGGCGTCGCTGTTGCCGCCGAGCACGATGGGCACCGAGCCCGACGCGGGCTGCGGCGTGCAGTGCACCCGGTCGAAGGAGACGTACCTCCCGTCGAAGCTCGCCGGGGCCTGCGACCACAGCGCCCGCATGGCCTCGATGCACTCGTCGAGGCGCGCGCCCCGCGCCTGGTAGGGCACGCCGACGGCGGCGTACTCCTCCTTCTGCCAGCCGATGCCGAGCCCCAGCATCAGCCGCCCGCCCGAGTGCAGGTCGATGGTGGCCGCTCGCTTGGCCAGGACCGCCGGGCTGTGCAGCGGGGCGACGACCATGGCCGTCCCGAAGCGGAGCGTGCGGGAGGCACCCGCCAGGAAGGCGATGGTCTCCAGCGGGTCCGGCATCGG
This sequence comes from Streptomyces sp. NPDC000410, assembly GCF_040300305.1. Lineage (NCBI taxonomy): Bacteria > Bacillati > Actinomycetota > Actinomycetes > Kitasatosporales > Streptomycetaceae > Streptomyces > Streptomyces sp. NPDC000410. The sequence goes on from NZ_JBEPDM010000053.1 coordinate 25,435, forward strand.
CAGCACGCCGCCGGGCGCGGTGGGCATCTGTCCGTTCTGCGCGTAGGGGTACAGCGGTGTGTACTCCTCGGCGACGACCACGTGCTCGACCGTCCACAGGGATTCGATGCCGCACTCCTCCAGGGTCCCGGCGAGATCGCGCAGGAAGCCGCCGGAGGTGATCAGCCCGTCCACGAAGGGGGCCATCATGCCCAGCCGCATCATGGGCACTCCTCATCTCTTGCTCGTCGTCGGTAATGAGAGCCATTAAGTAATGGAGTCGATTAATATCGGTCCGTGGCCACGACGACAAGACCCGGTGCGGCGCCGACTCGGCTTCTTCTGCTCCGCTCCGCCGAGCGGTTGTTCGCGGAGCGCGGAGTGGACGGCGCGAACACCAGGGAGATCACTGAACGGGCGGGGCAGGCGAACGCCTCGGCGGTGCACTACCACTTCGGCTCCCGAGCGGGCCTGCTGCGGGCGGTGCTGGCAGAGCATCAGAGCAGGGTGGAGGGGTTGCTGGCGCCGGCGCTCGCGCAACTCGGTGACGCCGCCGAGCTCGTGGAGCTGGTCCGGGCATACGTCGCGGCGGAGGCCTCGGAACTGGCGGACGACAGCGGGCGCTACTGCCTGCGCATCGTCGGACAGCTCGCCCACGAGACCGGCTTCCGCAACGGCGAGCCGCACGCGACGCTGCACGGGAGCGTGCTGTGGCGGCTGTTCGAGCGGGTGGCCGAGCGGCTCGAGCGAGACTGCGGTGTGGCGGAGGACATCGCCAGGGAGCGGGTGGAGCTCATGGTGATGCTGGTCGGCGCGGCCTTCGCGGACCGCGCACGCCACGTACAGGAGGGACGTCCGCTTCCGGTGCGGGAGCAGCGCTACGAAAGGGAGCTGGTCACGGTGCTCACCGCGATGCTGACGGCTCCCGCCGGGAAGGGCTGACCTGGACCACCACCTTCCGCCACAGGTCGCCGCGATGGCGCGGAAGGTCGCCGAGGCGAGGGAAATACAGCGATGAGAATCCCTTGGCCCTGGCCAGCCCCAGATGCAGCCTCCACCCCGCATTTCCCCGGGTGGAAGACTGCCGGCTCGCACGCGCGACGGCGCGGGCTCCTGCACCGGAATGCCGCTGGCGTTCAGGTACATCACCGCCACGGCGCAGGCGACGGTGAGGTTGGAGTGCTCCAGCCACGGCGGCCATACCGGCCGCGCGGGCGCCCGTGGTGTCCTCGGTGATGAGGCGCTCCACGTGACGGTTGATCTCCGCAGTCCGGGCTCCGGATCGAGTGGGACGTCCAGGCCGCAGTCGTCGCGCTCAGCCCCGGGGCGCATGGCCGGTCGACGCGCCTCACAGCCCGAACTTCCACGGAGGCGCAACGGCTACTCGATCGTGTCGGAGAAGCTCACCCGTACTGCGACCACGGCACCGGATGCATCCAAGTCGGCCGACACGGGGAAGTAGCCGTCGCCCCAGGTGGTCATCGCGCAGAGCAGTCGGGCGTCACCGATATCCACGGTTCCAGCCTCGAACTCGGAGGCGCGGACCTGGCGCATGACCTGCCAGTGATGGGAGTGCGGCCGGAAGTCCACCATCATGCGGCGCCCGGTCTCCTCCTTCCAGCTCTGTACAGCGCGAGCCTTCTCGATCGCCTCCGACATGGCCAGCCCGGTCCACCCGCGGACACCGTCCTCGCCCGGCTCGCCCAGTTCCGGTGCCGCGAACGTCGAGGCGGCTTCGTCCGCGGCAGCACCCCAGAACGCGACGTCGGCCGAGCCGTCCACCGGCTCGTTGTGCTGCCAGACATTCAGGGCATCGGCATCGCCGAAGAGCACCCGGGCCCAGTCGACGCCGACGTCACCCAGCTGCACGGATGACTCCGCTTGGGCGTCGCTCATCCGAACCGATATCTCGGACCAACGCGGCCCGACACCGTCGACGAAGTCGACCCGCGAAGCCAGCACCGGCAAGTGACGATCACGGGGCACCCCGCCCACCGCGACGACAGGCACCCCGAACATCAGGAAGCTTCCGCCACCTTCAGCGGCGGTCCGGCGCACACGTTGGGCATGCGGTTCGCGGCTCGGCAACGCCTCCAAGCGAGCGTCCAGGCCAGCGGCGCGGCAGTGTTCTGCGAACATCGCCCCAAGCTCCGCTGCCCGGGAGGCCGGGAAGTCATGAATCATGGCGCCTGGCTGCCGGTCGAAGCTGCGGACCGCTGCCGGGGCATCCGGTCCGATCACGGCAAAGTCGACCAAGTCGAGCACTTCGGCAGCCATCGCCGGGTCGTCGATGCCGAGCAGGGCGGGATCGATCTCCGCCGGCGACCGCTGTCCGCTCCACAACCCCAGATGGCCGCCGTCCACGATGACCAGGGTCCCCGACGGGCAACTGATCTCACCGAGCCTGAAGATCTCTTCCATGGCGCGCGAGTCTACGGGCACCCCTCCAGCCGTCACCGGGCGCAGCGGGAGGTCCCAAGAAACGACTGCCCGGGCTCAGGAGAGACGCTGCGGCTCCCGGCGTCTCAGCCAAGTCCGGGCGCTGCACGCCCGGGACCCGCCACGCCCGGACTCAGCTGGTCCTTTGACCTCCGCCTGTCCCACAACAGCGCCGGTTGAGCACCTGGCTCGGACCCAGTGCAGGGCGGCGCTGCAGGTCAGCGCATGATGGCCGCCATGGAGAGTGTGACTGAGAAGATCAAGATCTGGTTCCGGTTCGTGCCTCGTGAGGGGTGGTTCCCGTAGGACACCGAGGGTCTGTGGGCGACGAAGCTGAGCGATGACACGGCGAGTGTGGAGAACATCCCCTTTCTGCAGGACGGGGTGGCCGAGGGCGACGTGGTGCGGTACCGGACCGATTCCGACGGGCTCCACTGGGCTGTCGGGCAGGTCAGCCCCTCCGGTAACTGCACGATCCGTGTTGTGCCTGTACGCACTGGCCCCCTGGGACGCAGCCCACAGGCCGTCCATCAGCAACTTTCGAGGTTCGGGCTCGGCGGCGAGGTCTTCAGCGAGGACTTCCCCATGGTGGCCTTCACCGTGCCGGCAGGTGCGGACTTCGCCGCGATCAAGGCTCTTCTGGCACGGGGGCAGGTGGAGGGATGGTGGCACTTCGAGGTCGGCTCTGGCACCGACGAGTGGTGGAACGCCTGACCTATCGCCGTCGGCCTTTGCCCCCTTCCGACTCGAACGCAGCCTCGAACCAGGTCACCCACCTGGGCATTCGTCGGACGCTGAAGCGGCTCTCGTCTCGGCGTCACAAGAAGCGGCCGTGGCTGGGTAGCCGGAGCGCTGCTGTGACCGAGCGCTCCGGTCGGCACCATTCGCCAAGTCCGCGTTCAGGATGCAGGTGCCGGGCCCGGCTCGGATCTCGTCGAAGTCTGGGGCTGGGGCTGGGGCGCCTTGGACCGCGTGAAAGGGGAGGCGGTCCGTGGTGAAGACGCTCCGGGGCAGGGCAAGTCCGAGGCATAGCGGGCAGCGGCGCGCATCCCACTCGCCCGCGCGAGACACCCCGCAGGTCGTCGATCGCGGTCGACGGCGTCACTGCCGGGACGTTCCGAGGGTCTGGTCGGCCGTCGCGAAGCGGTGCTCCGTCAGCTTCAGGTCTTCGTAGAGGTAGCCGAAGTACTCCGTTTCCGCCGTTCCTGTGAGTACCGCGAGCAGGAAGGCGAGGCACCCCATGTCGTGGTGTTCCCACAGCGGGCCGCGCCCCTCGTTGTAGAGCACGGTCCACTCGTCGGGGTGCTGCCCGGGCCGCGCCAGCCAGTACAGGAAGGCCCCCGTGCCCTCCTCGAACGCCCACGGCAGGACCCGCGCCCCCGCCTCCATCAGGCCGGCGGGCTTGTCCTCGTACTCCCACAGGCCGGCCAGGATCTCGTCCCGTTCCGTCGTCTGCTCGTGCAGGTCGCAGTCGTTGTAGGCGGAGTCGGGGACGAGCAGCCAGATCGTGTCGTCGAAGATGCCGTCGCCGTATGTCTCGACGAGCTGCTTGTAGTCGGTGGGCAGAGCCGCGCCCAGGGCACGCTCGGCCTGCGCCCAGTCCACCGCGCGCGGCGGTTCGGCGGGCGGCGGGCATAGGTGTACGAGGGCATCAAGGGCGGTCATGGAACGGACACTACTTTGGGGCTGCTCGGCCAGGTTCACCGGATCGAACGGTTTGATCAACGTTTGGCGAGGCCCTGCGCCCTGCGCCGCGGGGATGGTGAGGTGACGGGCGCCCAGCAAGGACACTGTGCGCTCGATCGTCCAGCGATGTCGGCCCAGCCGGGTGGAGGACACGATGCCCTTGCGGGCGATGCGGTGCCGGATACCGCGCTTGCGCAGCCATCGGCGCAGGTGGTCGCAGCCGTAGTTCTGGGCTCTGTCCGCGTGCAGCTTGGCCGGGCCCTGACGGGCCGAAGACTGGCGGCAACTGCCGGCAGGCGCAGCCTGCCGTGGCAGCAAAGGTGATCGTGGCCAGCACCTCGCGATCCCCGTACCCGCGCCAACCGCCGGCCTGCGGCCACCAGGAGCAGGCAGGCCCCCCGCTGGAACAGCTCCCGCAGCTCGTCCGGCACCATGCGCTCGTCCATCGCCACACGGTGCGGACTACACGGCGGGCGTTGGGAGGGAGCCATCCACACCTCATCGAGCACTCGGGCAGGGGGTGGGCAAGCCTCCGTTCGAGGGCGGCTTTCCAGAGGCACCTTGGGCTTGTCCGCATACGGATCCGAACTGCCCTTCCCTACGCGGGCTCTGCGCGCGGAGTCGATCAGCGCGTATCGCCGGACCAATGGAAGTGGCCCGTCCCGCCGGGGCGAGGATCGTACAACGCCCGGCCTCCGGGCCACTGCCCGAGCTCCGTGCGACCTCTTCCAGCGCCCAGCCTGTGACGTCGAGCCGCAGCCCGCCCGGCGGACCGCCGACCCGTTCGGTGTGGGTACGGCCACGCCGCGGGCCGGGTCGGAGTCGTCGTGGTCCGCGCCGTGGACCCGGCGGCGCGGCAGCTGCTCGGCGTCGAGATCAGCAGTGCCGACGACGGGGCGGTTGCTGCCGGCGGCGCACGCGCGAAGTACACCGCTGAGTTCTGCCGCCGCCGTACGAACGGCCCAAGTCCGGCCCGAGACGGACACGCGGCCGGCGGCAGAACCGGTGAGATCGTCAGTGGTCGACGGTCACGACGATCTTGCCCACCTGAGCGCCCGCCTCCATATAGCGGTGTGCTTCGACGATCTCGTCCAGGCCGAAGGTGCGGTCCACGACAGGCCGGAAGGCGCCGGTGCGCAGACCGGAAGAGACGAATGCCTCCGCCCTGCGCAGCCGTTCCGGATCGGCGGTCGTCTCGTGGACGGTGTAGGTGCGCATGTTCAGGGCGGGCATGCCCAGTTCGAACCCCGGATAGGGGGTCGCCTGGCCGCTCAGCGCCCCGTACAGGAACAGCGTGCCGCCGGGGGCGACCCCCTTGGCCAGGTCCACCACGCCGGGGCCGGCGACGGCGTCGAAGACGAAATCGGCGCCCCGTCCGTCCGTCAGGCCGAGCACGCGCCGGGCGATGTCCTCCTCGTCGGTGACGATCACCTCGGCCGCCCCCGCCTTGAGCAGCGCGTCCTTCTTGGCGCCGGTGCGCGTGGTGGCGATGGGCACCGCTCCGACACGGTTGGCGATCTGGATCGCTGCCAGGCCCACGCTGCTGGACGCGGCGGTCAGCACGACCGTGTCCCCGGCACGCATCCCGCCGACCTGCACCAGCGCCCCGTAGGCCGTCAGGTACGGCATCCACACCGCCGCGCCCTCGACCGCGTCGAGAGCTTCGGGGCGGTGCACCACCGCGGTCGCGGGGACGATCGCGCGCTCGGCGTAGACGCCGTAGTCGTTCATCGAGAACGCGGGCACCACACTGACCGGCCGGCCGACCTCGAAACCCGTCACATCCGCGCCGACGGCCTCGACCACTCCCGCGGCCTCGGCGCCGAGCCGGGCGGGGAACTCCTTGACCGGCTCGATGTAGTGGCCGCTGCGGAACAGCGCCTCGGCACGGTTGAGGCCGATCGCGTCCACGCGGATCAACAGCTCACCAGGGCCGGGTTCGCCGACCTCCACATCCTCCAGCCGCAGCACGTCCGGCCCGCCGTGTTCGTGGAACCGCACCGTCCTGGCCATCACACACCCCCGTTTCGATCGGTGACGGCGACGCGAAGGCCGCGTCGCCGCGTCTCACTCAAGCGCAAAGTACGATACGTGTCAAACTTTGATGCCCGTCATACTTTGATGGGTACCGTACTCTGTGCGCGGGAGGTCGACGATCGATGGCAACAACACGACACAACGCGGGGGGCCGCATCCCGCCCCACCCCGACATCCGGACGATTGGCCTTCAGCAGGTGCTCGAGGCCCTGGTCGACCCGGTACGCCGCCGGATCGTCAGCGAGTTGTACGCCACCGGCCAGGATCTCGCCTGCGGCACGATCGACCTGCCGGTCAGCAAGTCCACGGCAACCCACCACTTCCACGTGCTGCGCGAGGCCGGCCTCATCCGCCAGTACTACGCGGGCACCTCCCGTATGAACGCACTGCGCCGCGACGAGATCGACGAAGCCTTCCCGGGCCTCCTTCGGGCACTGGTGGCCCACCGCGACCGGGAATGAGCCGCCCGCACGTGCAGGAGTCGTTCGGCCATCCATGTCGACGAGTTCGCCAACGGATCCCGGCCAGGCGGGCCGGGGACGCCACAGCGGTTGCCACTTCGCCGCAGCTTCGGGAACGAAGAGCCGGGGACGCTGAGCACCCGCTTGTGAGCCGTCCATGACAGGACGGCCTCACAGGGGCGGTGAGGCGTCGTAGCCGCCACCGGCAGTGGCGCCGTTACCCCGAGGCCGCCAGGGCCGGCCATGGACCCCAGCCATCCGCGGCGCCGCCGGACCCCCGTGCTGGAACCCGGGCATCACGTCAGGTCGGTGGTCCCGGTGGAGCCGCAGGGCCGGGTCGCCGGCCGACGGCGCGCCGGCTGAACGCCGGGTGCCGAGGTCAGGCCGAGCCGCTGCCGACGGGCACCGGAGCAGGGGTGCCCGATCCGTGCGGGCCCGGCACGCAACGGCGCAGAGGCGCAAAGGCCAGAAGGTAACAGAGCCCGCCGAGCGGCAGAAGGTCCAGGCTCGTCGCCATCGCGGCCGTGCCCAGCACGAAGATCACCAGCGAGCGCACGGCACCCGGACCCCTGAGCGTGGCGAGCAGCGTGATCATCCCCAGGTAGAGGAAGACCGGCCCGACGGTGTACACGGCCGGCATCACCCCGGGAACGCCCTGAACCTGGGCGAAGATCTCCTGCATCTCCGGCTTGTCGGCGGACCGGAATCCCGCGTACAGGTCGATCACGGCCTGAGCGGCGGCCGCGGTCACGCCCACCAGCCCGGCAATCGCCCCCGCCCTGGCCACCCGCCGCCGGGCCGGTCCACCGGAAGCAGCCGCTATGCGGCGCACCCCCTCGCAGGCCACCCCAAAAAGCAACACCCCGAAGAGGAAGGCGAAGTGGCCGGTGGCCCACGCGGCGCCGGGCTCCTTGGACCCCTCCGCCAGGAGGCGGATGGACCCGTAGACCATGAGGAGAACGGGGGCCGCGACGAAGGAGAACCGGGTGAGTCTTGCTGCGCGCTCTGTCATGGCTCAACCCTGCCGCCCGCACCTGCGCCGCCACCATAGGTGATCACCCGGACAACGACCCTACTCTGGGCGGAGACTGATTCGGGGTCACCTCAGGGTCGCAGTCCGGGCCGGGGCCGGAAGCAGGCTTCGGGGCCCGTGACCGCCCGCACAAACCCCTGGTGAATCACTGCTGTCGTGACGGGGTGGGAGCCCCCTCTGTGCGGCCTGCCGTGCTGCACGCAGCAGCCCTCGTGAAATCTCCCCGCCAGGGGCGCGGGCAGGAGGTGGGCCCGGCCTGGGAACCGCGCTCACCGTGCCGGTGGCAGCGCGCCCGCTGAACGGTGGTCTTCGCCCGCGCCGGCCACGCGCCGCACCGGCGAAAGTGCGGTACCAGCAGATCTGCTGCGCTCGGCGGGTCCGACCGACCAGGCATTCAGCGCGCAGATCGCGAAGCGCGCGGCGGACATAGTCGGTGTCTTGCTGGGGCGTGGTCAGGCGCCGCTGGGCACGGGAGAGAAGGACCTCGCCGCAGACCTCGGCTCCGGTCTTGGTGCTCGAGCGGGGCAGGGTCGATGAGGCGTGTCAGCCTGCTGGCAGGCCGTCGCCGTAACGGCGTTCGCCAGGGGCAACGCACTCGTCGTCGGCGTCATAGGCAGTGTCGCTGAGCCGGTCAAACAGCCCACAGCATGACGCTCCCGGGTCAGGTGGCCAATGACACCCTCCGTAGGGTGAGCGGCATGGCCGGGGCTGGTGGAGCAGGGGACGAGGCGCAGCGCGCGGCGCTGCGGCACGGATTGAGCGACTTGGACGCGCGGCTCGACGTGGACGTCGAGCGCGGGCCCGGAGCACGCCGTCGGTTCGAGCGCCTGGTGGAACAGCTGCGGACACCGGCGGCCGCGTTCCTGCGGCCGGAGCTGGAGCAACGGCTCGCCCGTTACGTCGACGCGGACGATTCCCTCGCCCGCGACCTCCTGGCCCACATCCTGGCAGGTGCATGTGGCGAAGAGGCCCTGCCCGCCCTGCTGCGCGCAATGGTGAGTGATCGCAACGACGACGGGGACACATTGCAGCTCGATGTCCTCGACCTGTTGGACGCCTGGCCCGAGACCTCGCTCAGGCTGGTCCTGGACCACGTCGCCTCGGACGACCCTGGCACGCGGCTGGTCGGTCTCTGGGGCCTGAGCGTCATCGACTTCGGCGGGACCACGTACTTCGGGTTGATCGCTGACGCGGCCTCCGACCCGGAGCCGCGGGTGCGCGCCGAGGTGATGAACACCCTCGGCACCATCTTCGGTGCGGGAGATCCCACACAGGCCCTGGCCATTCTGATCGCCGGCACAGAAGATGCCGCGCCCGAGGTCAGGAGCGCAGCCGTGGCGGCCCTCCACTCGTCACGCGACGATACTGTCACCGCCATCCTGGTGGCCCGCGCCGGCGACGTCGACCCCCGGGTCCGGTACTCGGCCGCATGGTCGCTTGCTCGAAGGCCGTCCTCCGAAGCCCGCGCCGCACTCGAACGACTCACGATGGATGAGGACGCGGACGTACTCGCCGCCGCACGTAAGGCCCTTGGGCCGCCGACCAGTTCCCTCTGACCTCACCATGCCCAGCAGCTCGATGCCTCGTAGCACAGCCTGCCCCTGCGGCCTGGAGACGCTCGGACGCCCTTGACGCCATGGCTTCCTCGCAGCCCACCGGACAGAGGCGGTCACGGACGGCCCTCGATGGCACGAAGGCCGTGCATGTGCCCTGGCTCTGTCGCTGATCTTGTGAGGTTTGCGGGTATCGAGTTCGGCGAGGATGACACCGCAGCCGTTGGCAGATTGAGGGAGACCAACGTGACCGACCTGCCTCAGTGGCTTCGGACGTGGTTCGCGGAGAACGAACCCGAATGCCACTCCCGCCTGCCGATCCGTTCGACCTCCCTGCGTACAGCTCGGGAGAGTGCAGGCATGGGGTGGCGGCGTCTGGCCGCGTTCGAGTCGAACGCGGCCAGACGCCGCAGTTCCGCGTGCGTCTCGCGCAGAGCCTGGGGTCGCGGACGCCGGGGGATGCGGGGGCCGCAGGCCCCTTGGCCTGGTCCGATAGAGATTCATGGTGATCAGCCTTTCCTTCTGGTGATCAGGGGTGCCGGACCGAAGAGGGACAGTGCGTGCCGCCGCCCGTAGCGGCGGCTGTAGGAGACGGTGATGAGGACGACAGCGCACAGCAGCGCCAGTCCCTTCGCACGGTTGAGTGCCGGGACCGCCTCCACCGGAAGCAGCAGGGCGACGAGCACTCCCGCACCGCAGTCCAGCAGTTGGGCGCATCCCCACAGGACCGTCAGCCGGGTCAGTCCGCTGCGCAGCGCCGGCGAGATACTCCAAGCCGCTTCCCGGGTGCGCGCAGCGGTGGGCCCGTGCCAGTACTGGCCGGCCTGGAAGGCGAAGGGCTTCGCCACGAGAAGCGAGCCCAGGATCCAGAGCCCGGCAGCCGCCGCCAGTCCGGCGTCCTTGACGAGGATGACCCGGGGACTGCCGGTGAGCAGCGACGTAACGATGCGCACCGCCAGCATGCCGATCATAAATGCCTCGAAGCTGTTCACACGACGCCGCGTGGCGCCCTCGACAGCCATGCGCACCGCCGGGACCGCCCCGCTGAGCGTCAGTGCCAGCCATTGGCTGACCCCCTGCGACCGCAGAACGTAGAAGACGACCAGCGGAAGGGCCACGGCGAACAGGATCGGAGTGGCGATTGTCCGCCACGCCGGCATGTCTTGTGTTCCGGTCTGACCGTTCGGTGATGCCATACGAAAAACCGTAGGGACCTGCGAAGATCACCGAATCGACGCGAGAGAGGATATCGTCGGTACATCCTTTTATGTACCGGTTTGGCCAATGGTCGGCGGCGGTCGGCGGACTTCGATGTCCCGCAGTACGGCGGCAACGCTCGCCAGGCGCAGCCGCTGACCAGTACGTAGATGATCGCGACGAACAGCGCCCCATCGGTCACGTTCCGTGTCCCGACGCCCTGCAGCCGGGAACCTACCCTTCGTCAGGCGCGATGAGATCGCCCGTGTCCGTCCGGGCTGCGCGATCGGGGAGCAGGCGTCACTCGACCGCAGGGACACGATGTGGGCGGTGAGGGCGTAGGCCTCGGGACGTAGGCGCGGTTGGTCCTCTCCGCCGATGCGGCGGATTGGTCACTCCTCCTAGGGTCGAGACGGCTGAGGATGATCAACCCGAAGCCCCAAGCCCCAAGCCCCAGGCCCGAGGCCCGAGGCCAAGGAGGAGACCAGTGATCGTAGTGACCGGTGCCACAGGGAACGTCGGCCGTGCCCTTGTCGGGCGGCTCGTCGCGGAAGGGCAGTCCGTGCGGGCGGTGAGCCGCAATCCGGAGCGGGCCGCGCTTCCCCCGGGCGCTGAAGCGACACGCCTCGAGTCAGCCGGGCTGTTCGAAGGAGCGTCGAAGCTCTTCCTCCATGTGCAGGCCACCGGCGACCGCACCCGCGCCGTCCTCGACAAGGCCCGCGCCGCCGGCGTACGGCACGTCGTCATGCTCTCCTCCGGAATCATCCAGGAGGGCGCCGACGAAACCCATCCGATCCACATAGCGCATGCGCGGGCCGAGCAACTGGTCCGGGACAGTGGCCTGGAATGGACCTTCCTACGGCCCAACGCGTTCTCCACCAACGCCTTCCAGTGGGCTCCGCAGATCAGCGCGGGCGACACCGTGCACGGCCCCTTCGCCGGCGCCGTCACCGCGCCGATCCACGAGGACGACATTGCCGCGGTGGCCGAGCGTGCCTTGCTCGACGCGGGCCACGATGGTGCCGTCCACCGGCTCACCGGGCCCGAAGCGACGACGAACGCAGGGCAGATCGCGACCATTGGACGGGTACTCGGCCGGGACCTGACCTACGTCGAGGTTCCCGTGGACGAGGCAGAAGCCGCTTTCTTCCCTCACATGCCACGGCAGATGGTGCGGGCCATCCTGAAGTCCTTCGCGGCGACGGTCGGTTCCGAGCCCGAAATCACACCGACGGTCGAGAAGATCACCGGCCGTCCGGCGCGCACGTTCGCCCAATGGGCCGAGGACCATCGGGCGGACTTCGCGGCCTGAGCCAAGTCGACCACGCGTCCCGCCTCGCCTCGCAGGCGAGGGTCCGAGCCGTGAGTGGGCCGGTGCTGGTGATCGAGTTGGCGGAGACACCGTCCCCCTCGATGCGTTCCAGCGGCTCCGCGAGTTTCCGGTGCGCTCCTCAGCACGCTTCGAGGAGAAGCTACGACGGCGGTGGTGACCTGGCCCGAGGCGGTCAGGCTCGTGCGAGACGGGGGAAGAGGAACTCGGCGTTGCCTCGGTGGATCGAGTACAGCTGTCCGTCCTCCCAGTGCGGGTAGCCGTCCAGCCCGTCGTCGAAGCCGCTGCACCAGTCCTCGGGCACCATCGGGAAGTCGCTGCCGTACAAGACGTGTCCGGGCTCGGCGAAGGCGAGGAGCGAGGGCAGCGAGGCGGGGCCCGCGCAGAACGCGGTGTCGAAGTAGAAACGCCGCAACTCGGCCAGGAGGTCCTCCGGAGCGGTGTCCGGACGCAACCGGGCCGCGGCCGCGAAGCGGTGGGCGGCGTACGGCAGGAAGCCGCCCGCGTGGGGAAGGATCATCTTCAGCCGGGGGTACCGGCCCGGGACGCCCGCGACGGCCAGGTGCAGGGAGGTGCGGGCGGTGTCGTACGGGAAGTCCACCAGCGGGCTGGGCAGGCCCGGGACCATCGCGCCGGGCGGCGCGGTGGGGTGAATGAGGACCACAGCCTCGCGCGCGTCCAGCTCGGCCCAGAGCGGCTCGAACTCCGGGTCTCCGAGGTAGCGCCCGTGGGCGTTGGACAAGACCATCACGCCGTCGGCACCCAGCTCGTCCAAGGCGTGGGCGGCCTCGGCGAGCGCGCCGTCCACGTCCGGCAGGGGAAGAACGGCGAAGTTACCGAACCGGTCGGGGCGGTCCTTCACCAGCTCCGCGGTGAACTCGTTCACGTCCCGGGCCGTGGCGCGGGCCCCCTCGAGGTCGTCAGGAGGCCCAAGCGGAGCGGCGTACGAGAGGATGCCGGTGGCGATCGAACGGCGGTCCATCATCGCGATCGCGCTCTGCCGGTCCCAGGCGGGCACCGGCCAGCCGAGGGCAGCGGCGCGGTCGGCGATCGCGCGACTGCGGTCGGGCGGGATCACGTGGTGATGGACGTCGATGCGCGCGTGTTCGTTCATGCCGGTCCACATCTCCTCCCGCCGATCTCCAGGGCGGCCGGTGCACGGTAGGCGGGAACACGGCGGGCCGGCCGCAGCCCATAAGACTCCAAGGACGCCGACGGCCGCCAGCGCATGCGAACGCCGCCACAGCCGGTCCACCCGTCCGGCCCAACACACCCTCGTCTGCGCCAAGTCGAACCATGATGCGAACCCGGACGAGGCGGCCGACCGCCGAGACGGTCACGCTCCCGCAGGGACCACGTCGGACTTCCGGGCCTCGCCACCCGTCAGGAACGTGCCAGGCCGAGACGCCTCCGGCGGCCCCCGCTGCTTCTGGGGTCGTAGCGAGCATCCGGCCAGTGAAGCGGACCACCGTCTCGACGCCGGCCGCCCGGTGGACCTGCGTCCAAGAGCGCTCCACTCGACGGCCGTCGGCTCATCGCCGGTCAGGCCGACCCTGTGATGGCGTCATACGCGGGACATGCCCCCGGAGTTGGGGCCCGGTTCGACGCGGGCGGCGAGATGGCCGACCCGTTCGCGGTACGCCGGCGCCTGGGGCGGCGAGGGTCCCGCAACAGTGCGGCCAGGTACAGCGCTCAGTACCGGCCCCTGGGCACGATGAGTACAAAAATCGGCCGACCCTGAGTACGCCCGCGCAGTCGAACCGGCGCCGGAGCCGATTGGCTGTACCCATGGACGAGACAACTCCCGCCCCGACCGCCGACCGCACCGACGGGACTTCGGCCACCGACGGGGTGCTGATGTGGACCACGACCCTGGCGATAGCCCTGATCCCCGTGGCCCTGCTCTTCGGCGGCCTGGCCCAAATGGCCGCCGAGGTTCACCCTGGGACCGTAGCGGTCGTCACGGCCTGCTGGTGGGCGTCCTGGACGGCCACCCCGCTGCTCGCGGTGGCCTTCCGCCTGTCCCAGCGACACCCCGCCCTGCGCACGGCGGGCCGATGGGCGGGATGGATCGCGCCGGTCCCGCCGACCGTCACGGTCCTGCTGTCCCTCGGCCTGTAGAAGGCGGCCCGGCAGCAGGCACAATGGCCGCCCGTCCGACAGCAAGGCGCTCACCACAACGTCAACCTGAACCACCTGCGGCACTGCCCAGCACGGCACGGACCCCGGAGCGGACACCGTGTGCCTGAGTACGCGTACTCAGGCACACGCAGCACTGCACACGACTGCAAGGGCAGGAACAACGCGGCGGATCACAACACTCCCGGTGAAGAAATCGCCTCCGGGCTCGCACACCTCGGCGAGGACCTGTATCGCTGGACAGGGCCGGCGGTGGCCCGTGGTTCTCGTCGGGGTGAGCGTGTGGGCCACCCTCGCGATCGTGGCCGCCCGCCGGGGTTGATCGCCGCTGGAGGGTGGACACGGGCACGCAGGAGAGCGAAGGACGCGCGGCCGTACGTACAGAAACCCCCACCCCGCCGGACCTGCTCACCCCGCTCCCCCGCCCCTGACGGGGAAGGCTGACGTGGGGTCGAGCGCCGTACCGCCGTGGCGGCGGAGGTAGGCCAGGACCGCGCGGACGCGGCGGTGGCCGCTGTCGCCGACCGACAGGCCGAGTTTGAGGAAGATGTTGCCGATGTGTTTGTGGACGGCGTTGTCGGTGATGACGAGCCGGCCGGCGATGGTCGCGTTGTCGTGCCCCTCGGCCATCAGCGCGAGAACCTCGCGCTCGCGCGCGGTCAGGGCATCGACGGGGTCGCCCTGTGCGAGCAGTTGCGCGATGACCTCGGGGTCCATCGCCGTGCCGCCTGCGGCCACGCGGCGCAGCGCGTCGGTGAATTCCCCGATGCGGCTCACCCGGTCCTTGAGCAGATACCCGATGCCGCCCCGGGCGTCGGCGAGGAGGCGCCCCGCGTATTCCTGCTCCACGTACTGCGACAGGACCAGGACGGGAAGTCCGGGATGGTCGCGGCGGGCCTGGACCGCGGCCCGGATGCCCTCGTCGCGGAAGGTCGGGGGCAGCCGCACGTCCACGATGGTGACGTCCGGCCGGTGGGTCTCGACGGCGGTGAGGAAACCGGGGGCGTCGGCCGTGATCGTGACGACCTCGAACCCCTGGGAGTTGAGCAGGAGCTCAAGCCCGGACGACAGCAGGACGTTGTCCTCGGCGATCACTACGCGCACGGCAGCTCCACGGTGATGACGGTCGGCCCGCCCGGCGGGCTGCTGATCTTCATGGTGCCGTCCAGAGCGGCCGCGCGGCGGCGCATTCCGTCCAGGCCGGACCCTCGGGCGGCGTCCGCTCCGCCGGTCCCGTCGTCGGCGATCTCCGTGCGGAGCAGCGCGCCGTTGCGGGTGACACGGACCGAGGCGTGGGTGGCCCGGCTGTGCCGGGCGATGTTCGCCAGTGCCTCGGTGACGGCGAAGTAGGCGACCGCCTCGACCGCCGCGGGGATCTCACCGAGCGGGCCGATGTCGATGCGGGTCGGCACCCCGGCCCTGGTGGACAGGGTGCTGAGTGCTCCGGAGAGACCCTGGTCGGCCAGCACCGGGGGGTAGATGGTGCGGATGACGGAGCGCAGCTCGGTCATCGCGTCCTCGGTCTCGGCGTGGGCCTGCCGTACGAGAACGGCGGCCGCGTCCGGGTTGTCGGAGAAGCTCTCGCCGGCCACGGCGAGCCGCATCGCGATGGCCACGAGCCGGGCCTGGGTGCCGTCGTGCAGGTCTCGTTCGATGCGGCGGAGTTCCGCACTGTGTGCCTGCAGGACGTCCGTACGCGTTCGGGTGAGTTCGGTGACGCGTTCGACCAGTTGCTCCGCGGGCGATGGCGCCAGGAGCGCGAGGCAGCACCGGGCGTGCGCTCGGGCGAGCGGCGGGAGGCCGATGGCGGCGAGTCCCGCCAGGACCACCAGGTTGACCAGGCCGAGCGACAGCGCGGTGCCCCAGTCGGTGATGGGGACGCTGATGACGGGCAGCCACGGGGCCGTGGGAAAGGCCCACCACAACACCGTGATGACGGGAGTGAGGAACAGGCTGCCCAGGAAGATCAGGCCCAGGCCCCCCGTCGGCAGACCGGTGACCACCTGCGTCACGAGCCACGCAAGGTTGCGGCGGGCGGCACGCGGGCGCGGCTCGACCGACTGCCCCAGCAGCGCGCCGGCACGCCGGCGATGCTGCTCCGTCCAAGGCTGTGCCAGCGACGGAACGCACAGCAGGGGCGCCGCGGCGAGCGTCACCGTCGCGGCCACCAAGGTGCCCAGCAGATAGCGTCCGCTGCACCACGTCCTGAGCCACCATGCGCGGGCGGCGGGGGGTATGCCGAGCACCTGTCTCGCTTTCCCTTTGTCGTACAGAAGGATGGTGGGAGGCCCCACGTGATGCACCCTAGATAACAAGCGACCGTGCGGCACTACAGCTGGCTGTACCTCTCATACGGGAGTGCGTGGTAGCGACTCGCCACCAGGTGCCTACCTAGCGTGGGGGCATGACATCCACGAGCCCTGCCGCCGCGCCGCACCACCCGGACGCTCCCCTGCCCGACCGGCCCAACCAGTCCAACCAGCGCGATCGGCAGCACCGCCGCACCGGCAAACGGTGGCTGGCCGCCGCTGCGGCCGTCCTCGTCACTGCCGGCGCTGCCGTTGCCGTCCAGCGGCCGGCCGACGGGCACGAAGCGACCATGCCCGGATACGGGCGGGACGATCTGCGCCGGGACACCGACGCCATCCGGGCGCTGGGGGTCACCGGCGTCCAGGCACGGGTGACCACCGTCCCTGGCCGGGACCTGGTCACCATCAGCGGCGTCGCCGAAGCGGGCACGAACCGTCCGGTGTCCGGCAGCGGCTACTTCCGGATGGCCAGCACCAGCAAGGCGCTTGTGGCCACCGTGGTCCTGCAACTGGTCGACGAGGGCAAGCTGAAGCTCGACGACACGGTGGACCGCTGGCTGCCCGGCTCGGTGGACGGCAACGGCAACGACGGACGCCGGATAACCATCCGTCAGCTCCTCCAGCACACCAGCGGCATCCACGACGACGACCTCCCCGGCTACACGACCCCGAACGAGTACTACGAGCGCCGGTACGACACCTACACGCCCCAACAGATCGTCGCGCTGGCGATGAGGCACCGCCCGGACTTCCCGCCCGGCACCGGGTGGAGCTACTCCAACACCGGCTACGTCCTGCTCGACATGATCATCGAGAAGATCACAGGCCGCCCTTGGCACCAGGAGGTCGAGAACCGGGTCCTGAAACCGCTCGGCATGGACCACACCTACCTGCCGGGCCGGACCCCCACACTCCGCAGTCCACACGCCAACGGCTACCAGGTCTTCCCCTCCGGCGAACGAGTCGATGTCACCAACGTGATCCTCCCTGACCCCGGCAGCTACGTCTCCACCACCGCGGACGTCAACCGCTTCTTCCAGGCCCTGCTCAGCGGCGAGCTGCTGCCCCAGGCACGGCTGGCCGAGATGCGGAACACCGTCCCGGTCAGCAAGGAGATCCAGGTGTTCTGGCCCCACGGACGCTACGGCCTCGGCCTGGTCGAGCGGCCCCTGTCCTGCGGCGGCAGCTACTGGAGTCACGAAGGAGGCGACGGCGGCTACATCACCCTGAACGGCGCCACCGACGACGGCGGGCGCACGGTCACCGTCTCCATGTCCACCGCCCTGAACGACTCGCCCGACAACGCACTCCGACAGGAGCGAGCCGCCAGCAACCTCGTCGACCACGCGCTGTGCGCCACCCCCGGCAACGGGCGGGACAGATGAGGCCCAAAAATACATCCGGCCATGACCGACGGTGGCTGTCACCGGCTCCGCCATGCTGTCCACGGCGTCGCACCTACGCGAGCAGAACCTCAGCCGCCGGTACCGGCCACAACGCCCCTTCCGCTGTGGAGCGGACGTGTTGAATGTTCGGCGGGTACTACAGCACCCGGTTCATTCACCCATCGCCGTCGCCGCGGACACAGAGCAGAAGTCGGCGTAGCGGCCGCCGCGGTCGAGCAGTTCGTCGTGGCTGCCGTCTTCCGCGATCCGGCCGCCGTCCAGGAAGACGACGCGGTCGGCGCGTTGGACGGTCCTCATCCGGTGCGCGA
>NZ_JBEPDM010000054.1:0-39851 GCF_040300305.1 Streptomyces sp. NPDC000410
ACGAGGCCCGGCCCTTCAAGTGGACCAAGACCGCCGACCAGATCCTCGACCGGATCTGCCGCTACTGCGACAGGATCTCCGAACCAGGTCACTAGATCCCTTTTGCCTGGTTACCCCGCCCGGCCTAGGGGGTGTGCGGCCGTCGCAGATAGCGGACGTCCCCCTTCGCGACCCGGTGTCGCGGTCCCGCCGCGCGGATGACGACGTCCAGCACCCCGTCCGGTTCGGCGGCGTAACTCTGGGCGAACCACGGCATGTTGGCCTCGACAACGGCCCACCGCCCGTCGCTGAGCCGTCCGATGTCGACGCTGACACCGCTCGGCAGCGTCCCGCGGGTCGCGGCGAGCACGTCGCGGGCGAAGGCCCGCGCCTCCGTGTCGAGCGGCGCGGGGTCGACGCGCCCGTACACCGCGTACCGGCTGCCGGTGACGACGTCCCCGTCGAGCACGAACAGCCGGTACTCGGCGGCGAACTCCACCACCTCGCAGACGAGCACGGGCGTCGCGGGCCCGATCCGCTCGCCCGTGCGCGGCAGGTGGGAGCCGTCCGGGTACACGGCGGCCGGGACGGACTTGTCGGACGGCGGCTTGACGAACGCGGGCGAGCTCAGTGACCAGGCGTCGGCGAGCGTGGTCAGCCGGATGCGGCGGTGCGTGAGGGCGTACGGGAGTGAGGTCAGCCAGTCGTCGGTCGGCTCCAGCAGTCCGAGTCCGAGTCCGAGTCCGAGCCCGAGTCCGAGCCCGGGTCCGGGTCCGGGTCCTGGTCGGCCGCGCCGCTCGTCGACGCAGGGCCGGTCGGCCCCGAGCCGGTCGGCGGCGAGCGGGCCGCCGTACCAGTGGACGTCCCGCCCGCCCAGCCGCTCGGGCGTCCCGGACACCTCGAACCCCCGCCACGATGCGGCCCGGCCGAGGAGTTCGGCCGTGCTGGAGCGCGGCAGGGGCATGAGGAGTACGGGGGCGTCCGGGGGTGTGGTCATGCGGGGACGCTATCCCGCAGGGTCAGACCGCCGACATGGTTCTGTCCGTCGACAGCGCCCAGATCACGAAGACCGAGATGGCCATCGAGAACACCGCCCACACCGGCTGGTACGGCAGGAAGAGGAACTGGAGGACGATATTGAGCGCTGCCAGCGCGATACCCGTGACCCGCGCCCATTGCGCGTCCGAGAGGATTCCCCAGCCGGTGACGGCGAGGATGATTCCGAGGATCAGATGGATCCAGCCCCAGGTGGTGAGGTCGAAGGAGAAGACGTACCTGCCGAGGCGGGCGTAGACGTCGTTCTCGGCGAGGCCGACGATTCCCTCGACGATGCCCAGCACGCCGGTGACCAGCATCAGGACTCCGGCGAAGAGCGTGCCACCGCCGGACCAGGTGGCGGTGCTGTCGCCGTGCCGTGGGGAATGCGCTGTGTTCTGGGTGTTCTGGCTCATGCGGAAAGCGTGCGCCGAATGGGGCAGCGGCGATATTTCAATTGAGCCGTTCGAGGTACGCCCGCAGCGCCGCGTCGAATTCCGCCGGCCGCTCCAGGTTCGGCATATGGGCCGCGCCCTCGATGACGCACAGGGTCGAGTCGGGAAGCGCGGCGTGCATCGCCTCCGCGTCCGCCACCGGCGTGTACGCGTCGTCGCGCCCCACGACCACCAGCGCCGGAACCGTGACCCGGGTCAGCAGATCGCGGTAGTCGGGGCGCTCGGCCCGGCCGCGCAGGGCGGCGGCCGCGCCCTCGGGCGGGGCGGCGAGCATCATCCGGTGCACCGTCCCGGAGGCCTCGGTGTTGTACGGCGCCACCATCTTGTCCCGCACCTCGTCGGCGTACCCCCGCATTCCCTCGGCGAGGAGCCGGTCCGCCATGGCGTTGCGGAGGTCCTTGCCCTCGTCGGTCTCGGCGGCCGGGAAGGTGTCCGCGAGGACGAGTCCGGTGATGCGCTCGGGGAAGAGGCGGTAGCACTCCATCGCGATCTGGCCGCCCATGGACAGGCCGCCGAGGACGAAACGGCCGACGCCGATGCGGTCGAGGAGGGCGGCGAGGTCGTGCGCGAAGTCGGTGAGCAGGGTGGTGCCGGGGACGACGGACGAGGTGCCGTAGCCGCGCAGGTCGGGGGCGACGACCCGGTGGGTGGCGGAGAAGGCGGCGAGCTGCGGGGCCCACATCGAGCGGTCGAAGGGGTGGCCGTGGACCAGCACCAGGGCCGGGCCCGAGCCCTTGTCGTCGTAGCCGAACGTCAGAGTGTCGATGAGTGCTGAGGGCATGTCAGCGAGGCTAGGCGCGCCAACTCCTCGGTGCAATAAAATCTTTGCTCTCGGTGCAATGTCGAAGCTGATGCCGGGAGTGATGTCGAGAGGGACATCGAAAGCGACATCGAAAAGCGATGTCTAAGGCAACCTCGGAGGGGGCATGAATGGCCGACGATTTCCGGCGGCTCGCCGACGAAATCGCGTCCGAAATCGCTGACGGACGGCTGCGGCCCGGCGACCGGCTGCCCACCCAGCGGATGTACGCGCGTCGGCGCAGGATCGCGCCCTCCACCGCGATCCGGGTGTACGGCGAACTGGTGCGGCGCGGCCTGGTGGTGGGCGAGGTGGGGCGCGGGACGTTCGTACGGGCCGCTCCGCCGCAGCCAGGGCCCGCGCTCGTCGAGGCCACCGGGTCCGCGCCGGTCAACCTGGAGCTCAACTACCCGGTGGTGGAGGGGCAGTCGGCCGCCTTGGCGCGCGGGCTCGCCGCGCTGACCCGCACCGATGTCTTCGGCGAGGCGGGCCGCCCGGCGGCGGCCGACGGGACGCGCGAGGCGCGGCGGGCGGCGGTCGGTGTCCTCGCCAGGAACGGCTGGTCTCCCGCGCCCGACCAGGTGCTGTTCGCGGGCAACGGCCGGCAGGCCATCGCCGCCGCGATCTCCTCACTGGTGCCGCCGGGCGGCCGGCTCGGTGTCGAGGCCCTGACGTATCCGCTGGTCAAGGCAGTCGCCGAGCGGCTGGGCGTGCAGCTGGTGCCGATCGCGATCGATGCGGAGGGCATGTGTCCGGACGCGCTCGCCGCCGCGCACCGGGCGGCGCCGCTCGCGGCCGTGTACGTACAGCCGACCCTGCACAATCCGCTCTCCCTGACGGCGGGGGCCGGGCGGCGGGCCCGGCTGGCCGCCGTGCTGGAGGAGTCGGGGCTGACCGTGATCGAGGACACCACCTGGGCCTTCCTGGCCCCCGACGCCCCCGCTCCGCTCGCCGCGTACGCGCCCGACCGGACGCTGCTGGTGGACAGCCTCTCCAAGCGGCTCGCGCCGGGGCTGACCGTGGGGTACCTCGTACCGCCCGACGGGCACCGGGACGCGCTGGCGCGGGCGCTGCGGTCGGGGGCGTGGACGGCCGGCGGCTTCGCGCTGGCGGCGGCGACGCGCTGGTCGGCGGACGGCATCGTGGCGGAGGTCGCCGAGGCCAAGCGGGCTGACGCGGCGGCACGGCACCGGCTCGTGCGGGAGCGGCTGGGGGCGGGGGCTGGGTCGGGGTCGGGGGCTGGGTCGGGCTCGGGTGCGGGGCCAGGCGGCGGGTCGGGGTCGGGTCTCGGGTCAGGGTCGGGTCTCGGGTCAGGGTCGGCTCCGGGGTCGGTCGCCGGGTTGGGCTCGGGCGCCGGGTCGGGCTCCGAGTCGGCGTCGGCGCCGGGGGGTTTCGACATCTCCGCCGACCCGCGCTCGTACTTCTGCTGGTGGCGGCTGCCGGCGCCCTGGCGCGCGGAGACGTTCGTCGCGGCGGCGGCGACGCGGTACGGGATCGCGGTGACTCCGGGTTCGGCCTTCGCCGTCGGTCCGCACCACACCGCGCCGGACGCGATCCGGATCGGCCTGGCGTCGCCGCCGGAGGAGGAGCTGGCGCGGGCGCTGACCCGGCTGGCCATGCTTGCCTCTTCTATTCTGGACATGTAATATCCAGAATATGAAGATGAGTGAGGGCGTCGAGTGGGCGCTGCACAGCTGCCTCAACCTGGCCTGGATCGGCCCGGAGCGGGCGGTCACGGCGGCCAGGCTGGCGGCGTACCACGACCTGCCCGCCGCCTATCTCAACAAGCAGCTGCAGGCCCTCGCCCGTGCGGGCATCGTCTCCTCCGTCTCCGGCCCGAAGGGCGGCTTCCGGCTGTCCCGCCCGCTGGACCAGATCACGCTGATGGATGTCGTCGCGGCGATCGAGGGCCCTGAGGAGGCCTTCCGCTGCGCCGAGATCCGGCAGCAGGGACCGGGCGCGAGTCCCGACGACGCGGGCGCGGGGGCGACCGAGTGCGCGATCGCGTGGGCGATGGGGCGTGCGGAGCTGGCCTGGCGGCGCGAGCTCGCCGGTCGGACGCTCGACGCGGTCCGGGAGAGGGCGGAGAGCCAGGCGCCGGGCGCGCCGGACCGTATCCGCAGCTGGTTCGCGAACACGTGACGGCCTTCACCGCCTGACGGCGCCCTCATCACCCGACGTGCTTCACCGCCTGACGGCCTTCACCACATGACGTGTTTCACCGCCCGGCGGCCTTCACCACCCGACGTGCTTGACCACCCGACGTGCTTGACCACCCGACGTGCTTGACCACCCGACGTGCTTGACCACCCGACGTGCTTGACCACCTGATGTTCGTATGCGGAAGGAAGAACCTCTGATGACGTTCAACCACGACCACGACCACCGCACCATCACCAACCCGGCTGGCCTGCACGACCCCACACCCTTCGGCTACAGCCACGCCGTCGCCGCCCCCGGCGAGCTGGTCTTCATAGCGGGCCAGTACGCCTCCGACGAGACCGGCCAGGTCGTCCCCGGCGACTTCGCCGCCCAGATCGAGCGGTCCTTCGCCAATCTGCGCACCGCGCTGGAGGCGGTCGGGCTCGGCTTCGAGCACGTCGTACGCCTCGGGTCGTTCATCGTCGAACACGACCTGGAGAAGCTGGAGGTGCTGGGCAAGGCGCTGCACGGCGCGTGGGGCGAGCGGCTGCCGGCGCAGACGCTGAGCGGGGTGGCCTCGCTGGCGCTGCCGGGGATGCTGTTCGAGATCGACGCGATCGCGGTCCGTCCGGCGGCGGGCGGCGCAGGAGCCTGATCCACTTGCCGCGTCCTCCGTACGGGTGTCCGCTGGTGTGAAGACAGCGGTTGGAGCGGAAGGAGCTCTGCCATGGCTGCACACGCGGCGGTGCCCGCACGGCGGCGCCATATCTCCCTCGGCGTGGCGGTACCCCTCGTCATCGGAGTGGTCTACGGCTTCTACACGTCCTTCATGGCCCGTGAGGCAGGCGCGTCGGTCGGCGCGCAACTCGTGATCGGCTTCGTTTCCGGTGTGGTCCTGGCGGGCCTGTGCTTCGCGCTGGGCCGGGTCCAGCGGGCGCTGCCCCGGGAGCTGCGCGCGGCGGCGTACGCGGTGCTGATGGGCTGCTCGGTCGGCTATCTGTACAGCCTGAGCGGGCGCAGCATCCTCACGGTCACGGTGCTGGCGCTGGTGCTCGCGGCCGTCACCTTCTGCGTCACCTTCTACGTCTTCTACACCCACGAGGACTGACCACCGACGGCCCGCCGACCGACCGACCGGGCCGAGAGGCCGGGCAGGTCCCGTTGCCACCCCGCGCGGCCGCCAGATCCGATCTGGCGGCCGCGCGGTGCTGTCTCGCGCCTCATGGGTGGAGGGAGGCACGCCATGGACGGCAATCAGGAGGACATACCGCCGCCGCTGCGCGTCGCGGTGATCATCGGCAGTACGCGCGAGGGACGCGTCGGTGAGTCGGTGGCACGCTGGTTCACGGAGCGCGCGACCAGGCGCCAGGACCTGGAGCTCTCGGTCGTCGATCTGATCGACTTCGACTTCCCCGCGCGCTATCCCGACCGTGCGACCCCGCACATGCGGAAATTCACGGACGAGGTGGCGCGGGCCGAGGCGTTCGTGCTCGTGACCCCGGAGTACAACCGCTCCTTCCCGGCTTCGCTGAAGCAGGCCATCGACTACGCGTACGACGAGTGGCGGACGAAGCCGGTCGCGTTCGTGAGCTACGGCCATGGCTCCGGCGGACTGTACGCCGTGGAGCAGCTGCGTCCGGTTTTCACCGAGCTGCATGCGGTGAGTTTGCGCAACGGCGTCGGTCTGAACCTCCTGAGGGACCGCTTCGAGGAGGGAGAGCAGGACCGGGCGGTGGGCCTGATGCTCGACCAGCTCGGCTGGTGGGGCCTCGCCCTCCGGGAGGCCCGGGCGACCCGGCCGTACATCTCCTAGCCCCCTGACCCTCAGCCCCCAGCCCCCAGCCCCCAGAGATCCGTATCTACCGCTTGAAGGACCGAAGGAACCGACGAATGAGTACAGATCTGGCCATCGAGACGACGGGCCTGGTGAAGGTGTTCGGTGAGAACCGGGCCGTCGACGGCGTCGATCTCCGCGTGCCCGCCGGCACCGTCTACGGCCTCCTGGGGCCGAACGGCGCGGGCAAGACGACCACGGTGAAGATGCTGGCCACCCTGCTCCGGCCGGACGGCGGCGAGGCGCGGGTCTTCGGCATGGACGTGCTGAAGGACGCCGACGCGGTGCGCGGCCGGGTCAGCCTGACCGGGCAGTACGCCTCGGTGGACGAGGACCTGACCGGCACCGAGAACCTGCTGCTGCTCGCCCGGCTGCTCGGCCACTCCAGGGCGGCGGCCCGCGAGCGGGCGGCCCAGTTGCTGAGCGCGTTCGGGCTGTCCGAAGCCGCCGACCGCCAGGTGAAGAACTACTCGGGCGGTATGCGGCGCCGTATCGACATCGCCGCGTCGATCCTCAACACGCCGGATCTGCTCTTCCTGGACGAGCCGACCACCGGCCTGGACCCGCGCAGCCGCAACCAGGTCTGGGACATCGTGCGGGCCGTCGTCTCCCAGGGCACGACGGTGCTGCTGACCACGCAGTATCTGGACGAGGCCGACCAGCTGGCGTCCCGGATCGCCGTCATCGACCACGGCAGGGTCATCGCCGAGGGCACGAAGGGCGAGCTGAAGGCGTCCGTCGGCTCCGGCGCCGTCCATGTGCGCCTGCGCGACGCGGCCCAGCGGCCCGACGCCGAGCGCGTCCTCACCCGCGCACTGGGCGCGGCGGTCCAGCTCGACGCCGACCCGGTCGCCCTGACCGCCCGCGTCAACGGCCACGGCACGGACCGGGACGCGGCGGAGCAGGCCGCGCGGGCCCTGTCCGAGCTGGCAGGCGCGGGCATCACCGTGGACAACTTCGCGCTGGGCCAGCCCAGCCTGGACGAGGTCTTCCTCGCCCTCACCGACCGGCGGTCCACCCCGACCGACCCGACCGACCTGACCGACCTGACCGACCTGACCGAACCGACTGGCACGACCGGCACGACCGACCGGAAGGAGACCCTGGCATGAGCACCGTCGCCACCAAGGAGACCGAGGACCTCACCTTCACCGCCCCGAAGGCCGAGGACCTGGCGGCCCTGCTCGTCGCCAAGGAGCGCCCGCCCCGGCCGAGCGCCCTCTCCGCGTCACTGACCTTCGGCTGGCGGGCCATGCTGAAGATCAAGCACGTTCCGGAGCAGCTCTTCGACGTCACGGCCTTCCCGGTCATGATGGTGCTGATGTACACGTACCTCTTCGGAGGCGCTCTGGCCGGCTCGGTCGACGCGTACATCCAGTTCCTGCTGCCGGGCATCCTCGTGATGAGCGTCGTGATGATCACGATGTACACGGGCGTGGCCATCAACACCGACATCGACAAGGGCGTCTTCGACCGCTTCCGCAGCCTGCCCATGTGGCGGCCCGCGCCGATGGTCGGCTATCTGCTGGGCGACATCGTCCGCTACGTCATCGCCTCGGCGGTGATGCTGACGGTCGGCATCATCATCGGCTACCGCCCGGACGGCGGCGCGGTCGGCATCCTGCTCGGCGTCGCGCTGCTGATGGTCTTCTCGTTCTCCTTCTCGTGGGTCTGGACGATGTTCGGGCTGATGCTGCGCTCCGAGAAGTCGGTGATGGGCGTCAGCATGATGGTGATCTTCCCGCTGACCTTCCTGAGCAACGTCTTCGTCGACCCGAAGACCATGCCGGGCTGGCTCCAGGCGTTCGTCAACAACAGCCCGGTCACGCATCTCGCGACCGCCGTGCGCGAACTGATGGCGGGCAACTGGCCCGCGGCGGAGATCGGCTGGACGCTGGGCTGGTCGGCCGTGTTCGTGGTCGTCTTCGGCGCGCTCACGATGCGCCTCTACAACCGCAAGTAAGGGTCAGAGGCGCCAGGAGGGCTGCGGCGGGGCCGGGTGGTAGCCGCAGGAGGAGCCCGTGGAGACGGACTCGCGCAGATGGGCGGCGAGTTCGGGGTGGAGGGGGGTGAGGCGGCGCAGGGTGTCGCGGATGCGGGCCGTGACCGTCTTACGGGCGCGCTCGGCTTCGTCGCCGAGGCGGCGGGGGCGGCCGCCGAGGCCGGCGGCGGTGCGGAGTTCGTGGAGGAGGGCCTGGCGTTCGCGGTCGTAGGCGGCGGCGCGGGCGTCGTCGCCGGAGGCGGTCGCGCGGTCGATCTCGTCGTCGAGGCGGTCCAGCCGGCGGCGGTAGCGGGTCTTGGCCTCCTCGTCGAGGACCGGGTCGCCGCCGAACTGCTGGGGGTCGGCCCCGGGGGCGAGCAGCCGTGCGGCGGGAACGTCGGTGCCGGGGCGGGCGAGGAGGACGGCGAGGTCGCGCAGCCCCTTGGCGTCGGGGACGTGGACGGTCCGGCCTCCGAAGGCCAGAACCCACACGGCCCCGTCCCGTCGGAACTCGGCCCGGCCCGCAGCGTCGGGCTGAGGACCTGGGGTCTGGGGGCCCGAGACCTGCGGCCCTGAGGTCTGTGGCTCCGAGCCCTGCGGTCCCGGGGTCTGTGCCCCTGAGACCCGTGCCCCTGAGACCCGTGCCCCTGAGACCTGCGGCCCTGAGGCCGGCGTGCCCGGGGTCTGTGCCCCTGAGACCTGTGTCCCTGAGACCTGCGGCCCTGAGGTCGGGGGGCCCGGGCTTTGCGGCCCCGAGGCCTGTAGCCCCGGGCTCTGGGGCCCCGGGCTCTGGGGCCCCGAGGTCTGCGAGGCCGAGGCCTGCGAGGCCGAGGCCTGCGCACCAGAGTTCCACGAACCCGGAGCCTGCGCACCCAGAGCCTGCGCACCCAGAGCCTGCCTCGCCGAAGTATCCGGCAGGCCCAGGGACTTCGCCTCGCGCTCCACCTCCGCCGTGAGCGCCGCCTCGCGGGCCAGGTCCGCGGCCGTCCCGCGTGAGCGCAGGGCCGCCGCGAGAGACACCCTCGCGCGCAGCGCCCAGGGCCGGGCGCGCAGACGGTCCGCGGAGGCCGCCGCCGCGTCGAGCTCCTCGATCGCCTCGGCCCAGCGGCCCTCCGCCGCGTCCAGCAGGCCGAGCCACAGGTCGACGGGGCCGCTGATGTCGCAGCCGAACAGGGACACGACCCACTGGCCCCGGTACGGCTCGAACGCGGACCGCGCCGACGCGATCAGGTCCTTGTCGCCGGACAGCACCGCGGCCTGCGCCCGCAGCCGCATCCACAGCGGGGCGAACATGCGGGGGAACGGCTCGTGTCTGCCCTCCAGCTCCGCCACCAGCCGCAGCGCGAGCGCCCGGTCGCCGCGCTCGGCCGCCGTGATCCCCTCCAGCAGCCCGGGGTACGGATGCCCGGACGCGTCCAGCCGCGCCAGGACGTCCGCCACCTCATCGCGGCGCCCCTGGAGCAGCCGCAGGCCCCATTCGACGTGCAGGCCCACGAAGGCGAACTGGGCGTACTCGTTCCCGATGAGACCGATGCCCGCCAGCTGGTCCTCGGCCTCCGTGAACCGGCCCATGAGCGCGGCGACGAGGCACTTGTCGACGGCCATGCCCAGCTCGTAGCGCCGCAGCTTCCTCCGCTCGCCGACGGCCTGGGAGGTGCGCAGCTCGTCGAGGTAGCGGGGGTCGCCCAGTTCGAGGAGGGCGACCCAGCGCATCGCCGTGGAGTGGAACTCCATGTCGACATCCTTGGTGCGCCGTGCCATCGCCGCCATCTCGTCGGTGAGCGTGAGCCGCTCCCGCGACGTACCGAGCCCCCAGATCGCGTCGTGCCGGGCCCACAGCGAGAACGCGAGAGCCTCGTCGTCCTCCTCACGCCGCGCCAGCTCCGCGTACTGCTCGGCCAGGTCCTGGGCGATCTGCTCAGGGGTGAGCGCGTCGCGGTCCGAGCCGCCGCCGCCGATCAGCCGGCGGTACGCCTCCCTCAGCCGCACCTCGGTGAGCCCCCGCCGACCGCCGTCCGCCACCGAGCCGTACGAGTGCAGCGTGATCGCGACGCGGGCGAGCAGCTCGGCCTCGCCCAGCCGGTCGGCGAGCGCGGCGGCCCGGTCGAGGTACGCCCACGATTCCGTATCCGCCCCCGCGTGGTGCAGCTCGCTGCCGAGGTCGAGGGCGATCAGCGCGGCCCGCCGCAGCAGCAGCCGCTCCGCCTCGTCCCGCCCGGGGGCGGCGGCAGCGGCGCCGCCCGCCTCCGCGACCTCCAGCGCGCGCCGGTAGTGACCGACGGACTCCTCCGCGGCCAGCCTGCTGGAGGCGTCCCGTCCGGCGGCCACGAGCAGTTCGATACGGCGCTCGGCGGGCAGTTCGTCGCCGGCCAGATACGCGTGCCGGGCGAGGTCGCCGGGGAGGATCCGGCCGGACGACGGCCCCGGGTCGCCGTCCAGTGCCCGCACGACGGCACCGTGCCGTCGTCGTACGTCCGCCTCGTCCAGCGCGTCGTACAACGTCTCCCGGACGAGATCGTGGGCGAACGAGAACAGGCCGGACTCGCCCGCGGTCACCAGCCGCGCCGTCACGGCCCGCTCCAGCAGCCGGTCCACGTGCGGCACGGGCGCCCCCGTCACGGCGGCCAGCACCTGCCGGTGGAACTCGCGCCCCAGCACGGCGCAGGTGATGAGCAGCGTGCCGACCGGCTCGGGCAGCATGATCAGCCGCCGCCGCACCGCCTCCCGCACCCCGGGCGGAATCGCGGTGGGAGGGCTGCCGCTGTGCCACAGCCGGGCGGTCTGCTCGACGAAGAACGGATTGCCGCCGGTGCGCCGGTGGACCTCGTCGACGAGCGACGGCTCCGGCTCGCGCCCGGCTGTCAGGGCCATCAGCGCGCCCACCTCGTCCCGCTCCAGGCCCGTCAGCGTCACCGTCGTCGTCGCCCGCGCCGCCAGGGGCAGGATCAGCGGCTGCAGGGGATGGTCGGGAGTCTCCACCTCGGCGTCCCGGTACGTCCCCACCAGCAGCAGCCGCTCGAACCAGGCGTGCTGCGCGGCGAATTCGAGCAGCCTGAGCGAGGCCGGGTCGGACCAGTGCAGATCGTCGAGGACGACCATGACGGGGCGCCGCTGCGAGACGGTGACCAGCGCGGTCGTCACCGCGTCGTACACCGCGAACGGCTCCTTGTCGTCATCGCCGCCCGGCGAACCACCGCCGGCCCCCGCCCCGCCGGCCCCCTCCCCGAGCAGCACCGCGAGCCGCCCGCCCGCCGCCGACTCGGCCTGCGCCCACTCCTCCTCGTGCGCGGCGCGCCGCAGCGCGCGCACGACCTGCACCCACGGCCAGTACCCGGGCGCGCTGTCCGAATCCCAGCAGGACCCTCCGAGCACCAGCGCACCGCGCCGCCGCGCCTCGTGCGCGGCTTGCGTCACCAGCGTCGTCTTGCCGATCCCGGCCTCGCCGGTGACCAGCACCAGACCCCCGTGGCTGTCCGTCGCCCGGCCGATCTCCGCCCGGAGGACGCCTGCGGGGTGCTCGCGCCCGATGAGAGCAGGGGTCATGCCGAGAACGATAGGAGGGGCCACTGACAACCGGCATGCGAAGCCGGGGCCGTGCGCATAAGCTCCTGGCAGAAGAAAAGGGATGAAAGGGTGGATATAGGGGCGCTGGATCCGGAGCTACGCCGTCCCGGATGCTCCCGTACGAGATGTCCACAGGCGACCGGCCCCGCCGAGGCCCGCTCGGTCGGCGGGGCCGTCCGTCTCTCCCCATGCACCTCACACGCCCGTTGAAGACCCCCGCCCCCGCCCCCGCCCTCGTTCCCGGCTCTGGAGCGGACGGGGGTGGCGTGGCGAGAATGGGGGCGGAGGTGCGCATGCGGGAGTTACCAGACCCGGAGTCGCGAGACCCGGAGTCGCGAGGCCGGGAGTTGCCAGACCCGGAGTCGCCAGGCCGGGAGTCGCGAGACCCGGAGTCGCCAGGCCGGGAGTCGCGAGACCCGGAATCGCCAGGCCGGGAGTTACGCGGCCGGGCGCGAGCGCTGGTCGTGGGGGTCGAGGCGTACGAGGCGGGGAGCGCGTGGAATCTCGACGGTCCGGCTGATGACGCCCTCGCCTACGCGCGATGGCTGTGGGATCTCGGGCTGGCCCGCGACGACGTGACCCTGCTCCTGTCCCCCCTGCCCAGGAACCGGGCGGCCGTCGAATCCGCCGCCGCGTCCGCGGGAGCGCGCTTCGCGCCCGCGGACCGCGAGACCGTGCACCGCACCCTCTTCCGCGAACTCGCCGCCGCGAGCGGCGAGTGGCTCTTCGTCTCCTGGTCCGGCCACGGACTGGTGGACCCGGAGGGCCGGCGGAGACTGCTCTACGCCGACGCCGTGCACGGGGACCTGCGCTGCCTGGACCTGGACGCCGCGCTCGCCGCCTTCCGGTCCGACGTGGCGCCGTCCCACCCCCGCCAGCTCTGGCTGATCGACGCCTGCCAGACCTTCGCCGACCCGGCCGCGACCGCGGGCGCGCTGCGCCCCGACCCCGTGCCGCGCGGAACGCTCCGCAGTCGGCCGGACCAGCAGGTGCTCTTCGCCTGCGGCCCGGGGGAGGCGGCCGCCGGCCGGGCCGGGGCCGCCGCGGACCGCAGGTCGGGAGTCTTCACCGGCGAAGCGCTCGCGCTGCTGCGCGAGAACCCCGGCTGGCGCGAGGAGAGCCACCTCCTCGCCGAGACCCTCCGCGTGCGCTTCCAGGCCTCGTCCGCGCGCGGGGAGACCCGCCAGTTGCCCACGTCCCTGTGGTTCGAGGGCGCGGCGGGCGCCCGCAGGACCACGATCGCGGCCCCGGCCCCGGCTCCGCCTCGGCCGAGGCGGCTCGGCACGTCGGACCACCGCAGGCTCTACGAGGCGCTGGCGGCGGTCCCCGTCATGCGCGACCCCGGCACGCGGGGTGCCGTCATGAACCGCCTGCCCGCCGAGATCGCGGGAAGCGTGCCGAGGTCGGGGGTGATGCGGATCGAGATCCTGGAACTCGTCGACACCTGCCTCGCGTTCCGGGACGGACTGACGCGGCTGTGGGAGGCCCTCTCGCTCCTGGACGCGGGGACCGAGGCGCTCGCCGCGCTGCACGATGTTTTCGAGGAATATCCCGAATGGTTCAACTCGCCTCATGCGAGCGGCAATTGACGGTTGCGGGTATTGCGCCCGCTCGGCGACTTCCGGACGTACGAGCGGTAAGGCTGGCCGGTAGACGATGTTTCCGGCGGCCTGTGGGTGGGCCATCATGTAAGGGCGGACCGAACACCGCTCGATTTCGGGGGAGGTCTACGGCAGTGGAGAAGCCGGAAACCGCCATCAGGTCGGATCTGCCTGATTTGACGGGTACCTCCCTCGAGGAGTTGCGCGCGCGTGCAGGCGACGGCCACGAGGAAGCGAAGCAGCGGCTGCTCGAAGCCGTAGGGGGGATCGCGAGCATCGCGTCGGGAACGGAAAACAGTTGGACGTCCTGAAGCGTGAGTCCTGACATGCCCTCGGTGTCGGGAGGGCCGAAGCACTCTCTGACACTGCGGCAGTTCCAGCAGCTGGCCAGGGGCGGCGGGGACCGGGACGCCCTCGAGGCCCTTCAGCGTGCCGAGCGCAGCCACCGTACGCTCCTGCTCGACCTCCTCATGGATCTGCTGACCCCGCTGGGGCGTGTCACCGCGCCCCTGCCCGCCGCCGAGCGCGCGTGGGACCTGCTGGCCGGCGCGCAACGGCACGATCCGGCTGTGGTGGACGAGCTTCTGCTGCTGCCCGAGACGGGGCTCTGGCTCGGCCGGCTGCTGGAGCGGCTGCGCTCCGCGCCCCGGGGCCGTACGCCGCTGTGGGCTGACGCCGGTCATCTGCACATCCTGGCGGCGGTCGCCGCGGCCCGCGCGGGTCTCGACTTCTCGTTCCCCGTGCCCGTCCACGCCGGGGAGGTCTGGCTCCCGACACTCGGCCGGGCACGGCTGCCGTGCGGGCCGCCCTTCGACGTCGCGGAGGTGACCGCGCGGCAGGGCGGGATCGCGGTCGTGTCCCACTCCGGTACGGTCCGGCTGCCCCGCCCGGCCTGGCGGCCCGCCTCCGGCTGGCTTCCGCTGCGCAGGGTCGCGGCGAACGGTGACACGGTGAGCAGCGACAGGGCGAGCGGCGACACGGCGAACGGCGACGCGTCGGGCGGCTCGTGCGCGGGCCCGGACGGCGGCATCACCCTCGACGACCTGGGCCCCTACCGGATCGCCCCGCCACCCTTCGGCGTGCCCGCCCGCCTCACCGGCCCCGACGCGGACCACTGGTCCGGTCTGGTCCGGGACGCCCTCGGGATGCTCAGGGAGACGGACGCGCCCACCGCCGCCGCCGTCGGCACACTGCTGAGAACCATCCAGCCCATGCCCGCGCACGAGCCGTTCCGGGTGCGCAGCACGACGAGCTCCCAGGGCGTCGGCGGCTTCGCCGTCTCACGGCCGCCATCGGCGGAGGCCTGCGCCGCTGCCGTCACCCACGAGCTCCAGCACAGCAAACTCAGCGCGCTGATCCACCTCAGTCCGCTCCACCTCCCGGAGCGGGACGCCGGCGGACGCCTCTACTACGCACCCTGGCGCGACGACCCCCGCCCGCTCGGGGGGATGGTCCAGGGGGCCTACGCCTTCACCGGCGTGGCGCGCTTCTGGCGGGGGCGGGCGTTACGCCCCGGAGGGCGGCGCGACGTGCTCGCGTGGTTCGAGTGGGAGCTGTGGCAGCGGCAGCTCACGTACGTACTGCCCCGGCTGGCGGCCGATCCGGCGCTGACCGAGGTGGGACGGGGCGTGCTGGCGGAGCTGCGCTCCACCGTGGCCGCATGGGAGGACCGGCTGCGGTCCTCACCCGCCGCGGGCCCGGCCGCCGAGATGGCCCTGGACCACCGGACGCGGTGGCGGCTGTCCCATGTGCGTCCGTCGCCGGACCACGTGGAGCGGCTGGCGGATGCCTGGACGCGAGGCGAGGACCACGCGCCCGCGCTGCCGTGCGGCGAGCGCTACGCGGTCGGCGACTCCGGGCAGCGGCATCTGGACACGCGCGCGGTGCTCGTACGCATCGGGCTGACGGACCCGTCGGCCCTCCGGCGGATGCGGGCCGACGAGAACGGCTCCCCGCCGTCGGTCACCGGCGCCTGCCGGGCCGATCTGCTGTGGGCGACGGGGCAGTACGAGCGTGCCGTACGTGCCTACGCGGACCGGATCACCGCCGCACCCACCGTCCCGGCGGCCGCCCCGGACTGGTCCGGGCTGCGACTGGCCCTGGTGGGAGCCGAGGCCGCCCCGGACGCGGTGCGGGCGCTGGAGACAGCGCCCGAACTGGTCGCGGCCGTCCACCACCACATCCGGCGCACGACACCCGCAGCCCGGCCCCCGGGGCCCGTCGCTCTCGCGGAGTGGCTGGGCGTCAGTTCCTAGAACCTGTCTCCCGGGCCCCCCGGGCCTCAGCGGCCCCTGGGCGCCCAGGGCCGGTCCTTCAGACCTAGCCGGGCACGGCTTGATCCAAAAGACAGGCCCCAGGCCCGGTCCTCAGAGCGGCATCAGGTCGATGTCGCAGTTCGCCCTGCGCCACGCGAGCGCGTCGGCGTGGGCGGGGTGTTCGTCGCCCAGCTTCTGCCTGATGCCCTCGACGGCGGCGGCGTGGGCCTCCGCCGCCTCCTGGGCCTGGCCGAGGGCCCGCAGGTCGGAGGCCAGATTGCCGCGCAGCACGAGCGCCGTCGGATGGTCCTCGCCCATCGTCTCCACCACGAGCCGCAGGGTCTCCCGGTCGAGCTCCAAGGCGGCCGCCGCGTCGCCCTGGGCGAAGAGGTCGTTGCCGAGGTTGACCGAGGAGACGAGGGTGAACGGGTGCGTCTCGCCCAACGATTCGCGCAACCGGAACAGAGCCGATTCGTTGATCTTGCGCGCCGTGTCCACCCGGTCCAGCAGGCGCAGCGTGACCGCCGTGTTGACGTCGGCCGCGATGGTGTGGGGGTGGTCGCGGCCCAGCGTCTCCGCGTAGAGGCTGCGGCACCGCTCGCCGAGGCGCAGCGCCTCCTGGAGGTCGCCGTTCTGGCGCAGGTCGATGGACAGGTTGAGGGAGGTCTGCCGGGCGTCGGGGCTCAGCTCGCCGTACCGCTCCGTCAGCGCGTCACGGGCGATCCTCGTGCTGGCCTCAGCCGCTTGGTGGTGTCCCGCCTTGCGCTGGGCGACTCCGAGGCGTGCGATCGCCTGGAGCGTGGCCGGATGCGTATCGCCGAACTTCTCCTTGTAGTTGTCCACGGCCGCGTCGAGCAGCGTCTCCGCCTGGGCGTACTCGCCCAGCTCCTGGCGGTCCAGGGCGACGGAGGCCTCGGACGCCAGGGAGGTCAGGTCGTCCGCGCCGTACGTCTGGATCTTGCGGCGCCACGTGGCCTCGTCCAGCTCCAGAGCCCGCCGGAAGTCGCCGTTCACCCGCAGGCACACGCCCAGGTTGTGGGCGTGCAGCAGGGTCTCCGGATCCTCGTCGCCGTACGCGCGGACCGCACGCTGGTAGACGTCCTCGTCGAACTCGAGCGCGCCGCGGAAGTCCCCCTGCACCCGTCGGTCGGCCGACACCTGGCCCTTGACCCTGAGGTATTCCTCCTCGACGTCCGGGCCTGCCTCCTCCAGCGTGGCCAGCATGCGCTCACCGAGCTCGGCCGCCTCCGCGTAGCGGCCCATCCGCCATCTGACGAATCGGAGGTGGCGGCCCAGCACCAGGGTCTGCATGTCGTCCTCGCCGAACAGCTCGCGCCAGGTCTCGTACGTCTGGTCGGCGAAGTCCAGCGCGGCGTCGTGGTCGCCCCAGTAGAAGAGGTACTCCGCGACGTTGTAGACCATCTGGCGGACGTTGCGATGGGCGGAACGGGGCGCCTGCGACACGATCACATGCGGATAGAGCTCGCCGAAACGTGCCCAGTTCTGCGGGGTCCGCGGGTCGTTCGGCGCGTTCGCCGCGAGCAGGAGATGAGCGCCGTTGCGGAACCTGACGCGCTGCTCCTCGGTCATCCGCGCTTCGAGCACCGCCTGGACCAGCCGGTGCATCTGGATCGAATTGGTGCGGTGGTCGATCTTCGCGAGCGAGTAGCGGTTGATTTCCCGGATGGCCCGGCTCAGCCGGATGGGATCGGTGAACACCCGGTCCAGTTCCGGGGCGATCGGCTCGCCCGCCGCGGTGGAGAAGAATTGCCGGGAGATGGGCTCCGGCGCGAAGTAGGCGCAGAGCTGGAGAAGTTGCAACGCGCCCGCGTTCTTGCCCTCGATGTGGTCGAGGGACACGTTCCACGCGGTGGCGACGGTTTCCTCGTACTGAGTGGGTGGTGACACCGCCATGAGTTCCGCGCGCTTCTCTTCGAACACCCTCAGGTATTCGGCCGGCGGCATTCCGGTCTCGGCGCGCCAGGCGGAGGCCTGTTCGACGGCGAGCGGCAGGTCTCCGAGCACCTCTGCCAGCATGTCGGCTTCGTCCGTGGTCAGGTCCGGATTACGTCGCCGCAGAAGCTGAATGCTCTCGTCACGTTCGAACACATCGACCTCCAGCGGTTGGGCCAAGGTGTTCCACTGAGGGTTACGGGATGTCACGATTACGGAGCCTACCGGCCCACCGGGTGTTGTGCTCGGGAAGTATTCCTGCACGGCGGACGGGCTTTCCGCGTTGTCGAACACCAGTAGCCAGTTGCCGTAGGGGATTCCGGTGCGCAGGGCTTCCAGGACGGCCGGGACGGCGGTAATCGCCTCCAGACTGACCGGGAGATGCAGTCTGCGGGCCAGCTCGACAAAGGCCTGCTGAATCTGCGTCGGACGCTCGGCCGGAATCCACCAGATGACATCGTATTCGGCGGCGTGCCGGTACACGTATTCCAGCGCCAATTGTGATTTTCCGACGCCGCCCATTCCGTGGAGTGCGTGCGGCAGTACGGCGGTCGGGCCGTGGCGCAGGCCGTTTTCCAGGTTGACCAGGAGCTCTTCGCGCCCCGTGAAGACAAGGTTGCGTGGAGGCATATTGCCCCAGACCGCCGGACTCGCCGGGCGCTTGCCGCCTGCGGCGGGCTGCTGCTGGGCCGGATGTTCTGCCGCGGCGGGGACCGTGGTCACGTAGGTGCCTCCTTGTCGTGGTGTGGCGCTGTTCGGCTCGTAGGTCTGGCCTGTGACCTGGGTGATGAGCCGGCCGGGGAACTGGTCGGTGTGCTCCGGGGGCGCCGGATGATCGGGGTGCGGGGTCCTGTCCGCGGGCGCGAGTCTCTCATCGGGAGGAGGGGTGGAGGTCTTCCCGACATTCGACGGTTTCATTTCGTTTCCGGCTTCCGGCACTGTGTGACTGTCTGACTTGGCGTGGAATTCGATGTGCTCTCCGAGCCGCCGGGCTCGCCGCAGATGAGGCCCGGAGAGCGCCTGCAGTGCCGCGTGCTCGGCCTCCCGGAACCGAAGCTCGTCGGCCGATATCTCGATGGCCCCCGCGGCATCCGTGCCCGCGCTGAAGTAGCCGAGGAGTTCGCGGGCCGCTCCGCTGCTCGGTGCAAGGAATTCCGCGGCTTTCCTGAGGGCCAGTTCGGTCGCTTCGCGACTGCCCGCGGCGAGTAATTCCTCCCGTACGCCCTCGTGGAAGAGGTAGGAATGCCCGCCGCAGTCCGGCAGAGGTTTCACCAGTCCGCTGATGAGAAGTTCGGCCAGATGCGTGACACCGGAATGGGGCATCGTCTGCCGCTGGATCTCCGCCATCGTGGGCAGGTCGAGCTGGATCGCGGCCAGCCGGGTCGCCAGGGCGAAGGCGTCCTGGGAGGCCCAGGTGCGAAAGCGCGCCACACGTTCGGCCGCCGCCGGCGGGCGCGTCGCTTGCGACCCGCTTCCGGGCGCGGCGGACGTGGCGGACGCGGCTGCGGCGGACCCGGGCGCGGCGGACGCGGCTGCGGTGGCCCCGGGCGCGGACAGGGGCGCGGTGCGCGGGCGGGCGGAGGTGAGCACGGCGGGCAGGTCGGCCCAGCGTGGCGTCGCACCGGCCACGAACCCGGCCCAGGGGCCGAGCCACGCGGGCGTCATCTCCAGCACGGGAACCGGCACGATGTGACGCGCCTCGTCGGCGGGCAGCAGCGCCGCCGCCATGGGCTCCGCGGGCTCCCAGCGGATCTGGCCGTTGGCCGACCAGGGGCCGGTGGCCCGCAGCCTGACCTGCGCGGGGAAGACTCCCGTACGGTGCCAGAGCCGCTGCGGGAGCGTCTGCAGGATCACCACGGGCTGCCGCTTCCCCCACAGGGCGGTCAGCCGCTGCGCGGCACCCGACCGCCAGGCCGGGCCGACGCCGTCGGTGACGACGAAGACGATCCGCCGTCCGCTGGGGTCCACCTGGCTCCTGGGGGAGCGCGGCCGGCCGTGCGAGCCGGACCCCGCCGAGCGGAGCACCGCTGTCGGGCCGTCGGTGTCCAGCGACAGCACCTCGACGTCGCGGAACCCGCCGTGCAGCCGCAGCACCGACCGGAAGCGCTCCACGGCGGGCCGCCACACGGCCATGTGCGGGGCGGTGTCGACGACCAGGACCGCTTCCCAGCGGCGCTCGGCGGCGGGCATGAGCGCGGGTGGTAACTGGGGCGCCAGCGCGATCCGTTCTGCCGTGGCGGGTTCGTCGAGGACGAGCTCGTGCGCGGACTTCCGGTACGTACGCAGGGGGCGCAGCGCTCGGCCCAGGGCGTGCGTGCCGACGTCGCGGGGCAGGCCGAGACCCAGGCCGTACGACAGGTCCTCGGAAGGGGGCTCCGCGTGCGGGACGGGGCGGGTCGGGTGCACGGGCGAAGCGCCGGGGCGGGCCGGGGAAGGAGCGAGGGGCGGGAGGGGAGAGGGCGGCGGCGCATCGGCGGAGTGGTGATCGGCCTGGTCCGGAGCGTTCTGCTCGCCCGCCGGAACTGGAGCCGGAGCCTCGGCCGCCGGGGCCGGGCCGTCGCCCGCCGGGGCGGGCGGGGGAGGCGGGAGCGGCGGGAGCGGCGAGGGCTCCGGCCCCTGGTCGTGCTGCGGAGCCGGTTCGTGGCCGGTCAGCCAGGGGTGATGCGCCGCGATCCACAACGCATCGGCCACCTCCCACGAGTACAGCTCGGTGAGGGGCAGCCGCTCGTCGCCGAAGGCGCGGAACGGTCCGTCCCGTCCGTGCCCCGACTGCGGTGCCCCGGGGGGCGATGGTTCCCCGGTCACGCCGAATCCGCTCCTTCACCGCCCAGTGGGTGCCAGATCGCCTCGAGCACCGATTGCCACTCCGACTCATCCGCGAAGTCCGGGCCGTAGAGACCGGAAGTGGCCAAATGCGCGGCATTCAGGAGCTGATCGGCGGCGAGACCGCCGGCCCGCTCGCTGCGCAGCAGGAAGTCATGGATGAGGGACTCCTGCCGCGGCCCGAGTTCGCCGCCGAAGTGCGCCGATACGAGTTCGCCCAATGCGTGGGCGTCCGGGTCGGGAATATCGAGGCGGAGACAGCGCCGCATGAATGCTTCGGGGAACTCCCGTTCGCCATTGGACGTCATGACGATGACGGGAAAGGCATGGGCCCGGACCAGGCCGTGCTCGATATCCGCAGTCCCGCCGGGATCGGCCGTATGGACCGTGACCACCGGCTCCTGCTGCTTCACCCGTACGAGTGGAGGAACCTCGAACCAGGCGTCCTCAAAGAGGGTGAGCAGGTCGTTGGGCAGGTCGGCGTCGCACTTGTCGATCTCGTCGATGAGGACGACGCGGGGCAGCCGGTACGGCAACAGCCCGGTGCCCAGGGGCCCCAACTGCACGAAGTTGCCCGTGCCCGTGCCCGCGCCTGTGCCCGCGCCCACATTCGTATCTGCGCCCGCGCCTGTGCCCGCGCCCGCATCCATGCTTGATCCGGCCGCGGTCTGAAGGGCCTGGGCCCGCCCGATCGCGTCGTACTCGTACAACCCGTTCGCGAGCGTCGTCCGGCTCGTCACCGGCCAGTGCAGCACCCGCCCCAGGCGTAACTCCCGCGCGATGCGGTACGCGAGCCCCGACTTGCCGACGCCGGGCCGTCCGGTCACCAGGAGCGGCCTGCGTAAGAGCAGGGCGGCGTTGACGAGGCGGACCTCCTCGGGCCGGGGCACCCGGGAAACGCCCGCGGGCCCGAGCCTGCGGTCGGCCTCGTGGTCGTCCGGCGGCGCCGGCATCCGCGCCTCGGCGGCGAACGCACGCCACGGCGGCCCCGCGGGCCACGACCGCTTCTCGTACGGAGTGTCCGGCGACAGCTCTCCGTTGCCCCGGTACAAGGGCCCGGACCGCTCCTGAGCCGGGCGCGGCGACTGCTCCTGCGACGCGTTCAATCCGTCCCCCCTACGAACGTCACGGGAGCGCTCGGGCCCCCGTCGAGAAGGTGCTCGGGATCGTCCCAGATCATGCTCATCGATCGGATGACGTCGGAGTCGGAGTCGGAGCCGGAGTCGGAGCTGGAGTCACGGGCGGCGGCTCGGCCGACGGCAGCGTCCGCTTTCCACTGTTGCGCACGCTCGGGAAAGCTGACCAGACCATCATTGGCCAAGCTTTCTCTGATCATGCTGCGGAACACCTCCGACGCGCTGTCGTCGCGGTGATATATGACTATGGGTACCCCGAGGTCCAGGGCCAGACTCACTTCGCGCACGCCCAAACCTTCTCTGTCCGCCGGAGGTCGGCTCAGGACCATGCCGACGACGTCGTCGGTGCGGCCGATCTCCGCGTCCAGCCGGGCCAGATGCTCCTCGTCCACCAGGGACTTCGGGTCGGACTCGTACACGATTTCCTTGCCTTCGCCGCTCTTCCACCATGCCCAGCGCGCACGCCAGGCGCGATGGAACTCGCGCCGCTGGACCCGTTCGAGGCTGTGCAGAGTGATCTCTCGGTACTTGCTGAGCAGGGAGTTGGGGTACGGGCGCGACGGATCGCGGTCCCACCACTCCACCGGCTCGTTGAGCAACTCCGCGGGCAGGAAGAAGTCCAGGGCGACGTTCTCGGCCCGATCGTGCCAGAGCTGGGCCATGCGAGACAGTAAATCAGCTACGGAGTACGGGAGTTGGCCTCGCTGCACAGGATTTTCCGATGCGGTGCGCGCGTCCTGGTACAAGCTGCTGGAGTCCGCGTACTTGACGCAGCCGGAGACGTAGTAGCGCGAGGCCTTGCGCTCCCGGCGCCGGCCCGCCCCGCCGATCGGGGTGCGGTCCGGAACGACCTTGATGTACGCGCGGATCAGCGGACGCGTCGCCACGGGCGCCGCACGCCCCTCCCCCGCGCCGCCGCCCGCGCCACCACCACCTGTGGCGGAGGCAGGCCGGCCGAGCCGGTCGCGCAGCGCGGTCAGTCCCTCCGGGCCGTCCAGCAGCCCCCAT
This sequence comes from Streptomyces sp. NPDC000410, assembly GCF_040300305.1. NCBI lineage: Bacteria > Bacillati > Actinomycetota > Actinomycetes > Kitasatosporales > Streptomycetaceae > Streptomyces > Streptomyces sp. NPDC000410. The sequence continues at coordinate 22,566 of NZ_JBEPDM010000054.1, forward strand.
TCGGCGCCGAAGTGGTTGTTCCAGGCCCGTATCTCGCCCACATCGGAGGCCACTTCCGGGCAGGTCGCCAGATACTCCAGGAAGACCATCCCGGGCGGCAGCCCGCCCCCGAAGCTGTTTCTGTCGGCGAGATGGGCGAACGCCTGCCAGGGGGTGCCACAGTGCGAGGGGAGCTGTATCCGGCCGCCGGTGGCCAGCTGGACGTACGAGTGGAGGTCGGACACGGACACGCTCAGCGCGCGGCGCAGCGGATCCCGGTCGCGTCCGGGGAAGGCCCGTAACGCCTTCCACTCGTCGAGGAGCTGTTCGAGCTCAGGGTCGAGCGACCGCGTCACCAGCCGGGTCACCTTGACCAGATGATCCAGCCCGCCGTCCTTGGCGGCGCATTCGAAGACCACGTCGACGAAGAGCTGCACCGGGGTCTCGAACGTGCGCCATTCGAGCCCCTCGACGCGGTCCTGGAGCCGTTTGCGCCACAGCCCGCGGGCCGCGTTGTCCAGCAGACCGCCCGAGGGGCGCGCGAGCAACTCCACGAGGTCTTCCAGGACCGCGTTCTGAGCTTCGTCAAGTCTTTGCTTGGCCACGCGCGTTCCCCTTCGCACCGTGACTTGGCCCTTGCCTGCCCTGCCGCCGTTCTGCCGTTCTGCCGCGGACGAACCAGCGTACGCCCCCGGCGCGCGGAACCGCGGCGAACCGGCTTTCACCCGGGTAAGGCCCCGGCCAGTACGCGGTAGAAATCGCCGTTCGCCCAATAGGCGCTGTGCGCGGCGGAAACCGGCTGTCCGTTGTCCACCTCCACGTCGGTGACCCCGGTGTCGCCGAAGACCCCGGCGGCGACGTACGAGAGCAGGTCCCTGCGGTCGTACACGTTGAGCCAGCGCGGGAAACCGTCCGGCAGGCCGGTGCCGAACGGCCGGGAGGGCAGCGCGTCCAGCTCGTAGAGGAGCGGCGCCTGCGAGCCGACGGTGACCAGCAGGTCCACGGTGGCCCCCGCGCCCCCCGACGCGAGCAGGTCGAACGAGACGACGCCGCCCAGGCTGTGGCCGAGCAGCACCAGGGGACCCCGGTCGTCCGGCAGCGCGCGTATGGTCTGCGCGACGTACGCACGCACGGCCTCGCCGCGTACGAGATAGCGCACGATGTCGCCGACGAAGCCGACCGAGCGGCCGCTGAGGGACGACCGGCGCGCGAGCACGACCCGCGACCCGACCGACCGCTCGAACAGCCGGGCGGTGTAGCCCAGGGCGGAGACGAGGGCCGTACCGAGCCCCCTGTCCTCGCCGCCCAGCGCGTCGGTGAGGCGGTTCACCAGCTCGTCGCGCGCCTCGGCCGGTACGGTCTGCGAACCGTGCGCGCCGTGCGCGAGCCCCCAGGCGACCAGGGCCCGCGCGGTCAGCCGCGGCAGCGCCCCGCCGGAGTCCTCCCCGGCGGCGGCCCGCCGCAGCGCCGGAGCCCCGGCCACGGCGCCCACGGCCGCCACCAGGTCCGGTTCGAGACCCGCCGCGTCCCAGGCCGCCCGCGCCGCGCCGCCGCCGTCCGCCCCGAGCCGCTCCAGCCGCCCCAGCACCTCGTCCCCCGCGCCCACCCGCCCCGGCACGAACCCGGCCCGGTCCCGGCCCGAGGACAGCGCGAGGACCTCCAGCTCGGCGAACGGATCGGCGTACAGCAGCGCCCAGCGCGCCCGCTCCTCGTCCGCCTCCCGCGGCGGCACGGACCCGGGCCCTCCGCCGTCCTGCGCGTAGCCGGGTATCGAGACCCCGTCGGCACGGAGATACGCCCCGAGCGCCGACCCCCAGTCGCACGGCTCCACCCGGACATCCGGTCTGACCCGCGCGAGCCCCGCGCGGACCGTCTCCAGCGCCGTCGTATAGGACGGCTCACGTACGCCCGTCCCGTGCACGAACAAGACCGTGACCACTGCCCGACCCCCTTTGCCGCGGTGCCCTGCGCGTCCCCGAATTGGTACAGGGGGTCACGCGGGCACACAAGAGTGACCCATGGGCAGTGCCGGGGCTTCGTACCCTGGACGCACGTATGCCGAACCCGGGAGCCGCCATGAACGAGCGCGAGCGCGACAACGAGCGCTGGAAGGAGCGTGGCGTCGCCCTGCGCGTATTCGTGTACGTCTTCGCGACGCATGCCTTCGCGGGCTTTGTCTGGCTGCTGTTCTACGTGGGCCAGAACGCGCAGAAGTGACCGTTCGTTCTCCCGGAGAAAGCACGCGCAACTCGTACAACCACCGTCCCAGGGCGCTGCCGCGTGGGGAGCTGATCAGCCGTGGTCAGCTCCCCTGCGGTGACGAGGCGATCTCCTCCGCACCGGCGGCCTCCCGCGCGGCACCCCGGGGCGGCAGCGGCGACGGGCCGTGGCGCAGCCAGGACTGGACGCGGTGGACCGTGGGGTCGGTGAAGCGGGCGGTGAGGGGGCCGAGGACGACCAGGATCAGGACGTACGCGGTGGCCAGGGGCCCGATGCGGGGTTCGGTGGCGACGGCGAGGCCCGCGATGACGATCGAGAACTCGCCGCGGGCGACGAGCGCGCCGCCCGCGCGGAGGCGGCCGCGGGGGCCGACGCCGGCGCGGCGGGCGGCGTACCAGCCGGTGAGGATCTTGGTCAGGATGGTGGCGAGGGCCAGCAGCACCGCGGGGAGCAGGACCGGGGGGATCCGCGCCGGGTCCGTGGACAGGCCGAAGAAGACGAAGAAGACGGCGGCGAAGAGATCGCGGAGCGGGGTCAGCAGGCGCCGGGCGCCTTCGGCAACCTCGCCGGACAGGGCGATGCCGACCAGGAAGGCGCCGACCGCCGCCGAGACCTGGAGCCTCTGGGCGATCCCCGCGACCAGCAGCGCGAGGCCGAAGACGACGAGGAGCAGCATCTCCGGGTTGTCGGAGGAGACCGCGCGGCTGATCCAGTGGCCGTGCCGGACGGCGACGTAGAGGACGACGAAGACCGTGCCGAGCGCGATGACCAGGGCGATGCTCCCGCCGGCCAGGCCGACCCCGGCCAGCAGGGCGGTGAGCAGCGGGAGGTAGAGGGCCATCGACAGGTCCTCGATGACGAGGATGCCGAGGATCACCGGGGTCTCGCGGTTACCGAGCCGGCCCAGATCGGTGAGGATCTTCGCGATCACGCCGGACGACGAGATCCAGGTGACCCCGGCGAGCGCGACGGCACCGACCGGGCCCCAGCCCAGCAGCAGCGCGGCGCCCGCGCCCGGGAGGGCGTTGAGGACGAAGTCGACGACGCCGGAGGGGTATTGGGCGCGCAGGCTGGTGACCAGTTCGGAGGCGCTGTACTCCAGGCCGAGGAGCAGCAGGAGGAGGATGACGCCGATCTCGGCGCCGACGGCGATGAACTCCTCGCTGGCGCTGAGCGGCAGCAGCCCGCCCTGGCCGAAGGCGAGCCCGGCCAGCAGATAGAGGGGGATGGGGGAGAGCCCGACGCGTTCGGCGAGGCGGCCGACGAGGCCGAGGACGAGGATGATCCCGCCGAGCTCTATCAACAGGATCGGGGTGCTGTGCACGGTCAGCCTCCCGGTGGGCCTGATGCGCCGGACTCACCGGATCCCTCACCCTCGCCGGTCTCACCGCCCTCACCGCCCTCACCGCCCTCCTCACCGGAGACGATCTCGGCGAGGGCGTTCACGCCCTCGCACGTCCCGACCACGACGAGCGTGTCACCGGTCGCGAGCCGGAAGTCCGGCCCGGGGGCGGGATGGGCGCTGTGGCGGCGCAGTACGGCGACGATCGACGCGCCGGTACGGGTACGGGCGCGGGTGTCGCCGAGCAGCCGGCCGGCGTAGGGGGAGCGGGCGGAGACCGGGATGTGCTCGGTGACCAGGTCGATGCCGTCGGGTGTGCGTACGGCGTCGATGGGCGCGGGGTCGATGAGGTGCGCGAGGGCGGTGGCCTCGGCGGGTGTCAGGGGCACGGAGGCGATGCACGAATCGGGATCGTCGGCGGAGTAGAACCCGAGGAAGCGGCGGCCGTCCTGGTGGATGACGACGGAGAGGTGGCGGCCGCTCTCGGTGGTGACGTCGTACTGCGTTCCGACGCCCGGGAGGGGAGTGCGCCGTGTGCCCATGGATGCCTCCCGGTACAGGAGTTGATCAGGGTGCTTTTACCGTATCATTACCCGATTTGCGCGTCCGTGGAGCCGGGGCGCCGCCCTGGGAGCGGCCGTGAAGTGGGCGAACAGTAGAGTTCCGGTCCGTGAGCTCCGACCCCCGCCCCCCGACCGTGACGGTCGTCGGAATCGGTGCCGACGGCTGGGACGGACTGACCGAAGCCTCCCGCGCCGCCCTGCGCGCCGCGGACGTCCTCATCGGCGGCCCGCGCCAGCTCGGCCTCCTGCCCGACGCACCTGAAGCCGCCGTCCTCGAAGTGTGCGCGGGCGAGCGCGTGCCGTGGCCGTCGCCCCTGCGGCCCGCCGCGCCGGGGCTGCTGGCCGCGCACGCGGGGCGCCGGATCGCCGTCCTGGCCAGCGGCGACCCCATGTTCTACGGAATCGGGCGCATGCTCGCCGAGATCGTGGGCCCGGACGCCCTGCGCGTACTGCCGCACCCGTCGTCGGTGTCGTACGCCTGCGCCCGCCTCGGGTGGGCGGAGGAGGACACGCAGACGGTGACCCTGGTCGGCCGGCCTCTCGACTCGCTCACCGCCGCGCTGCACGACGGGCGGCGGGTCCTCGTCCTCAGCGCGGGCGCGGCCACCCCCGCCGAGGTGGCGGGGCTGCTGCGCGAACGCGGCTTCGGGCCGAGCCGGATGCGCGTGCTGGAACAGCTCGGCTCGGCGCGGGAGTCCCGGGTCACCGGTACCGCGGACACCTGGGACCACCCGCCGGGCGACCCCCTCAACGTGATCGCGCTCGACTGCGTCCGGGCCCCCGGCGCCCTGCGGCTCGGCGCCGCACCCGGGCTGCCCGACGAGGCGTACGAGAACGACGGCCAGCTCACCAAGCGCCACGTCCGGGCCGCGACGCTCGCCGCGCTGGCGCCCGCGCCCGGGGAACTGCTGTGGGACATCGGCGGCGGGTCGGGATCGATCGCCATCGAGTGGATGCGTACGGACCGTTCGTGCCGTGCGATCACGGTCGAGCGCGACGCCGTACGGGCGGAGCGCATCGCCCGCAACGCGGCGGCGCTCGGCGTCCCCGCGCTGCGGGTCGTGACCGCGGCCGCGCCGTCGGGACTCGCCGGACTGCCCACCCCCGACGCGGTGTTCATCGGCGGCGGCCTCACCGCGCCCGGCCTGCTGGACGCCTGCTGGGGCGCGCTCCCGGCCGGCGGGCGGCTGGTCGCCAACACCGTGACCCTGGAGTCCGAGGCGCTGCTGGCGGACCGGTACCGGCGGCACGGGGGCGAGCTCGTACGCCTCGCCGTGGCGCACGCCGTCCCGGTCGGCGGCTTCACCGGCTGGCGTCAGGCGATGCCCGTCACCCAATGGTCCGTCACCAAACTGGGAGAACCTGAGCGATGACCGTCCACTTCATCGGCGCCGGCCCCGGCGCCGCCGACCTGATCACCCTGCGCGGGGCGCGCACCCTCGCCTCCTGCCAGGTCTGTCTGTACGCCGGCTCCCTCGTCCCGCGCGAACTGCTCGCCGAATGCCCGCCGGACGCGCGCCTCGTCGACACGGCCCAGCTCGACCTGGACCGGATCGTGGACGAGATGGTCCGCGCCCACGAGGCGGGCCTCGACGTCGCCCGGCTGCACTCCGGCGACCCGTCGGTCTTCAGCGCGGTCGCGGAACAGATGCGCCGGCTGGACGCGGCGGGCGTGCCGTACGAGGTGGTCCCGGGCGTCCCGGCCTTCGCGGCCGCCGCCGCCGCGCTGAAGCGGGAGCTGACGGTCCCGACCGTCGGCCAGACCGTCATCCTCACCCGCATCGCCCAGCAGGCCACCCCCATGCCCGAGGGCGAGGACCTCGCCACCCTCGGCCGCAGCGGCGCCCTGCTCGTCCTGCACCTGGCGGCCCGCTACGTCGACCGCGTCGTCGCCGAACTCCTTCCCCACTACGGCGCCGACTGCCCGGCCGCGGTCGTGGCGATGGCGAGCCGCCCGGACGAGGTGGTGCTGCGCGGCACGCTCGACGACATCGCGGGCCAGATGAAGGCGGCGGGGATCACGAAGACGGCGGTGATCCTGGTGGGGCGGACGCTGGCGGCTTCGCAGTTCCGGGACAGCCACTTGTACGACCCGGCGCGGGAGCGGCACGTCTGCTGAACGGTGTGCGTGAGGGCTGACGCCCGCTACGGGCCCCGGGCACGGCAGCCCGAAGCGTGCGCGATTACGCCGCTGCGGCCTTCTGCCGTGCCACCACCCGTACCCGCTCACCGAGCTGCCGCACAGCCCGGCTGTTCGGCTGCGCCTGGACGTTCTTGCGCAGAGTGGCGAAGTGCTCGTCACCCCGCGAGGTGGACAGCGCCGTGTAGTCGTCGAGGAACCGGTCCCACGTCGCGCATGCGGCCTCGACGTGCCCGGACTCCCATTGCCGTGAGGCGAGAACGCCGTTCGCGTGGACGCGGCCCTGACGCTCGTTCCCGGGCCGCTCCCGGTTGGACCTCTGCATGGCTTTGATCGATCCGGGGAGGTCGCCCAGCGCATACAGGATGTGGGAGACGTGGAAGTGGTAAGCGGCCTGGTCGTAGCCCCCCACCGCGTCGTTGCGGCCGTCCGCCTTGGACAGGGCCGCTTCGGTCTCCCGCAGCCGGGCGAAGGCCTGCCGCCGGTCCTTGACCATCGCGGCGCCGTGGGCCTGCTGGCCCCGGAGGAACGCGGTCAGGCGCGGTCCCGCCGCCGGCGCGGCCTCGGCCGCCGAATCCGCGTACTCGAGAGCACGCTGCCCATGGCCGAGGTTCGACGCCTGTAGGGCCATCCCCCGCAGCGTGCGGCAGTACGTGACGTGGTCCTGCGCGTCCTTGGCCAGATCGAGGGCCTGCACGAAGTACTTCTGCCCGAGACTGTGCGCCCGCTCGTACATAGCCATCCAGCCCGTGAGATAGACGAAGTCGGCGGCGGCGGCGAGCAAGTCGTCACGAACCTTCGACGTCGCGTCGGCGCCCAGCCACGACAGGACCGTGTTCGCGAGGAACGCGGCGGCCATCGGGCGGGCGTGGCCGCCGCCGAGATCATCCAGGATGTTCGCGATGTGATCGGTCATCTTCTGGACCGTCGCGACCTCCCCCGGGCCGATCCGGACCGTACGTCCGGCCTTGGCCTCCTTTTCGGAGGCGTTGAGCCGCTCACCGACATCGGAGAACTGCGGCACCATGAGCGCTGCCGAGTACAGACCGGTAGCGAGCACGCCGCGTCGTGAGGGGTCCATATCGCCCCTGACAAGGTCGGCCAGATCGGTGACCGTGTCCGCGCTCTCGCCGGGGAATCCGGCTTCGGCGCACGTGACCGGGCGCCTGATCCGGCGGGCGAGCGCTTCGGCGATGACCGGCCGAGCGGCTTCCTTCGGAAGCGTGCCCTTGAGCCAGTACGTGACGGTGCTGGCGCTGTAGTTCAATGCCAGGCCCGCCTCGGCCCCGGCGCGGTTCACCGCCCGCGCGAGCTGCCCGTTTCCCCAGTCGGCCTCGGCCATCAAGGCGGCGAGGGCGGTGTTCGGCGTGCGCCCCATTCCAGCTCCTCCCTGGCGTTCAACGCATTCAACGGACTTACCAGCATGGACCGTTCTCTCGATCGGTGTACCCCCGTTGAATGAGTACCAGCCATCCGGGGCCAGAGGTCAGAACCCCGGGCCCGGCCGCCCCGCCACCCCCATTCCGAGGAGAAGTCCTCATGACGACCGTCGACTCGTTCGGCCACGAAAAAGACCCGCGGATCGGATGCACCGTGCGCGATATCGCCTCAAGGCGAAAGGGTGAGCTGACGGCCATAGTGCAGGAGAAGGTCAGGGACAAGAGCGGCCACGAGCGTTACGTACGCGTCGCCTACATCAAGGCCGCTTCGGGCATCGAGTGGTCGACGGCTGCGGACAATCTCTCGGTGACCCCGTGAAGCGCGGGTGCCCCGAGTGCGAGGAGCTGCGGCGCGAGTACGCCGGCGGCGGCGATCGCGCGGACCTGCTCGAGCGGGTGGCACTGCACGAGGCGATGGCCCATCCCGAGCGGATCGAGCCTGCCTCTGAGCATAGATCCCCATAGCTCCCGCCCGATCGGCACAGTCGGGTCGGGCGGAAGCGCGGCACCATCAGAAACGACACGGAGGAGCACGCAGTGAGCAACCTGCAGATCGCTACCGCAGCCGACGGCGGAGGCGGAGATCAGGGCGGCGATGGGCACCCTGGCACTCCTTGGACGCCTCCGCAGGAGCCGCCGAGCCCCGACGGCTCCACGCCGCCCGGCGACGGGACGCACCGCAAGTGATCGGCTCTCCTGGGCAGGTGGAGCGCCCTGGCCGTACTGAGCTGGGGCGCTTCCTCCTTGAGTCGCGCGCGATGTCGTCGGACTGGGCTCCGGCCTTCGCGGCCGTCGACCGAGCTCTGTTCCTGCCCGCTCTGATGTGGCCCCACGACATGGAGACCGGCAAGTCCGTGGCCGTCAGCCGGAACGACGATCCGGAAGCCTGGTACGGATATGCCGACCAGGACATTCCGATCGTGACCCAGTGGGACGACGGCAAGCACCATGGCCGTGAGCCGGGCACCGTATCCACCAGTTCCAGCTCAATGCCCTCGCTGGTGTACGGGCTGCTCGCCGAGCTCGACGTCCAGCAAGGCATGAGCGCGCTCGACATCGGGACCGGGACCGGTGAGACGGCCGGCCTTCTGACGCACCGGGTCGGACACGGCAACGTGACCACCGTCGACATCGACCCCGCGGTCTCCCGCCGGGCGCGCGAGCGGCTGTCTGCTGTCGGGCTCTGTCCGAACGTTGTCGAGGGCGACGGCCTGAGGGCTGCTCTTCCCGGTGGGCCCTTCGACAGGACCTTGATCACTTGTGGCATCCGGAACTTCGGGAACGTGGTCAGCGAGATGGCCGAGGGTGGGGTGATCGTCGCCCCCTGGGGCACGCACTACAGCCATGCGGACGCCGTCGCTCGCTTGGTCGTTGAGCGGGGGACGGCCGGCGGCCATTTCACCAGACCCGCGGAATTCATGAAGGCACGTTCTCAGCGTGGCCCGGCGATCGTGCACGGGCACTATCTCGGCAGTGTGGACGAGGGCGACCGCACCACGACCGAGGTGACGGAGGACGCCTTCACCACCGCCAAGTTCGGCCCGGTCCACTTCGCGGTGGGGCTGCGGGTGCGGGACATCGTGAAATCCGTGGCGGACAAGCGCAATGGCGCGCGTCCGGTCTGGTTCTACGGCCCGAGCGACAAGTCGTGGGCGTGTGTGATGTTCCGCGACGGCGCCGAAACGGCCGTCTGGCAGGGAGGCCCGCGCCGCCTGTGGGACGAAGTCGAGGCCGCGTTCCGTTGGTGGCTGGAGAACGGCCGTCCTGCACACGACAGGTTTGGGCTCACCGTCACCCCGGACGCGCAACGGGCATGGCTCGACGACCCGGGCAACTCGTGGGCAATCCGCTGACGTGAGAGGAAGCTGCGCGGCACGCTGGGGACCGGAGAGGCCGCAAGCCCTGACCGCGCGCCTCACCCCCGCGCGGTCACCCACGCCAGTGCCTCCCCCGGCGTCGCCGCCACCGGTACGCCTTCCGGGACCGGTGGGCGGCGGACCACCAGGACCGGGATGCTCGCCTCGCGGGCGGCGGTGAGCTTGGGGGCGGTGGCCGCGCCGCCGCTGTCCTTCGTCACCAGGACGTCGATGCGGTGGCGGTGCAGGAGGTCCCGTTCGCCGTCGAGGGTGAAGGGGCCGCGGTCCAGGAGGACCTCCATCCGGACGGGGAAGGGTGGCTCCGGGGGGTCCACGGAGCGGACCAGGAACCAGGTCCCGTCGACGGGTGCGAAGGCCGCCAGGCCCATGCGGCCCGTGGTCAGGAACACCCGGCGGCCGAGTGCCGGAAGCAGGCGGGCCGCGTCGGGCAGCGAGTCGGCGAAGTGCCAGTCGTCGCCCTCGACGGGGGCCCACCCTGGGCGGCGCAGGGCCAGCAGGGGAACATGGGCGAGGTCCGCGGCCCGTGCCGCGTTGAAACTGATCGTGCCGGCGAAAGGATGGGTGGCGTCGATGAGTACGTCCACCTGGTGCTCGCGCAGCCAGCCGGCGAGGCCCTCCACCCCGCCGAAGCCCCCCACACGGACCTCGCCCGGCGGCAGCCTCGGGGCGGCGACCCGGCCCGCGAGCGAGGTCGTCACCCGGGTCCCGTGCGCGTGCAGGGATTCGGCGAGGGCGCGGGCCTCGGTCGTACCCCCGAGGAGGAGAATGTGCTGCATGGGGTCCTTCCGTGACTGAGGCTGCGACGACCGGCGGGCGCAGCGCCCAACTCAAGCACACGGGCCTGCGGCCCGGCTGGACGACCGGTGCCTGCGCGACGGCCGCGACGACCGCCGCGTACACCGCGCTGCTCACCGGCGATTTCCCGGATCCGGTGACGATCACGCTGCCGAAGGGGCAGACGCCGGCGTTCGCGCTGGCGGCGGAGGAGATGACCGGCGCGTACGCCATGGCGGGGATCGTGAAGGACGCGGGCGACGACCCGGACGTCACGCACGGGGCGCTGGTGCGGGCGACGGTACGGCTGCTGTCGGCCGGGTCTGGCGTCGTCTTCCGGGCCGGTCCCGGTGTCGGTACGGTCACCCGGCCGGGGCTGCCGCTCGACGTCGGGGAGCCCGCGATCAATCCCGTACCGCGGCAGATGATGCGCGAGCACATCGCGCGCGTCGCCGCCCGGCACGGCGGGACGGGTGATGTGGAGATCACCGTCTCAGTGGACCACGGCGAGGAGATCGCCCGTTCCACGTGGAACCCGCGCCTCGGGATCCTCGGCGGGCTGTCGATCCTCGGCACGACGGGGATCGTGGTGCCGTATTCGTGCTCGGCGTGGATCGACTCGATCAGGCGGGGCGTGGACGTGGCGCGCGCGGCGGGCCGTACGCATCTCGCCGGATGCACGGGGTCGACGTCCGAGAAGACCGTCGTGGCCCTGTACGACCTTCCCGAGGACGCCCTGCTCGACATGGGGGACTTCGCGGGCGCGGTGCTCAAGTACGTACGCAGGCACCCGGTCGACCGGCTGACCGTCTGTGGCGGCTTCGCGAAGCTGTCGAAGCTGGCGGCGGGCCATCTGGACCTGCACTCCGCCCGCTCCCAGGTCGACAAGGGCTTCCTCGCGCAGCTCGCGAGGACCGGCGGGGCGGACGAGTCCCTGGCGGTCGAGGTGGCCGCCGCGAACACGGGCCTGGCCGCGCTCCAGCTGTGCGCGGCGCGCGGCGTCCCGCTGGGCGACCTGGTGGCGGCGGGCGCCCGTGACCAGGCACTGTCCGTCCTGCGCGGGGCGCCGGTGGTGGTGGACGTGGTGTGCATCGACCGGGCGGGGACGGTGGTGGGGCGCAGCGCCCCCGCGGGGCCGGGAGCCGCCCGACCCTGACGGGGGCCGACGCGCCCGGCCCCCGGCTGCGGCAGCTTCGCGCCGCGGGTGGTGGGTTGTTCCGCACGCCCGGGTGCGGCGGCTGCGCGGCCCGGCCGGCTGTGGGGCCGACGCGCCCGGCTGCGGCAGCTTCGCGCCGCGGGTGGTGGCTGCCCCGGCCCCCGTGCGGGGCAGCTTCGCGCCGGTGGGTTGTCCCGCGCGCCCGGGTGCGGCGGCTTCGCGGCCCGGCCGGCTGTGGGGCGGCACGGTCGTACGGGCTCAGGCCGCCGCGCCCGCCCGCAGTCGGGCCGTGATCGTGGCCAGGCGTTCGCCCTGGTAGCGGGCGGCTTCGAGGGTCTCGTCGGTCGGGGCGCCGGTGCCGCCCGCGTGGGAGGTGCCGTAGGGGTTGCCGCCGGCGCCGTAGACCACCGGGCTGGTGAAGCCGGGGGAGACGATGATCGAGCCCCAGTGGTGCAGGGTGTTGTAGAGGGCGAGCAGCGTGGACTCGTTGCCGCCGTGCGCGTTGTGGGCGCTGGTGAAGCCGGTGGCCGGCTTGTCGGCCATGGTGCCCTGCTGCCACAGGCCGCCCGTCGTGTCGAGGAACTGCTTCAGCTGCGCCGCGATGTTGCCGAAACGCGTCGGCGAGCCCAGCGCGTACGCGTCCGCCCACGCCAGGTCGTCGAGCGTGGCGATCTCGACGTCCTTCGTGGCCTCCACGTGCTCGCGCCACGCGGGATTGGCGTCGATGGCGGCGTCCGGCGCCAGCTCCGGTACGCGGCGCAGACGGACCTCCGCGCCGGCCTTCTCCGCGCCTTCCGCGACGGCCTTGGCGAGGTGGTGCACGTTCCCGGTCGACGAGTAGTAGATGACCGCAACCTTGGAGCTCATGGCGTGTTCCCTTCCCATCCTCAGCCCGTCCTGGCCGAGCAGTTAAGTGGATTGCTATCCGCTTTGATGGGACGACATTAATCGGATAGATATCCGGTTCGCAAGAGGGTCCGATAACCTCGTGCCGTGGGAGACAAGCACGGCCCCGGCCGCACCGAACTGACCGTCACCGGCCAACCCCCTGTCGAGCGCGCGGACGCCGCCCGCAACCGGGAGAAGATCCTCGACGCGGCCGCGCGGCTCGTCGCCGAGCGCGGGCCCGAGGCGCTCACCATGAACGCCGTGGCGCAGGCCGCCGGCATCGGCGTGGGCACGGTCTACCGCCGCTTCGGCGACGTGGCGCAGCTGCTGCTCGCGCTGCTCGACGAGCGCGAGCGCCAGTTCCAGGCGGCCTTCCTCAGCGGCCCCGCCCCGCTCGGCCCGGACGCCCCGCCCGTCGACCGGCTGCGCGCCTTCCTCCACGCGCTGGCCGATCACCTCGCCGAGCAGCAGACCCTGATGTTCGCCGCGGAAGCCGCGTCACCGGCCGCGCGCTACACCAGCGGCCCGTACCTGGCCATGCACCTGCATGTGACGATGCTGCTGCGTCGGGTACGGCCCGAGGACGACGCGGCGGACGCGGCCGTCCTCGCGCACATGCTGCTCGCCCCGTTCCTGCCGAGCCTGTTCCGGCATCTGGCGGTCGCTCGCGGGACGACTTCCGATCAGATCAAGACGGGCGTCGACCGGCTCCTGGACGGAGCGATCCCCGACTGACCTTCCCGACGGAGCGTCATGTTCTATATTCCTGGGGTTCTTTGGAAGATCGACCTCGGGGGAGTCCATGAAGACGACGCGCGCGACCGCACTCGCGGCGCTCTCACTCTCGCTCTCGTTCACGCTCACGGCGTGCGGTGGCGGATCACCGGACGGCGCGGATCCCAAGGCGTCGTCGCAGGGGACTTCGTCCGCCTCGCCGCCCGCGTCCGCCGCGCCGCGGAAGCCGATCCCCAAGGCCTTCGACAACACCAAGGGCTGGACGGCCGTGGAGAAGGACGACCAGGACAACCAGGCCGACCTGGGGATGCCGACGTTCGCCCCCGACGCGGGTCTGCTCCTGCTCCGGCAGACCACGGGCTTCGACGACAAGCAGACCTCGCACATCGTCGCCCGCGACGCGAAGACCGGCGAGAGCCGCTGGAGCGGCAAGCCGATGCCCACCCAGACGCCGGCCAACTTGTACGTGACCCACAAGGACGGCAAGGAGTACGCCGTCCTCGTCACCTCGGGCACCGAGGGCGAGGACGCCGTCAACAAGGGAACCCAGGTCACTCGTATCGCCACGTACGACACGGCGGCCTCCAAGGGTGAACAGGCCGCGCCGGTCAAGGAGACCACGATCCCGGGAGGCGCCGCCGACGTCAGCGTCCCGGCGGACGGCGGCATCGCCGTGCTGAGCGGTGAGGATCTCATGGCCGTAGTGGATGTCGTCTCGGGCAAGGTGACCACGCACGACAAGAAGAGCCCGGCTCTGAAGTCCCCGAAGCCGTGCCCCCAGTTCTTCGGAGCGTGCGACGACCGCCCGTGGATCATCGGGCAGGCGAAGGCCGGTCTGCTGGTCCAGGGAGAGGGGGCCTTCTGGGTGGCGGGCGGCTGGTTCGCCGAGGACGTCGCCCCGGCCGGGGCGACCCCCAGCGAGGGCATGGACATGGTGGAGCCCTACCCGTCGCCGGACGGGAACGTGGTGGCGTCCTGGCCGATCAAGGACGGAATGACCTCGGACGAGATCTGGGCGGTGCACGACGGGAGTACCGGCAAGGTGCTGGCCACGGTCACCTGCAAGAAGCAGAGCAACACGGAGGTCACGCCGTTCCGCTCGCCCGACGGCCGCTACCTGGTCGCCGACCTCGCGGTGTTCGACCTGAAGGCGAAGCGCGGTCACTGCACGGACGAGACCGACGACCGGGCCCGGATCGAGGTGAAGGCGGTGGACAGCGACGGAACGGCGTACGGCGAGGCACCCGGTACGGCACCGGTCTCGTTCTCCCTGGCCACGGGCAAGGCGGCCGAACTGCCGGAGGGGACGATGCTGCCCGACATGATCGGCGCCGACGCGGCCGTCTTCTCCACCGAGGACGGCGTGCTCGTCTACCCGCGGCGCTGAGCAACACCCGAAGGGGGGCGGCCGTACGGCCGCCCCCTTTTTCAGCCCTTCTCAGCCCTCCGGGTACGTACGCGGCGTCCAGACGATCTCCTCGCCCGCCCCGCGCCTGACCTTCCGCGTCTGCGACGAACCGACCAGCAGCAGCGTCCTCATGTCCACCACCGCCGGGTCCAGTTCGGCGAGCGACACGATCCGTACGCTCTCCTCCGCGCCGCCCACATCGCGGGCGACGACGACCGGCGTGTCCGGGGCCCGGTGTTCCAGGAGCAGTTCGCGGGCCTTGGCCACCTGCCAGGTGCGGCTGCGCGAACCGGGGTTGTAGAGGGCGAGCACGAGATCGGCCAAGGCCGCCGCCCGCAGGCGTTCCGCGATGACCTCCCACGGCTTGAGCCGGTCGGAGAGCGAGATCGTCGCGTAGTCGTGCCCGAGCGGGGCGCCCGCGCGGGCCGCCGCTGCGTTCGCCGCCGTCACGCCCGGCAGGACCCGTACGGGAACGTCCGCGTACGGCTCCTGGGCCGCCACCTCCAGCACCGCCGTGGCCATCGCGAAGACCCCCGGGTCGCCGCCCGACACCACGGCCACGCGCCGCCCCCGCCGCGCGAGGTCCAGGGCGAACTCCGCGCGCTCCGACTCGACCTTGTTGTCGGAGCCGTGGCGCAGCTGACCGGGGCGTACGGGGACCCGGTCCAGGTAGGTCGTGTAGCCGACCAGATCGTCGGCGGAGGACAGCGCCCCCCGGGTCTCGGGCGTCAGCCACAGCGGCCCCGCCGGGCCCGTGCCCACGACCACGACCTCGCCCCGCTCGCGCGCCTCGGGCGCGGTGACGTCGATCCGGGAGGGCAGCACGGCCACCGAGAAGTACGGCACCGACTCCGGGTTCACGTCCGCCAGCCGGTCCGTGCGCTCGCCGGCCATCGTCGCCCGCTCGACGTACCGCGCGTCGTCGAGCCGGCCCGCCCGCTCCAGCGCCCGGCGCACGGCGGGGAAGGTCCGGCCCAGCTTCATGACGACGGCCGAGTCGGTGGCGGCGAGCCGGGCCGTCAGCTCCTCCTCCGGCAGCGTGCCGGGGATGATCGTCAGGACTTCCTCGGCCTCGCACAGCGGCTCACCGAGCCGGGCCGCGGCCGCGCTGACCGACGTGACGCCGGGGATCACCTCGGTGGGATAGCGGTGCGCCAGCCGCTTGTGCATGTGCTGGTACGAGCCGTAGAAGAGCGGGTCGCCCTCCGCGAGCACGGCGACGGTCCGGCCGGCGTCGAGGTGCGCCGCGAGCCGCTCGGCAGCCTCCTCGTAGAAGTCGTTGAGCGCGCCCCGGTAACCGCCGGGGTGATCGGTGGTCTCGACCGTGATCGGGTACATCAGGCGCTCTTCGATGTGGTCGGAGCGCAGGTGCTTCGCCACGATGGAGCGGGCGATGGAACGGCCGTGCCGGGCGCTGTGGTACGCCACCACGTCGGCCTCGGCGATGGCCTCGACCGCGCGCAGCGTCATCAGGGAGGGGTCGCCGGGTCCCAGCCCGACCCCGTACAGCTTGCCCGTCGCGCTCACGCCGTTCACGCTCCCGCCGCTCATTCGACCTCACTCGCTATCGCGTTGATCGCCGCGGCCGCCATGGCGCTGCCGCCGCGCCGTCCTCGTACCACCAGGTGCTCCAGCCCCGACGTGTGCTCCGCCAGCGCGTCCTTCGACTCCGCCGCGCCGATGAAGCCGACCGGTACGCCGATGACGGCGGCCGGGCGCGGCGCCCCCTGCTCGATCATCTCCAGGAGCCGGAAGAGGGCGGTGGGCGCGTTGCCGACGGCGACGACCGCGCCGTCGAGCCGCTCGCGCCAGAGTTCGAGGGCGGCGGCGCTGCGCGTCGTACCGAGCTCGGCGGCCAGCGCGGGCACGGACGGGTCGGAGAGCGTGCAGATCACATCGTTGTCGGCGGGCAGCCGCTTGCGGGTGACGCCGCTGGCGACCATCTGCGCGTCGCACAGGATGGGCGCGCCCGCGCGCAGGGCGGCGCGGGCGCGGGCCACGACGGCGGGTGAGTAGGCGAGATCGCGGACGAGATCGACCATCCCGCAGGCATGGATCATCCGTACCGCGACCTGGCTCACGTCGGCGGGCAGCGCGGCGAGGTCGGCCTCGGCGCGGATCGTGGCGAAGGACTGGCGGTAGATCTCCGCGCCGTCCTTCTCGTAGTCGAACACGGTCTTCTCGCTCATTTCGTCGTACGGGCCGCCGCGATCGCGCCGGCCAGTCCCTCATCTGTCGGTACGTCGATGTCGCGCACGGTCACCCGGTACGTGCCCGCGCCGGTGGCGAGCACGTCCACGTACTCCCCGTGCGGGTGCCCGCAGCGACGCTCGCAGCCGGACCAGTACACGGGCAGCCCGCCCCGTCCCGGCGTCGCGTCGGCCCGTACGTCGGCCAGCGACTTGCCGCACCCGGGCAGCCCGGTGCAGGCTCCGACGCCGTACCAGGGCGAGTCGGCGCGGGTGATGAACCCGGTGGCCTCAAGCGCCGCGAGCCGCGCTTCGGCGGCGGGCCGGTCCGCGAACCCCGGCACGACGACCCCGCGCCAGGGGGTCATCCTGAGCTCGTCGCCGGGCGCGGGCAGCAGCGCCCGCACCTGCGCCCCGGTGATCCGCCCGAGCGGCGCGGCGACGGAGACGGCCCAGGTCCCGGGGCCGTGGACGAGGCCGAGCGGGGGGTGGGGCGCCTGCGGCGGGGGGGCGGGCGGGGCGGGGGGGGGGGGGGCCCCCGGGCGGCCCCCCCCGCCCCCCCCGCGCGCGGGCGCG
>NZ_JBEPDM010000055.1:0-39487 GCF_040300305.1 Streptomyces sp. NPDC000410
CGGGTCGGTCGCGGACTCGTATGACAACGCGATGGCCGAGGCCCTGAACGGCACCTTCAAGGCCGAGCTCATCGAGATGCAGGGCCCCTGGAAGGACGTCGACCAGGTCGAACGCGCGATCTTCCAGTGGATCACCTGGTACAACGAAGAACGCCTCCACTCCGCACTCGACTACGTACCGCCTGCCGAGTACGAGCAAGCCTTCTGGCAGAGCCAGGAGCAAGTCCCGCAGTCCGCCTGAACCATCAAGATCGGACTCTACGAAACTCGGGGCAGCTCAAACCGTGAGCGTTCCGTCGTGTGCCTCGGTGATGGTCTTGACGATGGCCAGGCCCAGGCCGACGCCTGCCTGGTCGGTGTGGATGCGCTCGGTGCCGCGCTGGAAGGGTTCGGTGAGGGTCGCGACCACCTGTGGCGTGAGCTGCTCTCCGGTGTTCTCGACGGTGAGCACCACGGTCTTGGGACGGACACCGGTGTGGACCCGGACGGTGCCCTGTTCCGGCACGTTGTGGACGATCGCGTTGTGTACAAGGTTCGTGGTGAGCTGCAGCAGGAGCGCGGGCGAACCGCTCGTGGGGGCGATGTCGCCGCTGGTCTCGAGGGCGACGCCGTGCTTTTCCGCGAGCGGGTGGAGCGTTTCGGCCGCTTCCTCTGCGACGAGGGACAGGTCGACGTGTTCTCGGGTGAAGGACCGCTGGTTGGCGCGGCTGAGCAGGAGCAGTGCCTCGGTGAGGTCGATGGCCCGGGTGTTGACGGTGTGCAGGCGCTCGATGATCTCGCCGGTGTCGTGGTAGGGATCGGTGCGGGCCACGTCGAGAAGCGACTTCGAGATCGCCAGCGGGGTGCGCAACTCGTGCGAGGCGTTGGCCGCGAACCTCCGGTGTTCGGCGACGTGTGCTTCGAGCCGTACGAGCATCGCGTCGAAGGCGTCGGCCAGTTCGCGGAACTCGTCCTTGCGGCCGGGCAGCCGGATCCGGTGTGACAGCGATTCCTTCGTGGCCATGCGGGTGGCGTGGGTGATGCGGGTCAGCGGGGCGAGCATGCGGCCCGCGAGGATCCACCCTCCCAGAAGACCGAAAACCAGCAGGAACAGCATGACCGCGGCCGCCCTCGGAGCGAAGACGTCCAGGAGGACGGACCGGATGGGAAAAACACCATCGGGCCTGTCATCGGGGTCGATGAGTATCGCCCGGTCCGGGACGTAACGCAGGAGGAACACCCACACCGCCGCGAGCAGCAGGGCGCCCGCGAGCACGAGGAACCCGGCGTAGCTGAGGGTGAGTTTGAGGCGAACGCTCAAGCCGGGCTGCCTATCCACGGTCACCACCCCCGTGCCCGGTGCCGGGTGCTGTGTCGATGCGGTAGCCGACGCCCGGCACGGTAGCGATGACCCAGGGTTCGCCGAGGCGTTTGCGCAGGGCGGAGACCGTGATGCGCACGGCGTTGGTGAACGGGTCGGCGTTCTCGTCCCACGCGCGCTCCAGGAGCTCTTCGGCGCTGACGACACCGCCTTCGGCTGCGACGAGGACTTCAAGGACCGCGAACTGTTTGCGGGTGAGCGCAATGTAGCGGTCGTCGCGGTAGACCTCGCGGCGGAACGGATCGAGGCGCAGGCCCATGATCTCGCGTACGGGAGGCCGGTTGTGGGCGCGCCGGCGGTCGAGGGCCCTGAGCCTGAGCACGAGTTCCAGGAGTTCGAAGGGTTTCGTGAGGTAGTCGTCGGCGCCGAGTTCGAACCCGGATGCCTTGTCGTCGAGACGGTCGGCGGCGGTGAGCATGAGGACGGGCGTGCCACTGCCGGAGGCGACGATGCGTTTGGCGATCTCGTCGCCGGAAGGACCGGGGATGTCGCGGTCGAGGACGGCGATGTCGTAGGTGTTGATGCTGAGCAGTTCCAGAGCGGTGTCACCGTCTCCGGCGATATCGGCCGCGATCGCTTCCAGGCGCAGGCCATCGCGGATCGCTTCGGCCAGATAGGGCTCGTCCTCGACAATCAAGACACGCATGCATCAAGGCTACGAGCCGGCGCGTATCGTCCGCGTATCGAAAATCGCATACATGCTGGCAACACCCGGTTGTTTTCACTCGCGGTATGTCTCGAGCCCAGCCCTCAGTACGAACAACGACCAAGTTCCGCGCGAACGCGATCTCCGCCGGGGTGGCGTTGGGCTGCTGGTCGCCGGTCGGCCAGTAGGAGCTCATCGTCTCCCACAGCTTGCGCCCATACAGCGACAGGCCACTCGCCTGCTCGTGATCGAGCCACCACTGGAACAGCTCGTCGCTCGGCGGTCCGCTCCAGCCGATGTCGTCACCGGCCGCGGCGATGTAGCCGTCCAGGGTCAGGTTCATGCCGTAGATCAGTTTCCGCATGGCCCAGCCTTCCGTCCGTGGGTGTCCGGCGTATGGACCAGCGCGGCGCGGGAAACTCATCGGTGCGCGATCCGGCCTCGCCGGTGGCCCTCGTGCTCGGGGCTCAGCTTGGTGTACTCGGCCGACTCGGACAAGCCGCCTGATCTCGACCTCGCCCACGCGAGGAAATGCCACGGATTTGAGACTGATCACGGGTGACAAGGCCGTGAGACAGCCGAGAACGCCCAGGTCACGCAAGATCGACATGTCACCGGGCACCAAGTACCTGCTGAGCCGGACCTTCCCCCCGAGCCTTGAGCCGGGGCCGGACGACGGCTCCATGGCGACCCGTTGGCACTACGGGTACCACGAGGACCAACTGGAGCGTCAGCCGTTCAACCAGATCGCCGGCAGCGCGGTCCGAGAACTGCAGAACATCATGTCTTCCCCTCTGCTCCGCGGTGGTTTCAGCCCGCGGGTCGGTGACCACGTGCGGTTGCAGTCCATCGCCGTGATCAGCAGAGAGCTCGGCGCCATGCCACGAATGCGCTGCCTTCATCCGAACGAGGCCCTGTGAAGGGACCTACGACACGCGACACCTCAAGGCGAGCCCACCGGTCCCGGAGGCCGAGATGTGCTGACCAAGGATGTGCCACGGCTCGTGAGACTGTGCGGCGTGCATCGCCGTGAGACAGCTGGAAAGCCGCTGGTCAGAAGCTCGGCCTGTGCCACGGGCCGCGAGAACCTCCACCTCACCTCCAGAGATGCGGGAACCCGCCTGGCCGCGGGAGATGCAGCGGGACTACTGGGCCACGAAGGAGTGACACGGGACGGCTCGCGAACTCCCGGTACCCCGGTACATCCGCGTCCGGGCGACGGCAAAGGCCCCCGTCGTCCGGACGCATGAAGGCGTCCGGACGACGGGGGCCCGAGGGATCGAACCGGGCGTCAGGGCGCCATCAGCGAGATCTCGAACGGCTTGGCCTGCGGGGCCGATTCGGTGCCGTCGGCGGCCACGGCGGTGACCACGTAGTAGTAGTAGTACGCCCGCGCCAGACCGGGGTCCGTGTACGTCAGTGCCGTCACGCCCGAAGCGATGCGGCGCTCAGGGGTGAAGACGTCCGAACCGGACGTGGACCGGTAGACGTTGTACGAGACGGTGGCACCCTGGTCGCACGCTCCCACCTCCCAGTCGAGCCGGACGGAGTCCGCGCCCCTGCCGCCCCCGGTGATCCGGGGAGTGGCCGGTGCGGTCATGACCGGGCAGGCGATGGTGACCTCGGCCACCGGCGAGAAGTCGGACCACATGCTGCGCTTGCTGACGGCGCGCACCACGTAGCGCCACGTCTTGCCGGCGGGCACGTTCTCGTTCGTGAACGTCGTCCCGGTGATGAGCGGGGAGACCGCGTAGGCCGACGCGGGGTCCGAAGAGTTGGTGCGGTAGACGTAGTAGCCGGCCACATCGGCCGACGTGCTCGCGGTCCACTCCACCTTGACGTTGCCGTTCTCGGCCGTCGCGGTCACCGAGGCGGGCGCGGCCGGCTTCTCGTTCACCGGCAGGCGCTTGCCGTAGACGGTGCCGTAGCCGGGCTCGGGCATGCGCGAGACGTTGCCGGCCGCGTCGACTGCGCGGACGGTGTAGCCGAACTGCACGTCCACCGGGACGCCGGCGTCCAGGTACGTGACGTCCCGCACCACGGCGATCTGCTCCCACGCGCCGAACATCGCCTTGCGCATGACGAGGTAGTGATCCGTGTCGTCGGTGTTGGCCGTCCAGGAGAGGTGCACGCCATCGGTGCCGTCCCACGCGTCCAGGCCGTACGGCATGTGCGGCGGGGTGACGTCGCCGGTGCGGGTGGCCGAGGCCGTCGCTGACGGGTCCGACTCCGTGCCGTGCGTCGCGACCGTCCTGACCTGGTAGTGGCGCACCTGCCCGACGGGCGCCGTGAAGTCGTCGTAGGCGGGGCCGGTGACCGGGGTTTCGGTCAGCCGGGTCCACGGGCCGGTGGCCGACTCGGCGGCGTAGACGTGGAACCGGTGGGCCGCGTCCCCGTCGTACTTCCAGCCGACGGTGTTGCGGTCGACCCAGCCGTTGGCGGAGACGTTCGCCGGCGCCAGGGGCTTGGGCTTGGGCAGCTCGGGCACGTCGAGCTGGACGGGCGCGGAGTACGGGGAAGCGTTGCCCGCGCTGTCCAGGGCCCGCACCCGGTAGTGGTAGGTCGTGCCCGCGGCGGCGTTGAAGTCCGTCAGAACGGTGCTCTGCGTGGGCAAGTCGAAGGAGGAGAACGGCCCCTCGGGCGCGAGGGACCGCTGCACCTCATACGAGCTCGCCCCGCTCACCGGCGACCAGGAGAGCCGGGCGCCGGACCCGTCGTACGTGGCGGTGAGTCCGGCGGGGGCGGCGGGGGCCGTCCTGTCGGCGCTGACGACGCGCGTCACGGCGGTCAACGGGGAGAGGTTGCCGGAGCGGTCGACGGCGCGCAGGGCGTACTCGTAGGTGGCGCCGGTGGCCGGAGGTGCGTCGGTGAAGGTGCTGCCGGTGATCGGAGTGGTGTTGCGCTGGCTCCAGACGCCGGTGCTGCCGGTGCGGCGGTAGAGACGGTAACCGGCCAGGTCCAGCTCGTAGTTGCGGGACCAGGTCAGGCTCGTCTTCAGGGTGGCTGCCGCGTAGCCGGCCTTCAGTCCGACCGGGGTCAGCGGGGCGGTCTTGTCGTAGGCCGCGCCGATGACGGGCTTGTGGGAGAAGGCGATGTTGGCGGGGCCGGTGTAGGCGGCGAAGTCCACGCGCAGGGTGTGGACCCCGCGCGGGATGGTGAGGCGGACGGTCTTCTTCTGGTCCCGGGAAACGTTGCGCCACAGGTCGATCTTGCGGGAGCCGTCGAGGTAGACGCGGACGCCGTCCTGGGCGGCGACGGTGAGGTCGAAGGGGCCGCCGGAACCGAAGTTGCGGGTCATGCTCCAGCGGACGCCGAAGTTGTCCCGCGGCAGGGTGACGCCTGCGGGGTCACCCTGGCCGTAGTTCTCGGCGATGGAGGTATCGCAGACGGTGGCCTTCGGGGTGCCCGTGAAGGTGGTGTTGGCGTAGTACTGGGCCTTCCACACGCCGGCCGAGCAGGTCACAGCCGCCTGCGCGGTGGTGGGAAAGGCGAGTCCGGTGAGGGCGGTGGCCAGGGAGAGCACGGCCGCACCGGCGGTTCGGCGCGCCGCGCCGAGGGATCTTCGCATCTGCTGAAGGTCACACTTTCGATCGGAAGACGGGTACAAGGCGGGTACGCGCGCCGGCCTCACGCTGATCGTGCCATTCGTAAGATCGCACGCGATAGGGAGTTTGTGCGGAATCACATCAACCACTTCTCCACTGTCGGGAGTTGGGTCGGCTGACGGTGTGCCATATGCCCGCGACAGAAGCTGCGAGCCGGTCCGAGCTGTCACCAGCACGGCAGCCCCGCCGTGAGCATCCTCGATCCCCGTGCGGCTGGCGCCGTGCAGCGATCCCCGTGCGGCTGGGGCCGTGCAGCCTCTCAGCGGCCGCCCCCCGGCCGCCGTTCGGGCCTCTGCCCCAATGGCCCCGGTCCCGGCGGCCCCTCCCCGCTCCCCCGCCCCCCGTCGAGCGTCACGCGGCCGGAGGCGGCGAGGAGGGTGAGCAGGACGAGGGCGGCCGGCAGCGGCCTGATCTCTCCGATGGCCTTGGTCACGATGCACCGGTCGACGTCGAACAACTCGGCCAGGGCCGCGTGGGTGAGGTCCAGCCGCGGGTGCGCGAGGGTGACCAGGACCCGGTCCACGAAGACCAGCCCGTGCCGGCGGCCGGCACCTGCGGCCCGAAGGCGTTCACCGTGGCATCGCTCATACAGTCGGCTCTCGCGTTGAGCTGACCAAGGACCGGCCAACTCCTCGATCAAGTTGCCGAGATGTGCACGCTACAGGCCCGTGAAGGCAGAATGAGACAGAGCCGTACGGGCCCATCGAGACGACACACCCAATGAACCCTACGGCCCTGTTCACGTTACGGCCCGACGCCTCGCTGATCGCATGCAACCGACGACGAGTTGGACATCGCCACTGTGACAGTCCTGAAGATCAGGTCGAGTCGGGTAGCCCCTCAGTCCTCGGGGTCGCGCAGGCCGACGCAGTCAAAGGCCCAAAAGGCCTCTGAGTAGACGAAGGTGCCCGTCATCCACGGCTCGTGAGCGGACAACCGGGCGACCTGAAACGCGGCTTCAGGGATCCGCAGCGACGGCGAACGGAAGCCCACCGCGCCGGCACTCTCGAAGCCGCGCGCGCCGTAGTAGCGCGGCGAACCCTCCAGGAACACCAACGGCACACCCTGGCTGTCGGCCGCCTCGAGGGCGTGGGCGATGAGCCGCGTACCGATGCCCTGACGCTGGAACTCCGGAACCACGCCCAGCGGTGACAGCGACAGGACGTCCACGATCCGGCGCGGAGCGTCCAACCGCGTCGCGCTCAGCAGGACATGCCCGACGACCCGGTCATCGACGACAGCGACAAAGGACATCGGCGCCAATGCGGCCTGCGCAACGCGAAGTGCCTCCACGAGCCCGGGAACCCGATCGCTGTCACCGAAGGCGCGCGAATGAACCTCGCGCACATCTCGGTGATCGTCAGCGGTCTCTTGCC
The DNA here is from genome assembly GCF_040300305.1 of Streptomyces sp. NPDC000410. Classification (NCBI taxonomy): domain Bacteria; kingdom Bacillati; phylum Actinomycetota; class Actinomycetes; order Kitasatosporales; family Streptomycetaceae; genus Streptomyces; species Streptomyces sp. NPDC000410. The sequence goes on from NZ_JBEPDM010000055.1 coordinate 6,988, forward strand.
GGATCACCAGCCCGGCACCACCGGGAGCGATCCGGGAGCCTTCAGGCGCATCGTGTGACGTCATGGCCGCGAGGATAGATCGCCGGTCCGCACATGCGTGAGGCAATTGCGCACCAGGTCGTAAGGGCTGATGTGGTGAACTCACGTTGATCTGCCACAGCCGCTGTGGTGGTGAGGACTTCGTCGGGGGCCGGTGAGGTCATCCCCCGCTGCGACCAGCACTGGGCGGCTCGCCGAGCAGCGAGCCCAAGAAGCGTGTTCCAGCGCGTCCGGCTCGGACCAAGGCAGTCGCAACGTGTGTGACGAAGCGGTTGAGCTGCTGGTTCGCCGCATTGCCGGTCACCGGGACGCCGGCCGCATTGTGTTCGCCGTTGTTCGCCGTTGAAGGAAGGCTTGGACCTTCCGGCACGGTAGGGCCCTGTTGCTGCCCGCTGTCCCACCGGATCTCCCACCCGGCGAGCGGCCGGTCGACCCGTCGCCACCCGTCGGCGTACCGCGCCGGGGCCGCGAACGCCGAGCCGGGAGGGCGACGTGGGCACGTACCTGAAGGTGCGTACTTGATCAAGGACCGGCGACCGGGAAGTCTTGTCGAGGCGCGCCAAGCCCGTCGTCCGATACCGCCCCTGTCCTCATGGCCAGGTGGTCCCGACCCCATGCGGAGAGCAGTTCCAGCAGTTCGTAGAGCCGACGGCCCCGCTCGGTCAGCGAGTACTCGACCCGGGGCGGCACCTCGTCGTAGTCCTCCCGGTGCACGATCCCGTCGGCCTGGAGCTCCCGGAGCTGCTGGGTCAGCACCTTCTCACTGATGCCGGTGACCAGCCGCCTGGTCTCCCCGAAGCGGCGCGGACGCTCGGAGAGCGCCCACATGACGAACGACTTCCACTTGCCCTCGAACACCCCGACGGCCACACCCATCCCGCATGTGTGCGGATCGGTCACCGTCACGACCTCGGAGTTCCCCATGTCTGCTTCCCCTGTCACCGTTCTCGGCCTGGGCCCGATGGGCCGGGCCCTGGCCTCCGCGTTCCTGGCCGCGGGCCATTCCGCAACCGTCTGGAACCGTACTCCGGGCAGGGCCGACGGCCTGGTGGAGAACGGCGCCGTCGAGGCCGGGACCGCCGCGGAGGCGATCGCGGCGAGCGACCTCGTGGTGATCTGCGTGCTGGACCACGAAGCCGTCCGTGCCGTCATCGCCCCGCACGCCGACGTGCTCAAGGGCCGCACCCTGGTCAACCTCACCGCCGGCACCCCCGACGACGCCCGCGCCACCGCCGAGTGGGCCGACGCGCACGGCATCGGCTATCTCGACGGCGCGATCATGGTTCCGACGTACCTCGTCGGCGGCCCGTCCACCCTGGTCCTCCACAGCGGCCCGGCCGACCTGTACGAACGCCACCGGGACACCCTCAGGGCCATCGGCGGCACCTGTGTGCACCTGGGCACGGACCCGGGCCGTGCGGGGGCGCACGACGTCGCGCTGCTCGGCATCTTCTGGACGGCACTGACCGGCGTCGTCCACGCCTTCGCCCTCGCCAGATCCGAGGGCGTCACCGCATCCGACCTGGCCCCCTACGCCAAGGGCGTCGCCGCGCTCCTGCCCGACGTGATCGACGCGTTCGCCGAGCAGGTCGACACCGGCAGCTACCCCGCCGGGGGCTCCAACCTCCGCTCGGCGGCGGCGATCATGTCCCATGTCCTCGAGGCCTCACGCAGCCGGGGCGTCGACAGTACGGTGATCTCCGCCGCCCATGAGATCGCCCGCCGGGGCATGGTGGCCGGTTACGCGGACGACTCCTACGCCCACGTCGCCGAACTCCTCCGCGGCTGAACCCGCCTCTCAGCCAGGACGGAGCGACGTCGCTGGTCTGGTACTCCAGCAGGAGGTCCGGGCCGCGGCCGACCGGCTCGAAGCCGCGATCGACAACGGCGAGTTCACCCTGGACGAGCAGCCGGCCGAACTCCTCAAGGGCGAGTAAGCCATGCCGCGGCGCCAGGAGGCCCGGCGGAGCAACCGAACACCTCACCCCGATCATCTGGCGACGGCGAGACGGAAGCGAGGCGCCGCTTACGTGTCGGCAGGCCTCACCGGAGCCAGGGGCTCCGGTGAGGCCTGCTGATGGCCGAGCGGGTCAGTGGTAGGCGTGGACCACGGCGTGCCCCTTGCCGCGGCCGATCATCCACTTGTTCACCGGGGTGGTGATCACGAAGGCGACGGCGAAGCCGCCGAGGAGCGCGTACCAGAACAGGCCCTCGTTCAGGTGGGCCTCCATCGCGCCGGGGGTGAGGGCAATGATGACGTTGTCGACCAGCTCCATGACGGCGATCGAGACGGTGTCGGCGGCCAGGGCGACCTTGATCGCAGCCTTCCAGCTCAGGCCGGACTTGCGGACGGCGTAGAGGGTGAAGGAGTAGCCGAAGAGGAACGCCAGCGCGATGGCCAGGACCATGGTAGGGGCGTTGTGCCAGGCCAGGGCCGTGCCGATCACCATGCCGAGGATCTCGCCGATGGCGCATCCGGTCAGGCAGTGAAGCGTTGCCTTCGCCGCCGTCGACCAGGTTGCTCCTGCGCCGGCGCGACCGTGAACGGCGTGGTGCGCATGCGCCGCGTCGTGCGCGTGCCCTGCGTGGTCGTGCGCGGACGCTTCCGTGTGGTGAGCGGAGTGGTCCATTTCTCTCGCCTCTTCCTCGCCTCAGTCAGTGTGGGTCCCCGTGGCCCCACACCTCAAACCTGTATACCCCTATGGGTATACGGTGAGGGGTTTTCCGTCTGTTGATCGACGTGACGCTCGCGGCCCGTCGGCATGAGCTGAGCGCGGACAGCGTGAACGGCCGGCCGGCGCCGGGTCGCAAGGCGCGCGCGAAGCCCGGCCGCGGAACCGGGCTGTCCGCCAGGTCTCAGCCGGAGTTGCGCAGGCCCGTCAGCGTGATCTGGACGAGTCGCCGGACGGCTGCTTCGGTGGGCAGGCTGCCGGCCGCGGAGAGGGCGTGCAGGCAGTAGGTGGCGAGCTCGCCCGGGTCGGTGTCCGAGCGAAGGTCGCCGCTGGATGCCGTCTCGGCGATCAGGTCGCGGACCAGGCCGTGAAGGTGCTCGTGCGCGTGGGCGAGGCGGGATCCGTGGTGGAGGTGAGCGGCGATGTCGGCGTCGTGACCGGCGCGGGAGGAGGTCATGAACGCGTACGCGGTCAGTACGGCCTCCAGTCGCGCAGCCGGGTCGGCCGCCTGGTCCCGCACTTCCGTGAGCTGGTGAAGGTGGTGGCCGACCTGGCGTTCGTGCCAGGCACCCAGGATCGCCTCCACGTCGGGGAAGTACTTGTAGAGGGTCGCCCTTCCGACGCCCGCCCGCTCGGCGATCTGGGACATCGTCACGGCTCTCAGCCCGTGTTCGGCGACGAGGGCGGCGGTGGCGTCGAGGATCGCCTCGCGCACCTCGCGGCGGTGCGTCTCGATCGTCTCGCTCCACAGCTTCGGCATTCGCCCAGTATACGAAGCGACGCCCTCGATACACTCCGCTCAGTTCAGAGACACAGTGTCTCGTAAAATAGGAATGTGTCCGTCCGGATTCTGGGGCGGCAGGGCTGAGGAGGAGCGTCATGGGCGGAACAGCCGACAGCGGGGGAGCGGCTTTGGCATGCCGCGCTGGGTGAAGATCTGCGGGATAGCCGAGATGCTGCTGATCGTGGTGGTGCTGCTGATCCGCGGCGAGCACAGCCCCGGCCGGCACCTGCACGGCGCGGCTCCGCGCACGGTGGCCGGTGTCGCCGTCGCGAATGCAGGGCACTTCTGGGGGGTCGGGCGCTGATGGCCGCCTCGGCGCGGGTACGGAAGGTGGCCCTGGTCGTCCACGTCGGGGCGAGCGTCGGGTGGCTGGGCGCGGTCTTCTGCTTCCTCGCCCTGGCCCTGGTGGGCGTCACGGGTTCTGATCCGGGCGCGGTACGCGGGGTGTATCTGGTGATGGAGCCGCTTGCGTGGTTCACGCTGGTGCCGCTGGCGTTCGCATCGCTGGTCACCGGCCTGGTGCAGTCGTGGGTGACGCCCTGGGGCTTGCTGCGGCACTACTGGGTGCTGTTCAAGCTCGGTATCACCGTGGTCTGCACCGGGGTGCTGCTGCTGTACACGCGTACCTTCGAGACGATGGCGCAAGCGGCAGCGTCCGATCTCCCGATCGAGTCCGTGCGCAATGCCTCGCCCGTGCTCCACGCACTGCTGGCCCTGCTCGCCCTCGCGGCCGCGACGGTGCTGTCGGTGTTCAAGCCGAAAGGCGTCACCCGCCGCGGACAGCGCGTGCCTCGGCAAGGGTGACGAAAGGCGAAGATGCTTCCTCAGGTCCGGCGAGGTGATCCCTCGCGGGGGGCAGCAGCCCACGTAACCGAACGGCGGCACCCCGCTGACCGTGGACGGCGCCTTCGGACCCCGTACAGAGAGCTGGGTCGTCGGCTTCCAGGACGTGAGGGGACCGCGCGTGGACGGCATCGTCGGACCCCGGACCTGGTCCCCCCTTCGGTCGGTCCGAACACCCCCTCGCCACCGGAGAATCCAGGTCTTTCCACGTCGGCGCCAGCGCTGTCCGTCCTGGCGCCGAAGGCGAAGACGGCTGTGCGGCCGGCGGTTGTCCGCCGGCCGCACACTCCTGCCTGTTGGGTTGTCAGTGCTTTTCGACGAGTCGGCCGGAGGTCTCCGTCCGGCCGGCCGCCGCGGCGAGCTGAGGCGCTTCCTGCGCGGCGGGCTTGCCGCGCATCAGGGCGAGGGTGGCCAGCGCGCCTGCGGCGGCGATGGCCGCGGCGGCGAGGAAGGCGGCGCTGAATCCGTCGGTCAGGGCGGGCAGGTCACCAAGGGCGCCCGCTCCCTGGCTGGTGGCCAGGGCGGTCAGGGCCGCGAGGCCGAGGGCGGAGCCGACCTGGTAGGTGGTGTTGACGATGCCGGAGGCCAGGCCCGCCTGCTCCTGCGGGGCTCCCGCCATGGCGGCCATGAGGGTGGGGATGTAGGCCAGGGCCATACCGAGGGCCGCGACCAGGGACGCGGGCAGGACGTCGATGAGGAAGGTGCCGGTCGGGCGGGCCGCCGACAGCCACACCAGCCCCGCGGCCAGGACGAGCAGGCCGCCGGTGATGAGCGGCTTGGGACCGAACCGGCCCAGCAGGCGGGCGGTGAGGGTGGTCATCAGGAGCATCAGCAGGCCGGTCATCGGCAGCAGGGCCGCGCCCGAGGCGAAGGCGCCGTAGCCGAGGACCTGCTGAAGGTAGAGGTTGAGGAAGTACCACATCGGGATCCACGCCGCCCCGAGCAGAGCCATCGCCAGGTTCGAGACACCCAGGCCCGGAGTGCGCCAGATGCCCAGCGGCATGAGCGGCGCCTTCGAGACCCGCTGGATCAGCAGGAACACGGCCAGCAGCGCCACGCCGGCGGCGAGCTCGATCAGGGTCTCGGCCGAGGCCCAGCCGGTTTCGGGGGCACGGACGACGGCGAAGACGGTCAGCGCGAGGCCGGCGGTCACCGCCGCGGCACCGAGGACGTCGACCCCGCCGCCCCGGCGGGCGGCGACGGACGGAAGCAGGCCGGTGGCCAGCAGGGTGGCGATGCCGATGGGCACGTAGATGATGAACACCCACGGCCAGCTCGCCCACTCGGTGAACACCCCGCCGAGGAAGACACCGGCCGTACCGCCGGCCGGTGCGGCGGCGCCGTAGAGCGCGAGGGCCTTGCCGAGCTCCTTGGGCTCGTGCCCGAAGAGCATCATCAGCAGCGTCATGGAGGCGGGTGCGATGAGCGCGCCGCCCACGCCCTGCACCGCACGCCCGGCGACCTCCACCCAGGCGGTGCCCGCCGCCGCGGCGACGACCGAGCCGGCGATCAGAACGCTCCAGCCGGCCACGAAGACCTTGCGTGCTCCCAGCAGGTCGGAGAGGCGGCCGCCCAGAAGGAGCAGTCCGCCGAAGGCGATGACGTAGGCGTTGAACACCCACTGCAGATCCCCCTGGGAGAAGCCCAGGTCGCGCTGCATCTCAGGCAGCGCCACGCCGATGATCGACGTGTCCATGATCACCATGAACTGCGCTGCGGCGAGCACCCCGAGCGCCCACCAGCGGCGCGGATTTACGGAAGACATGACCACTCCCACGAGGAGATTCCCATACCCCCTAGGGGTATCTGTCGATGGCGTGAACCATATACCCCCCAGGGGTATTTCCTCAAGGGGTGGGAACTTTGGCTCGGCCTCGCCGCGGCGCGAAGGCCGCTGACTATGCGCGTATGGCCCGGCAGGCGAAGCGTGCGGTGAAGCCCTCGGGCTGCACTCCTTGCTGCTGGTCCTGGCCGTATCGGCCGGTCTCATGGCCATGCGCTGACCATCCGTTTCCGCATACCCGCGCTCACGGCCGCTGCCGCGGCCGGCGCCCTGCTGCTGAGCGCGTGCGCGATCAACGGCCCCCCACCTGCGCAGACCAAGGCCGGCGATCCCGACACCGACCCCGACCCCGACCCCGGCACCGGGCACCGGGCACCGGCACGGCCTGGGCGTGGACCCGGCCGACGGCTCCCTCTACGCAGCCGGACACCTCGGCGTCTTCCGCCTCACCCTGGTGGCGCCGTACGGATCGCCGACCGCTGTCAGGACACGATGGGCTTCACCGTCACCGGCCCACGTACCTTCCTCGCCGGCAGCCACCCTTTCCCCACCGATCCGACCGCGACCTCGCCGCGTCCGGGCCTGATCCGTAGGACTGATGCCGGACAGACCTGGACCACCGTCTCCGCCGCCGGCCAGGCCGACTTCCACTCCCTGCAGCAGGCCGGCCAGATCCTGTACGGCCTCGACAGCCGGACCTCCCAGGCCTGGGCCAACAGCGACGCCGGCGCCACCTGGGAGCGGCGCGCGAAGGTCCCCGCCGACGACCTCGCCGCCCACGCCGGGACGCCGCAGGAGGTGTGGGCGACCACCGGGGAGGGGCTGCTGCACAGCACCGCCGGGGGCGCGACGTTGCAGCCGGTCCCCGGCGCACCTCCAGCCGGTCCCCGGCGCACCGGCCCTGGCCGCCGACACCGACGACGCCGTCTACGAGTCCAAGGACGGTGGCCGCACCTGGGCGACCGTGGACCAGCCAGGCCACACCCGCACCGGGCACTGACCCCGCCCCATGGCCTGTTTCAAGATCACCGATCGGGGTGAAGCCCCCAGAGCCCGCCCCGCAGGCCGCCACGAGGGCGGGGCTGGGATCGCCGCGTGATCCCGGCCCGGCCCCGCACTCCGGCGCTGCGGACCCGCATCCTCGCGGGCCCGCGGTGCGTGCTGCTGGTGGCCCTGCTGGTGTGCGGTTTCCCCTACTCGCACGGCGTCAGCCTCGACGGCGTCAGCGGTCACACCGACACGGCCGTCGGCCTCCACGCCACGGCAGCCCGACGCGGCGGTCACTGGCAGCACCGCGGACGACCACCGCGGCAAGGACCACGACGAGGGCCATGGCGCGGCTCACTCGGCCGAGGAGTGCTCCACCAGCCAGCCGCAGCAGCCGCCGACGCTCGCCGCTCCCGCCGAGCACGCCGTGATGCGTGTCCTGCCCGCGGTGCAGCGACCCCGGGCCCGTACCCGGACTCTGCGCCTGCCCTCGGCGGCTCACGTCCGCCGGGAACGACAACGACAGCGATCCTGCGCATCCCGTGGCTCAGCTCGGATAGTTGGCCGTGCGAATGGCTCCGCATGACCGTTCGGCCTGCAGCGCCGGTCGATGTGCGGCATGGCGATGAGAAGGTCGATATCCGCGCAGGCGAAAGTGGTTTGCCGACTCGGATGGCATGTGGGTAGCTTCGCCATCTGTGACCCCGACTCTGCGCACCGAGCGGCTACTCCTGGAGCCGTACGTTCCCGAGGACGAAGAGGACTTCGTCGCTCTGTTCCAGGACACCAGGGTGTCGCAGTGGATGGGTGACGGCCCTGCTTCCGAAGCAGCGGACCGGGCCCTGTTCGGGCGGATCTTCACGAAGGTCTATGCCCAGGACCTGTTCGATGTCTGGGCCGTTCGTCGCGACGGACTCCTGGTCGGACATGCCGAGATCAAGCCGACCGACGTCGTCGGAGGCCACGAGATCATCTACGCTCTGGCGCCGACGGCCTGGGGGTCGGGCCTGGGGACCGAGCTGGCACAGTCGATCGTCGCCCATGGCTTCGACACCCTCGGATTGACCAAGGTGTATGCCACCGTGGCCGCACGCAACGAGGCTTCACTGACTCTGCTGGGCAGAATTGGTTTCGAGCATGTCCGGGACATCAAGGAGGATGACGGCAGCACCACCCGCGTGTTGGCCCGCCGTTCGACTGCGACCGACCAGTCGCCCCCCGCCCGATAGCGGCGGGCACAGCTCTGCCTTTGAACCTCCTGGAGGTGGCCGGTCAGGCAGCACGGGTCGGATACCGGGTCCAGGTCCGGATGGGTGAGTCCGGGGCGAAGGTGGTCTTCGGCTCGGCACGAGCATTGCGCGCCCTCGCCGCAGAACAGAACCCCCCAGGAGACGGTCCCGACCCGCCCAAACACAGCCTTCTGCAACACGCTTTACAGTAGGCCGTGTCGCGAAAGTGGATCGTCTGTCAGACCTGCCTGGGATGCTCCGAGCATGGAGATGACAGTGCAGCTGACGATCGACTGCTCCGATCCGCAGAGAATGGTGACTTTCTGGGCCGAGGCCCTGGACTACGTGCCTGAGCCTCCGCCGGGCGGGCACGCCACGTGGCGTGCCTACTGGGCAGCGGTGGGGGTGCCCGAGGCAGAGTTGCCGGCCGGTGCCGGGGATATTCCGGAGTCGATCACCGATCCCGCGGGACGTGGACCGAGGGTGTGGTTCCAGCAGGTTCCGGAGCCGAAGGTCGCCAAGAACCGGTGGCACTTCGACCTGAAGGTCGGTGGGGGCCGTGACGTCCCACTGGACGTCCGCGCACAGCGGGTCAAGGCTACGGTGGAACGGCTGGTCAAAGCTGGTGCCACCGTGCTGCGGATCAAGGATGAGCCGGACACGGGGCTCTACGCCGCCGCCATGCAGGACCCCGAGGGCAATGAATTCGACGTCGCCTGAGGGCCGTTGCGACGGTGCTGGTCACAGCCCCTCGTTCACGGCTTCGACCAGCACCGACGCCTCGTAGCGGACGGAGAGCCTGTCGTACCTCGGGCCGGACACGTGGTCGGCCCGACCGATGCGGGGGCCTTGCGGAAAATTACGAAACCGCATGTCAGGGGCTTGCCTCAGTCCGCCTCAGGAACGCCTCCCGTGGGATTCGGGAACGCCCGCGACATCGTCGCAGGGTCAGAGCGGCTACACAGGGCAACTGATCCATACGCCATCGCCGCGCCTCAGCGCAGGTGCCAGAAGGCCCCAGCTGAGCAGGATCCGCCCTCCCCTGGAGCGGCAGCGCTGTGAGCGCCGGCTGGGTGCGCAGATGGGTTCCCCGATCGATGCGGTGCCCGTAGAAGCGGCTACGGTGGCGGTGCACCGGATTACTCGGGGAGGGTGACGCGGATGGCGGCCAGCAATAGGTACGGCGCTCTGTGCGCCGCAGAGTTGTGCGCGACCTATGTGCCGCCCGGTGGCGGCATTCTGGTCCGTGGCGAAAACGGCTGGCTTACCTATTGCCCCGACGACGACCCGGCCCTTGGCCCCCGCAGATACTCGGCCAACCCCGATGAACGCGACCACGAGCCGATGGTCGCCTTCCTTCTTGCTCGCCTCGACGAGGAGGAGGCCACTGCCGGTGCCGCGGGTATCACCCACTGGCGGCACTGGCCGGCCCGTAGCCAGAAAGTCGTCGACGACCATGACGAGCTGGTTGTCACCTGTCCACTGCGGGATGTTGCCGATCAGATCGCCACCTGGGGACCGATGTCGGTCGTGGCGAACGTCGAAGCCCGCCGTATGGTGCTGGACTTGTACGAACAGGCCGCATTCGGCCCCGCACGCGACGCCTTCCGTCAGGCGGTACAGGCCCTGGTGATGGCCTACCGCGATCATGTGGACTACGACATCTCCTGGACTCTGCGCCAGCAGCTGTAGTCCCCGCGCTTCCGAGTCAGGTGGACCGTACAGTCGGGCAAGTGCGCTACGGACAGAAGGCATTGCTGCCAAGCCCCGGAACGTTCGCTGACGAAGAGGCTCTCGCCGCCTTCGTTCTCGGCAAGTCGGACCAGTGGTTCCACATCGAGGAGCAGGTGCCGGGACGCTACTGGACCGGCGAGGAAACCCGAATAGACGCCGTGCTGAAGCCGCGCGATGCGGGCGGCTGGCACGATGCCACCCCGGCCTTCGGCATCGAGTTCAAGAATCCGACTCCGGACACAAGCACCGGCGAACGCTACGGCTGGGTCGCTCAGGCCGTCGGATACACCCACTGCCAATGGCAGGGGTACGACAGGCTCGGCATCTTCCTCTGCCCGTCCCCGCTGAGCTGGCTCCTGTCTCGCGCCGATGAGGTCGCCACCGCCCGTCATCGACGGATCAACCCTGAAGCACTTGAGGAGGAACGTCACCGAGTACGTGAGTACGGACGCCGCTTCGGCAAGGAGCACACCGACGCGTACGTCGACCGTGAGGCACTGCTCGAGCACCGGCGCCGCCTCGCTGAGCTGACCTACGAGAAGTTCACCGCTCGCGCCGACGGGCACGCGAACGCGGACGAACGAGCACGCGAGCATGACCTGCGGATGGCCAAGGAGCTGCCCCATCTCCTCGGGCAGCTCAGTGTCGGCGAACTCATGCCCTACGAGGACAGCGGTTGGACACCGACGCGGTCCGGGGTGCGGCTGTGGAGCGAGCGCGAGGGCGTGGCCAAGGTCCCGTACATGCTGCGTCCCCGCATCGGTTCGCAGCGAGACAGACACTGAAGCCAGCCGGGTCATGACCCTACCGATCCACGAAGTGGGTCAGTCTCACGAACGCCTTCGGCATGGACGCTCACGACTGCTTACGGACGGACGTTCCGCTTGCCACGAGAGCCGCGGCTCCCGCAAAGCCGGCAAGCACGGCGAACAGTTCCGGGTACCCGCCCAGCGGCGGGGCGAGCAGGGCTGAGGCGAACGGGGCGAGAGCCGAGGCGATCATGGCGGGGGCGCTGAGGAGCCCGGAGAGTCTGCCGTAGTGGGTGGTCCCCCAGCGGTCGGTGATGGCGGTGGCCTGGAGGAGGGTGAGGTTGCCGCGGACCATGCCGGCGGCGACGGACACGGCTATAAGGAGGCCGTAGGGGCCGGGGGTGATCGCGAGAACTACGGTGGTCAGGGCTCCGAGGGCGACGAGGACCACGGTGCGGGTGGTCGTGCCGGTGTGGCGGGCGAGGGACGCGTAGAGGGTCCGACCGAGGGTCTGGCCCGCGCCGCCGAGGCCGAGGGCCCAGGCGGCCTGGCTGGTGGTGTAGCCGCGTTCGAGGAGGAGGGGGACGAGGGCCACAACTACGGCATACATGGCGAACGCCGAGAGCGTGAGCGCGAGGGCGAGCAGCAGGAACGGCCTGCTGCGGACGACAGCTCGGGGTGTTCCGTCGGTGTGCGTCGGCGCGGGTGGGGCTGGGGGCCAGGGGGCTCGCAGGGCGAGTGCGTGGGCGGGGATGGTGACGGCGGCGAGGATCGCGGCGAGTACGAGGTAGGTGGTGCGCCAGGTCAGGTGGTCGGCGAGGGCTGCGGTGAGTGGGGCGAAGACGGTGGAGGCGAGGCCGCCGGCGAGGGTGACGATGGTGAGGGCGCGGACGTGGTCAGGTGCCCACCAGCGGGTGATCGCGGCGAAGGCGGGCTGGTAGAAGGTGGCGGCCATGGCGAGTCCGGCCAGGAGCCAGCCGCAGAAGAACACGGGCAGATTCGGGGCCGCGGCCACGATCACCAGGCTGAGGACGCCTATGGCGGAGCCTGCCGTCATGACTGTGCGGGGGCCGCGGTGGTCGATGATCCGGCCGACGCGGATTCCGGCGAGGCCGGAGACGATCAGGGCGAGCGAGAACGCCGCCATCGTGATGCCTGTGGACCAGCCGGTGTCGGCGGTGATCTGCGGGTTGAGGACGGGGAAGGCGTAGTAGACGATTCCCCAGCTGGTGATCTGGGTGGCGCACAGCGCGGGCAGCACGGCGCGGGGCCTCGACCGGTCCCCTGTTCCGGCCGGGGCCTCGCGGGTGTGGAGTTCTGTCATCGCGGGATCAGCAGCATCCGCCTGCGGTGACCGGTTCGCGCGCATCGGTCTCGGCGCTGGCCGGGGTGGTGCAGCACGTGCTGTTGTTCTGCTTGGTCAGGGTGTCGGCGTCGGCTTTGACGACGTACACCTCCCAGGGTTCGCGGCCGGGGCCGTGGACCCACACCTTGTCCTGGAGGGCGTAGCAACAGCTGGTGTCGTTCTCCTCTGCCGTCGCCAGGCCCTCCTCGCTGAGCCGGGTGGTGGCGGCGTGGACGGCCTCGGTGCTGTCGACTTCGACGCCGAGGTGGTCCATGCGGGTGTCCTCGCCCTCGTCGCCTTCGATGAGGACGAGCTTGAGCGGGGGTTCGGCGATGGCGAAGTTGGCGTAGCCGTCACGGAGTTTGGCCGGTTCGGTGCCGAACAGCTTGGTGTAGAAGGCGACGGACTCCGCCAGGTCCGGGACACGCAGGGCGAGCTGTACGCGGGACATCACGTTCCTCCTGGGTAGTTGGGTGGGTCGGGTCAGCAGCCGCCAGAGGCTACCGGGGCGCCGACGCCGATCTGGAGGGTGGCGGGGGCCGCGCAGCAGCCGCCGCCGTCCGAGGCCGCATCGGCTTCGGGCTGGTCGAAGAGGCCGGCGCCGCCGCAGACCCCGGTCTCCGGGAGGACGAGTTCGACGCGCTCGGCGGACTCGCGGTCGCCGGCGATCGCGGCGACGACGGAGCGGACCTGCTCGTATCCGGTGAGGGCGAGGAAGGTCGGGGCGCGGCCGTAGGACTTCATGCCGACCAGGTAGACGCCCTCCTCCGGGTGGGAGAGCTCGTTCACGCCGTGCGGGTAGACGGTGCCGCAGGAGTGCTGGTTGGGGTCGATCAGCGGGGCCAGCCCGACCGGGGCCTGGAGCCGCTCGTCGAGGCCGAGGCGGAGTTCGTCGAGGAAGGACAGGTCGGGGCGGAAGCCGGTCAGGACGATGACCTCGTCGACCGGGGCAAGGCGGCGGCCGTCCTCGGCCACGAGCACGAGCTGCTCGCCGCCGCGCTCGATCGCCTGGGTACGGAAGCCGGTGACGGCGTCCGCGTGGCCCTCGTCGACGGCGGCCTTGGCGGCGAGGCCGAGGGCTCCGCGGGCGGGGAGCTGGTCGGCGGTCCCGCCGCCGAAGGTCGATCCGGAGATGCCGCGGCGCAGGATCCAGGTCGTGTGCGTGCCGTTGCCGTCCTCGGACTTGGCGAGGTCGGCGAGGGAGGCGAGGGAGGTGAAGGCGGAGGCGCCGGAGCCGATGACGGCGGTGCGCTTCCCCGCGTAACGGGCCCTGGTCGCGGGGTCCTTGAGGTCGGGGACGCGGTAGGAGATCCGGTCGGCCGCCGCGCGCTCGCCGAGCGCCGGAAGGCCGTCGCCACCCGCCGGGCTCGGAACGGCCCACGTGCCGGAGGCATCGATGACGGCACGGGCCGGAATCCGCCCCTCGCGCCCATCGGCGTACGCGACGTAGACGGTGAACGGCTGCGTCTCGCGGTCGGCGTCGACGATCCGGTCCCGGCCCGCGCGGGAGACGCCGGTGACACGGGCCCCGAGCCGGACCTTGTCACCGAGGACGTCGGCGAGCGGCTGCAAGTACTGCTCCGCCCAGTCGCCGCCCGTCGGGTACGTGGACGCCTCCGGCTTCACCCAACCGGTCGGGGCGAGGAGCTTCTCGGCAGCCGGGTCGGTGACCTCGCCCCAGGTGGAGAAGAGCCGCACGTGCGCCCACTCGCGCACCGCCGTACCCGCCCGAGCACCGGCCTCCAGGACCAGCGGCTCCATGCCGCGGTCGACGAGGTGGGCGGCGGCGGCCAGACCGGCGGGGCCGGCCCCGACGACCACGACGGGCAGCTGCTCGGTGGCGGTGGCGTTCATGCGAATCCCCTTGTGTTTCGACGTTCGTCGATCTCTTGCGTCTTCAGCATGGCACTTGTATCGATAGACGTCAACATAGACATTCATCGAAACGGAGTGGTTGTTCATGGAGCACGTCGATGTCGCCGTCATCGGGGGTGGCCAGTCCGGCCCGGCGGCGGCGCACAGCCTGCTGCGAGAGGGCCTCACGCCCGTCGCTCTCGAGGCTTCCGAACAGGCAGCGGGGTCGTGGCCGCGGCACTACGACTCCCTCACCCTGTTCTCTCCGCGCAGTACGGCTCTCTGCCGGGACTGCCGTTCGCAGGCGACCCGGAGCGCCATCCGCACCGGGACGAGGTGGTTGCCCACCTGCTCCGGTACGCCGAGCGCCTGGACGCCGACGTCCGCACCCGCCGGCGCATGGCCGGGGTACGTACGGCCGGGGAGGGGTTCGAGCTCGATCTCGCGGACGGGCAGCGGCTCGGCGCCGCCTCGCACACGTCGGACCGGAATGGCAGCGCAGCCTGTCGTCCGCGTCGCTGCGGGGCGTCGGCCGCGACGCACAGCGCATCGCCCGGCGGCTGACTCAAGCCCTGCGCCGCTCATAAGCCACTGGGCGCCTAGTTCGACGTGTGTCAACATAGACATATGTCGAATGTGAAGGCGTTGCCGCTGCTGGAGCCCGCCGTCGAGCCCTGCTGCCCGCCGCTGACCGAGCGGCCGCTGACGGCCGAGGAGGCGGAGCGGACCGCGGTCATGTTCAAGGCACTGGGCGACCCGGTCCGGTTGAGGCTCTTCTCGGCCGTCGCGTCGCACGAGGGTGGTGAGGCGTGCGTCTGCGACATCTCCGACGTGGGCGTCTCCCAGCCCACGGTCTCCCACCACCTGAAGAAGTTGAAGGAGGCCGGGCTGCTCTCCTCCGAGCGGCGCGGCACCTGGGTCTACTACCGCGTCGAACCCGCGGTCCTGGCGGCCATGGGCGCGCTCCTCACCAAGGCCGCCGCCGCGTGACCGCTGCCACCGTCCTGGTGGCACTCACCACCGAATTCGACGCGCCCTGCCGGCTCACACCGCGCCGAGTAGACCGGCGATCTGCCGGGCGGCGTCGCGGGCGG
Organism: Streptomyces sp. NPDC000410; assembly: GCF_040300305.1. Classification (NCBI taxonomy): domain Bacteria; kingdom Bacillati; phylum Actinomycetota; class Actinomycetes; order Kitasatosporales; family Streptomycetaceae; genus Streptomyces; species Streptomyces sp. NPDC000410. Next base: position 22,101 of record NZ_JBEPDM010000055.1, read on the forward strand.
GGCGGCCGACGCCGATGAGGGTGGCGGAGGCGGGGCCGGTCCAGTCGCCGTAGCCGAGAAGGTGCAGACGGGGCTCCCCGAGGGCCTCGGTGCCGCGTGTGGGGATGTGGCCGCGAGGGCCGCGCAGCCCGAGCGGGGCCAGGTGGGCGAGAGCGGGGCGGAAGCCGGTGCACCAGATGATGACATCCGCCTCCGCGCGGGTGCCGTCGGCCCACGCGACTGCGCCGGCGGTGAGCCGGTCGAACATGGGCTGGGCTTTGAGGAGTCCGGCGTCGCGGGCCTCGCGTACGGGCGGGACGGCGACGATGTCGCCGAGCGAGGCGACGCCGCCCGTGTCGGTGCGGCCTTCATCGAGGGCACGGCGGCGGGCGGTCGCCGCGTCGAAGAGGGCGCGGCCGTCAATGTCGTCGGCGAGGTAGCGGGGCTCGCGGAGGGTGACCCAGGTGAGGTCGGTGTCGTGGGCGAGGTCGGCGGCGATCTGCGCGCCGGAGTTGCCGTCGCCGACCACCACGACGCGCTGCCCGGCGAAGTCGCTCGCCCGCCGGTACTCGACGGTGTGGAGCTGCCTTCCCTCGAACTCTGCGCGGCCGGGGATGGCGGGGATGAAGGGGCGCGACCAGGTACCGGTCGCGCTGGTCACCGCGCGGGCCCGCCACGTACCGGAGTCGGTCTCGACGCGCAGGAACTGCCCGTCCCGGAGGACCGCTTCGACGCGGACCGGGCGTACGACCGGGAGTTCGTACCGCTGCTCGTAGTCGGTGAGGTAGTCGACGACGTGCGCCGCGTCCGGGTACGTCTCTCCCGGCTGCGGTGGCATGAGCCGGCCGGGAAGGGAGGAGTGGGCGGCCGGGGAGAACAGGTGCAGGGAGTCCCAGGTGTGCTGCCAGGCCCCGCCCGGGGTGGCCTGGGCGTCGAGAATGACGAAGCTGAGGCCGAGGCGGCGCAGGTGGTAGCCGGCGGCGAGCCCGGCCTGGCCGCCGCCGATCACCACCACGTCCACGCCCTGCGTCATACGGCGTGCGTCGCCTTGCCTCGCATGAAAATGACCGCGACCAGCGCCAGGCCCACAACGGCGCCCACCAGCTGCATGCCGACGAACGCCGGAACGGAGGCGGGGGTGATGCCCGCGAAGGTGTCGGTGAAGGCGCGGCCGATGGTCACCGCCGGGTTCGCGAAGGAGGTCGAGGAGGTGAACCAGTAGGCGGCGCCGATGTATGAGGCGACCGCGACAGGCGCGAAGCGCAGCCGGTCGGTACGGGCCAGGCCGAAGATCAGCAGGATCAGGCCGGCCGTCGCCACGACCTCGCCGAGGAGCAGGTTGCCCGCGGAGCGGTCGTGCGTGGACCACTTCACCAGCGGCTCGCCGAACATCGCGTCCGCGAGCACCGCGCCCGCGATCGCGCCGGCTACCTGGGAGGGGACGTAGGCGGCGAGCTCGCGGGCGTTCACGCCGGCGCCGCCGCGGCGGGCGGTCCACCACTCGGCCAGGGTGACGGCCGGGTTGAAGTGCGCCCCCGACACGGGCCCGAGGAGGGCGATGAGGACGCCGAGGCCGAAGACGGTGGCGGTGGAGTTGGCGAGCAGCTGCAGCGCGACGTCGTCGGTCAGCTGAGTGGCCTGGATGCCGGAGCCGACGACGATCGCCACCAGGGCGGCGGTGCCGACGAGTTCGGCTGCGGCGCGGGAGATCAGCGGCGTGCGGGGCGGGGTGGCGCCGGGTGCGGGCTGCGGCGACGTGTCGATGGCTGTGGCGTCGCTCGCGGCGGGCTCGGTGGCGGTCACGGGCGGGGTCTCCTCGGAGGGTGAGGCGAGAGGCTACGGGCAGGCTCTCTTGGTGTCGGCGTTGGCGCGCGCGGTCTGGGCGAGGTCGGCGAACTGCCCCGCGAGCGTTTCGATGACGTCCGGCTTGAGCCGGTAGTAGGTGAACCGGCCACAGGGTTCGGTTTCCACGACCCCGGCCTCGCGCAGCACTCTCAGGTGGTTGGAGAGGTTGGTCTGCTTGGCACCGGTCTCCTCCACGAGGTGGGTGGTGCACAGCGTCTCGCGGGCGAGCAGGGTCACGATCTGCAGGCGCAGGGGGTCACCCAGCACCCGCATCAGATCAGTATCGACTGACGTCAGCATAGGCTGATACTCTCACATCACCCGGGACTGATACGAGCCTGGGCCGACCTCTTTGAACCCGCCGAAGGGGGTTCCCGTCATGGCCGAGTCCTCGTACCCGGTCCTTCCCGACAATCGTCTCGCGGCCGGTGTCGCCCGCCTCGCCGTGCGCCACCGGGGCCGGTACTCCGTGGAGACGGTACAGCGGCTGATCGCCGACTCCTATGAACAGCTCGCCACGCACGCGCACGTCCGCACCCACCTCGTAGTGCTGGCAGAGCGGTTCGCCGCAGAGCGGTTGGACGCGCTGGCGCACGTCGAGAACCCGGCCGTCACCGGCGGTCGGCCGCGGGTGCTGTTCGTGTGCAGCCACAACGCCGGCCGCTCCCAGATGGCCGCCGCGCTGTTGGCGCACCGAGCCGGGGACGGGGTGATCGTCTCCTCCGCCGGCACCCACCCGTCCGGCGCCGTCGACCCCCACGTGGTCCAGGCCCTGACCGAAGCGGGCGTCGCGCTCGACGAGGTCTACCCGAAGCCGTTGACCGACGAAGTCGTTCAGGCCGTCGACATCGTCATCACCATGGGCTGCGGCGACGCCTGCCCCGTGATTCCCGGCCACCGCTACCTCGACTGGCCCGTCCCCGACCCCGACGACGGCCCGATCGCGCTCGTACGCGACATCCGCGACGCCATCGACACCCGCATCACCGAACTGCTCGCCGACCTCGACGCCTGAAAATCCCCGCATCCCCCGCAGTTGCCCGACCTTCAAGGAAGAACGATGTCCTCCACGCCTGCCGCGTCCGTCCTGTTCGTCTGCATCCACAACGCCGGCCGCTCCCAGATGGCCGCCGGATTCCTCCGCCACCTCGCCGGCGACCGCGTCGAGGTCCGCTCCGCGGGCTCCATGCCCGGCGACCAGATCAACCCCTCCGCCGTCGCAGCCATGGCCGAGCTGGGCATCGACATCTCCGACCAGAAGCCCAAGGTCCTCACCCCTGAGGCCGCCCAGGCCTCGGACTACATCATCACCATGGGCTGCGGGGACGCCTGCCCGTACTTCCCCGGCAAGACCTACCTCGACTGGCAGCTCGAGGACCCGGCCGGACAGGGCGTCGAGGCCGTCCGCCCCATCCGCGACGAGATCAAGGGCCTCATCGAGGGTCTCATCGCCGAGATCGACGCGAAGCAGGAGGCGTGACGTCCGTGACCGAGCCCGTCACCGACGACGTCCGTGAGGTCATCGTCATAGGCTCCGGCCCCGCCGGATACACCGCCGCCCTCTACACCGCCCGCGCGCAGCTGAAGCCCCTGCTCTTCGGCAGCTCGATCTTCGTCGGCGGCTCCCTGACCACCACCACCGAGGTCGAGAACTTCCCCGGCTTCCCCACCGGCATCGACGGCCCCGACCTCATGGACAACATGCGGGCCCAGGCCGAACGCTTCGGCGCGGAGATGATCGACGACGACATCGTCTCGGTCGACCTCACCGGCGACATCAAGGAACTCACCGACTCGGCCGGTACCGTCCACCGCGCCAAAGCCGTGATCATCGCCACCGGCTCCGGCTACCGCAAGCTCAACCTCCCGAACGAGGACGAACTTTCGGGCCGCGGCGTCTCATGGTGCGCGACGTGTGACGGGTTCTTCTTCCGGGACCGCGACATCGTCGTGGTCGGCGGCGGCGACACCGCCATGGAGGAAGCCACCTTCCTCACCCGCTTCGCCCGCTCCGTCACCGTCGTCCACCGCCGCTCCGCACTGCGCGCCTCCAAAGTCATGCAGAACCGGGCCTTCGCCGACGACAAGATCGCCTTCGCCTTCGACAGCGAGATCGCCGAGATCAAGGAAGAGGGCGGCGTGCTCGCCTGTGTCGTCCTGCGCGACACCATCACCGGCAAGACGCGCGACCTCGACGTCACCGGCCTGTTCATCGCCATCGGCCACGACCCGCGCACCGAACTCTTCACCGGCCAGGTCGACCTCGACAGCGGGGGCTACATCAAGGTCGCATCCCCCTCCACCCGCACGAACGTCCCAGGCGTGTTCGCCGCCGGGGACGTCGTCGACCACACCTACCGCCAGGCCATCACCGCCGCCGGATCCGGCTGCCAGGCCGCACTCGACACCGAGCGATACCTCGCCGCCCTCGCCGACAGGACCCCGGCCACGGTCACGGCCTGATCGAATCCACTCCGACGCGCAGGATCTCGGCAAGGCGGAGTGCGGTGCCGACGGGGACGGTGGACTTGACCGCGACGACGGCCGGGGTCGTCAGGCCGGGGGCCAGGCGGCGGACGGCGTCGAGGCGGCGCAGTGAGCTGCGACGGCGTGCCAACCCCGATGAAGTGCAGGTCGGCGAAGCTGGCGGCCTCGCCGTAGGAGGCGGTGAACTTCAGCCGGCCCGACGCGGTGTGCTTGGCGAGGAGGCCATCGAGGTCGCGTTCGAAGAACGGCGCCCGGCAGGAGTTGAGGGTGTGGACCTCGTCGATGTCGCAGTCCATGCCCAGGACCTCGTGGCCGAGTTCGGCCATGCAGGCGGAGTGGGTGGCGCCGAGGTAGCCGCATCCGATGACGGTCATCTTCATGCTCGGGGCCGTCCCTTCGGGTGGGGCCGCCGTGGGCGGCCCCACCCTTGCCCCGCCCGGAAGGGCGGGGTGGTCAGGAGGGCCGGGCGGCCAGATAGCGGTGGATCCCGTCCCGGATGAACGGCGGGATCGTGAGGTCACTGGGGAGCTGAAGGGCTCGCACGATCCCTCCGGCATCGTGTTCACCGTGCTGGCGGCGATGTCCGGCATGGAACGCGAGTACATCCGCGACCGCACCCTCGAAGGCCAGGAGTCCGCCCGCAAGCGCGGCAAGACCATCGGCGGCGCGGGTGTCACCGACGAGGACATGCTGTCCATGGCCCTCCACCTGCGCGACCGGGAGAGGAGCCTCGTGACATCGCCAAGCGGCTCGTCATCACCACCGGCACGAAGAAGGGCCAGCACCTCTCACCCGCCACCGTCATGCGGATGCTGCGAGAGCACGACGAGAGGGCCGCAACGGCGGCGAGCGTGTGATCACCCGCTACTTTGCGGCTGGTGTCTGAGCGAGGACTCCGAGGCCATGAGTTACCGCCGGGACCGGATGGGCGGCCGCCCTGCCTTCCTCGGCTTCGGCAACAACGGCTCCAACACCGCCCACTGTACATCCGTGAGATCTGCCCGCGCCACGAACTGTGGGCGACCTGCTCCAGGGCGGAACCGTGCCGACGTGGGTTCACAGAAGTTGCGCCAGAACCAGAACGGGTTCTGGCTCAACTTCTGTGGTGAGGCCGCGCGCCTGGGCGCGCAGGGACTTCGGCCTCGGGATCCCGCCGGTCGCACCGGAGTCCGGGACCCCGGGCGGGGTGCTGTGAATGTGGTGCTTGTCAGTGACCGGGCGCCATCGCGCTGCCGGAGTGGTCGATGACGTTGCTGTTGGAGCAGTTGTTCTTGTGGTTGCCGGTCCAGTCGCTCAGCGCGGGGACCACGGCGAGTTCCTGGATACACACGTCAGCGGCGGTGAAGTTCCAGTTGTTCGCCGCGTTGACCCCGCTGCCGAAGTTGCTGTCGTTGTCGGCGAAGGCAGGCGTGGCTGCAGAGAGGGCCGCGGCGGCCAGCAGGCCGCAAGTGATGATCTTTCGCATACCCGATGAACGTGCACCCGTCTGCGCAGGTCACGCAGCGAACGACCGAACGTGAAAGGGCGCTGGGCCGGCTGCCGAACACCAGCGGGAATCCGAGGCGCCCCGGCCCGCTGGAACCGGCGCCGATCTGTCACCATAGAAGTTGAGCCAGAGCCCGTTCCGGTGGACAGAACCACCGTCACCGAACCTGCACCGCCGCCCGTCCCATAACGCTGCTCTTGCCCGACAGGCAGGAGATCGAGCGGGTACGGCTCTACGAGCGCCGACAGCTCGAGTCCGGCTTGTGGATGTCCCGGATCGGCGTCCCGCTCTGGCAGAGTGCCGCCGGCGGCGGTGCCGAGCCGGTCGAGTACGCAACGTGGGTCACCGCACCCGAACCCGGGTGCGGACCTGGATGCCGTGCCCAAGCGCCACCGGACCGGCACCGCCCACGCGGCGGCGGCTGCGATCTCCTCGACGTCCACGACCCCACTGTGCGCCGCCCTCACCCGGTCCACGCGACCGCGCCGGCTGCGGCTCTCCGCCAGATGCCTGCTCAGGTCACGCACGCGGCGCGAACCTCGTCGTACCACGGCCTCCCCAGCCCACCGCGACTACGGCCGGAGCACGGCATCCGGCAGGACGGAGCCCGAGGACCGCGACCGCCCAGGCGGGGCAGCTTCTGTGCGCGGACCATCTCCGACGACGATGCGAGGAAGCTCGCCGGCACGAAAGCACCCGCCCTCTACGCATGTGGTCGGCGTGCTGGGCTTGCTGTCGTCCTTCGGGCGGGTGGTGTCACTCTGCGGCGGTGGGCGGTGGGGCGGTGTTCTTCGCAGCGTTGGGGTGGACGGCATCGCGGAGCGTCCGCAGGCCGGCGACCAGGTCGCGCAGCTGTTCAGGGGTGAAGAGGCCTGTGAACCAGCGCTCGATTTCTTCGAGGTGATCGGCCAGCACCTCGCGTAGCCGGTCTGCGCCTTCGGGGGTGAGGACTGCATAGGTGCTGCGCCGGTCGTCGGCGCTTGCCTCGCGGCGCACCAGGCCGCCGCGTTGCAGGCGGTCCACCACCCGCGTGACGCCACTGGTCGACAGGAGCAACTGGGCGGCCAGGTCGGTCATCCGCAACTGCCCCTCAGGGGAACGGCTCAACCGCGTCAAGGCGCCGAAGTCCAGAGACGACAGACCTGCCTTCTCCAAGGTCGGCGCCAGCTTCGCGGTCAGCCCGGCGTGGGCTTCGAAGAACAGGCCGGCCGCGGTCAGGCGGGGGTCGTCGAAGGGATCGGAGTCCATGCCCCTCATCCTAGCCGCAAATATTTGCCGTGCGGATAGTTGCCACGCAGATAGTTGACGCGCGGAACATCCGCGCGGTAGACATTACTTGCCACGGGGATATTCCTCGCAGCAACTAAATGGGGCGTCGGTCATCGAACGCCGACCGACCGCGCAACCCCGTACCACGACAAGGAGTTCACCCTCATGACAACCACCTGGGTCGCAGGCTTCCGCTCCGCCGTCCTCAGCCCCCACGAGGGCATCCAGATCAAGTCCTCCCGCGGATTCCACGATCAGACGCTGCGCCAGATCCTCCACCTCGACGGCGGCGGCGAGGCGCTGCGCATCCTCCTCAGCAACGAGTACGGCAAGGAACCCCTGGTCATCGGGGCGGCACGGCTTGCCGTACGCACCAGTGGCAGCGCCGTCGATCCCGCCACCGACACCGCGCTGCGCTTCGGCGGCGCGACCGAGGTGGTCGTCCCCGTCGGTGAGCGGCTCCACAGCGACCCGGTCGCCCTCGCGGTGTCGGCCGGGACCGACCTGGCGTTGACCGTCCACCTGCCCGAGGACACCGGCCTCGCGACGTACTCCCACACCCCGTCGCAGAACGCCTACGTGCTGCCCGGCAACGCGGTCACGGCGGACTTCACCCGCGCCGAGGAGATCGACGGCCGCTACTACGTCGCCGGCGTCGACGTCCTCGCCCCCGAGAACACGGCGATCGCCGTCGCGTTCGGCGACTCCTGGTTCGAGGGCGTCGGTACTTCCACCGGCAGCAACCAGCGCTTTCCCAACCAGCTGAACCGGCGGCTCGACCGCGGCTGGGTGGTCAACCAGGGCATCGGCGGCAATCGCCTGCTGACCGACGAGGTCGGCCTGCGCGGCCTGGCCCGCTTCGAGCGCGACGTCCTCCAGGTGCCCGGCGCCACCCACGTGCTCTTCCACTTCGGCCTCAACGACGTGGGCCTGCCAGGCATGGCCGGCGAGCCCCCGGCCAACGCCGAGGACCTGATCGCGGGCTTCACCGAGCTTGCCGACCGCGCGCGTTCGGCCGGACTGGCCACCACCGGCATGACGATGGGCCCGTACGCCGGCACCATCTACCCCGGCATCGACACCCCCGAAGGCCGCGCGGTCCGGCGCGAGGTCAACGCGTGGATCCGTACCTCCACCGTCTTCGACGCCGTCGTCGACATCGCCGCGGCCGTCCAGGACCCCGACGCACCGGACTCCATCCGCGCCGACCTCGACAGTGGCGACCACCTTCACCTCAACGACGCGGGCGCGCACGCGATGGCCGCCGCAGTCGACCTCGCACACTTCCGCCTGTGACGCGCATCACGCCCCCTGCTGTCACAGCCCGCCCAGGTGCTCTGTCCTGGAGGGGCAACAGCGCACAACGACAAAGGAGTGCACGATGAATGCCCGTCTGAACGTCTTCGCCGGCCCGGTCGCAGCCAAGGCCTGGAAGCACATCATCGCGGCGGGCAACGCACTCGGAGACTCGACCGTGCCGGCCGCGACCCGCGAACTGGTGATGCTCCGCGCCAGCCAGATCAACGGCTGCGCCGGATGCATCGACATGCACACCAAGGACGCCACCGCCGCCGGGGAGACCGCCGTACGCCTCCACCTGGTCGCGGCCTGGCGGGAGGCCACCGTCTTCACCGACGCCGAACGCGCCGCCCTGGAACTGGCCGAACAGGCCACCCGCATCGCCGACGCCGCCGGTGGCGTCCCCGACGAGGTCTGGGCGAACGCCGCCAAGCACTACGACGAGGACCAACTCGCCGCCCTGGTGACCCAGATCGCCCTCATCAACGCCTTCAACCGCCTGAACGTCATCGTCCAGCAGCCCGCCGGCGACTACCGGCCCGGCCGGCACTGACCCCCCTTCCAACCCTGCAAGGACAAAGCCGATGAACCTCGCCCTGTGGATCGTTACCGGACTGCTCGCCATCGCCTACCTGCTCGGCGGTGCGTTCAAGATGATCAAGCCGAAGGAGAAGATAGCCGCCAGTGGGGCCGGCGCGAGATGGGTCGAAGACTTCAGCAGCGGCGGCGTGAAGGCCATCGGAGCCCTTGAGGTACTGGCCGCTGCGGGTCTGGTCCTGCCCGCCGTGCTCGACATCGCGCCGGTCCTGGTGCCGCTGGCCGCCCTTGGACTGGTGCTGCTGATGACGGGTGCGGCGATCACACGCATCCGGCGCCACGAGACCACGTTCATGGTGGTCGACCTGGTCTACATCGTCCTGGCCGGTTTCGTGGCGTGGGGCCGCCTCGGCCCCGAATCCTTCATCAGCTGACCGGAGCGGCCTCCGGCTCCACCCCGATGCGTTCAGCGTTCAGCTGGTGCGCGCGCAGCGAGGGCCTATCGGAATCGAGGACGACACGGCGAAGCGCAGCTCATGAAGCCCGCATGGCCGTTCGGGCCGATCGCGTGCGCTACACGACCATGATCAAATGCTGAGCACCTTCGGGCTGTACCGGTGATCCCCGAGGCCGGCACACGAGCGCGGCGGCCCACGCCCAGGGCGTCGGCGTGGCCCGCACGGCGGCCGCGCTCCTCGCCCGGCAGGGCGGCGCTCCGAAGACGGGTCCCGCCCCGTCCGCGGCCGGCGTTCCTTCCGCCCGGCGCGCGCCCGGCCCGGAACCGGCCGCCGCCGGGATTCCGGGTTGTCCGGCGAGTTCACCCACGGACACCTTCCGCTTGGCGGGCATGGCGTCGACGTCGACGTCGATGGGCACCAGGGTTGCGACTGCGCCGCCTCGGCGTCGCGAGCACCGTCGGGACCCGCTTCTGCCGCCCTGTGACCCATGCCACATGTAGTTCCTGTCAGGAATCGGGGCGCTGTCCCGCTCAAGTCACCGACAGGAAGCAAGCGAACCGACAGGAGCATCACATGAAGCACCGCATCGTCGTCCTCGGCGCCGGCTATGCCGGGGCCTACGTGGCCGGGACCCTGTCCCGCCGGCTGTCCGCCGCGGACACCGAGATCACCGTGGTCAACGCCGAGCCGGACTTCGTCCAGCGGCTGCGGCTGCACCAGCTCGCGGCCGGCCAGGAGATCGAGGCTCCACGGCTCGCCGACGTCTTCGCGGGCACGGGGATACGTTTGCGCCTGGCCCGTGTCACCGCCGTCGACCCCGAGCGCCAGGTCGTCGCCGTGGCCGACGCCGACGGCGGCGGTGAGCTCGGCTACGACACCCTTCTCTACGCGCTCGGCAGCCACGTCGCCGACCACGGTGTCCCCGGCGTGGCCGAGCACGCCTTCCACGTCACCGGTCGCCCGGCGGCGCTGCGCCTGCGAGAGCGCCTGGACGGCGTGGGCAGGCGGGGCGAAAGGGGGAGTGTGCTGGTCGTCGGCGACGGGCTGACCGGCATCGAGACCGCCACCGAGATCGCCGAGTCCCGGCCCGGCCTGTCGGTGGCACTGGTCGCCCGCGGCGAACTGGGCGCCCCGCTCTCCGCCGGAGCCCGCGCCCACCTGCGCCACGCCTGCGACCGGCTGGGCATCACCGTCCTGGAACACACCAGCGTCGAAGCCGTCGAAGCGACGCGGGTGTTGTGCGCCGACGGCACCGTCCTGGCGTCCGACGCAACCGTGTGGACAGCCGGGTTCGCGGTCAACCCCATCGCCACCGCCGGCGGGCTGGAGGTCACCGAGGACGGCCGGATCGTCGTCGATCGCACCATGCGGTCGGTCTCGCACCCGAACGTCTACGCCGCCGGCGACAGCGCCTACGCCATCGGCGACAACGGCCTGCCGCTGCCGATGTCCTGCGCCTCGGCCGGCTACACCGGCCGGCAGGCCACAGCCGCGATCGTGGGACGTCTGACCGGCCGCAGGATCGCGAACACCAAGCTGGAGTACGTGGGCAACCACATCAGCCTCGGGCGGCGGGACGGGATCCTGCAGATGATCGACGGCGAAGGGCGGGCGAAGCCGAAGTATCTGAGCGGCCGGAAGGCCGCGCGGATCAAGGCGGGCATCGTCAGGATGTCACTGTGGGCCACCTCGCACCCGACGTTCGGCCTGCCCAGCCGCACGCGCCGCCTGGCCGACGCACCGGATGCGCCCGCCGAGAAGGCGGTCGCGTAGCCGCCGTGGACAGCACCGCCACCGATCGCTTCGACGCCAGTCGGTCAAGGCCGGCGGCGGGTCCCCCGCCCCACCGGCTTCCTCCCCTTCGTCTCGGTGCGGGTCGTGCTGGGCACCGCACACATGCCCTCGCTCCCTGCCCCTGGACGTAGTCGATGGTCGGTCTCAGCACCCTGGCGCTGGGCCGATGACGGCCCACCTGCGAGGCCTGACCAGCATCCGGGCGTAGCCGCTGCTGACTCGGGGTGTGCAAGCGACCTGGGTCCCCGTCACCACGCAAGGAAAAGCTCTCTGTCCGAGGAGGACACATGCCTGCTCCAGCCCCACGCGCAGCCGACACACTGCCGTCGTCCTGGCCGACGGTGGCCAGGACACTCGTCCTGCTCACCGCGCTCATCAGTGTGCTGCTCACGGCCTTCGCCTGGCCGTCGGTGCGGTCGCATGTGCACGACGTGCCGATAGCCGTCGCCGGGCCGCCCGCCGCGGTCAAGCAGGTCAGCGCCGCGCTCGGCCAACGGCTGCCGGACGGCTTCGCGATCGCCGAGGTCGCCGACACCGCGGCCGCCGAACGGTTGATCCGCGACCGGGAGGTGTACGGGGCGATCGACGTCAGCTCCGGCACCCCGCAGGTCATCACCGCCTCGGCCGCCGGCGCGGCGGTCGCCCAGACCCTGCAGGGCGTCGCGGCGGGGCTCGATCAGGCGCAGGCGCAGGGCGCCGGCAAGACGTCTCCCGTCCGCGACCTCGTCGCCCTGCCGGCCGACGACCCCCGCGGCGCCGGCCTGGCCGCCGGAGCGCTGCCCCTGGTCATGGGCGGCCTGCTCGCGGCCTTGTTGCTGACCAGACTCGTCCGCGGCACCGCCCGCCAGGTCGCCGGGGCGCTCGCCTTCGCGATCACCGGAGGCCTGGCCGTGGCGGCGATCCTGCAGTTCTGGCTCGGCTCGCTGGCCGGTTCCTACCTGGCCAACACCGGCGCGATCGCCCTGGCCATCGCCGCCACATCCGTGAGCATCATCGGGCTGGCGTCACTGCTCGGGTACGCCGGCTTCGGCATCGGCGCCGTCACCATGATGCTCATCGGCAACCCCCTGTCAGGTACCTCGACCGCACCCGAGATGCTGCCCGGCTGGTCCGGCACGCTCGGCCAGCTGCTGCCGCCCGGAGCAGGAGGCCAGTTGCTGCGCTCCACCGCCTTCTTCGACGGTCACGGTTCCACCCACTCCGTCCTCGTGCTCACGGCCTGGCTCGGGTTCGGTGTCGCGCTGTGTCTGGCCGGCGGTCTGCCCCAGCGCAAGCGCCGCCCGGCCGCCGCGTCCGCCGAGAACTCCGCGTCTGCCGAGAACGCGGTGACGCAGCCGTCTCGTTAGGGTGTTCCGCGTGGACAACACCGCCACCGATCGCTTCGACACCAGTCGGTTCGAGGCCAGCCGCAACCGGCTGGCCTCACTGGCCTACCGACTGCTCGGCTCCGCCACCGACGCCCAAGACGCCGTGCAGGATACGTTCCTGCAGTGGCAGGCCGCCGACCGGCAGCGGATCAAGGTGCCGGAAGCATGGCTGACCAAGGTCGCCACCAACCTGTGCCTCGACCGGCTCCGCTCGGCACGAGCCCGCCGCGAACGCACCGCCGGCGCCTGGCTGCCCGAACCGCTCCTCGACGGCGACCCGATGCTCGGCCCGGCCGACACCTTCGAGCAGCGCGAATCGGTCTCCCTGGCCGTACTGACTCTCATGGAACGCCTGTCACCCATCGAGCGGGCCGTCTACGTCCTGCGCGAAGCGTTCTCCTACCACCACGCCGAGATCGCCGAGATCCTCGACATCACCGAGTCCGCGAGCCAGCAGCACCTCCACCGGGCCCGGCGCCGCATCACCGCCGCGCGCCGCGGCGGCGGCGAAGTCGACCCCGCGGCCGCCCGCAGGATCGTCGAGGAGTTCCTCGCCGCGGCCTCCTCCGGCCGCACCGAACGGCTGGTGGCACTGCTCACCGACGACGCGACCGCGATCTCCGACGGCGCCGGCCTGGCCAAGAAGCTGCTGCGGTACGACACTCCGCAGCGCATCGCCGCCATCGCACGGGCCGGCTTCACATCCACACCCGCCAAACAGCGACTCGCAGGCGGAATCTCCGCCGTCCACTACGCGCTCGTCAACGGCGCCCCCGCCATCCTCTTCGTGCCCGACGGCAAGGTCGTCGGCGCCGTGACGTTCGACATCACGGACGGCAAGATCGCAACGGTGCGCGGCATCGCCGCCCCCGCCCGCCTCACCCGCCTCACCGATGCCTGGCGGCAGCACGAACCGGACACGCCGCTCATCGCCCAGTGGTGACCCCGGGTTCCGATGTCGTTGATAGCCGGTTGAACAGGAGAGCCCACCGGTATCAGACCCCATTTCCATGGTGAGCGGCCCGGCCCGCGCCACGTTCGACAGCCGGGACAACATGAACACGGCGACGGGTGGAGCGTCGCACAGCACTGTCCCCAGGCCGACGTTTGCGCACGCCCATCCTGAGAGACACGGGCACAGGGTCTTGCCATCGGGACTGTTGATCTCGCTACTGGTGGGATGACAAGAAGAAGACGACCACCCCATACGGTGGCCCTGCTGAAAGCCGCGGCTGCTGCCCTGGCGTCAGTGCTGCTGATCACCGCGACGACGACCACCGCGACCGCCGACAGCGGCAGCCCGGGGGCGCAGAGGTGGAAGCCGACCTTACGGCCGCACGCCACGATCACCCCAGGACAGATGCGGTCCGACCGCGACCTGATACCCGAGGGGTTCAGCAAGAAGCAGGCCGACAAGGCGGAGACGATGGAGGCCCGCGCCACGGCCGGATGCCAGGTGTACTGGCCTGCCCCCTACGAAGTCTGTGGCGCGATCCGCGACAAGTACAACGAGCTCGGCGGCCCGGGCAGCTTCCTGTCGTTCCCGAACTCCAACGAGCTGACGAACCCCGACGGGGTCGGCAAGCGCACCGAGTTCATCAACGGGCCGATCTACTGGTCCCCGCAGGGCGGCGCGCACCCGGTCGTCAACCACTTCTTCGCGGCCTGGGCCCGTAACGGCTGGGAGGCCGGACCGATCGGCTACCCCACATCGGATGAGATCGTGAATCCTGACGGTGTCGGCCGCCGCCAGCACTTCGAATCCGGTGACATCTACTGGAAGCTGAACGAGGCGTACGCCGTGCGCGGCGCGATCCGCGACAAGTGGGCCGAAGCCGGATGGGAGGCCGGGTACCTGGGCTACCCCACATCGGACGAGTTCGCGACGCCGGACGGGATCGGCAGCGGCGCCCGGTTCGAGCACGGAATGATCTACTGGACGGCCGCGTACGGGGCGCACCCGGTCAGCGGCGGGCTGCTGGCCAAGTGGGAGATGTCCGGCTACGAGAAGGGCCCGTACGGGTATCCGGTCGCCGACCAGCAGCCTCGCGGATCGTCGTGGGACCAGGACTTCCAGTTCGGGACGATGGGGTTCCCCACCGATCCGGTCGCGGCCGTCGACCCCGATGACGGGGACGCCGAGCCGACCGTGGGTGACCAGATCCCGGTGACGTGGGATGACTTCGCCGCCGACGCCAACACCGCAGGCGTCGGCAAGCCGGGGGTCCAGGGCAGGGTCGGCACGCTGGAGCCTTGCACCGCGGGCGAGTCGTGCATGCATGAAGGCGGGACGACCGTCTCCGCCGCCGCCCAGGAGGACGACCCGATCATCGACGGCCCCGACACGCACGCCACGTTCATGTCCCCGCTGTGCCTCGACAAGCCGTGGGACGGGCAATGGCGTGTAGAGCGGAAGCACGCGTGCGCGATCTGGCCCGGCCTCGACGTCGACGTGGTCAACACCAGTGGCGTCGAGACCGGATCGATCCCCTACACCGTCAAGACCGGCGTCCTGACGTCGCACAAGTCGGGCGAGTTCCAGCAGGAGTTCCGCGTCGACTTCCACACCCTGACGGGCACGACGGGCAAGCCGACGTTCCGGTACGCGCTGACCTACAACAACACGCCCGCCGGGTCCTACAGCGTCGAAGGCGCCGCCAACGGATCCCTGATCAAGTCCGGCCAGTCGAAAGTCATCGTCGTGAAGTGGAAGGAACAGACGATGGCCGACCAGACGGAGAAGTACCCCGTCGTCAACATCTCGTGGCACATCGGGAACCTGGATCCCGGCGTCTCCCCCTCGAACGTGGGCAACATCCGTGTCGCCACCGTACGGTGCGACTCCATGATGAAGCTGTCCAGCGGCAAGTTCCGCCAGGGGTGCGTGTTCTACGGCATGAAACCCGAGTTCAAGCTGACGTCCAACACCCCCGAGCAGACCTGGCACGTCGCCGAGGCCATCGCATCAGGACTTCCCGGCTCGGCCGGCAGGCCCCTCCACAGGCAGGCCGACAAGTCCAAGCGGGACATCAACCGTCAGTATTCCTGCCCCCGTAGCGGCCCGGTCGCCGCCGCCCGGCGCCTGACCGGCCGGTCCTGCGACGAATACCCGTTCGCGTCCACCATCGAAGGCGCAGCCGCCCATCCCACCCTCGGCCGCACTGTCCACGACAACTGCAACGTCAAGGATCTGCCGATCACCACCGGCCCCGACGGATACAGCGTCTGCATGATCGACGCGAAGCAGAACTCGTACAGCGGCACCCTGCTGGGCAAGTTCTACGGAGAGGAACGCGTCATCGACAAGGACGCGTTCACCCTGGCGACATCAGGCGGCGCACCGCCCGGCGTCCCGTAGCGTTCGGGTACAGCCGCTGCGCGCAACGAGAGGGGCCCCGCGGACCTTGTGGTCCGCGGGGCCCCTCAGTGTCGTGCGCGGCGGGCGACTACGCCAGTGCGCCGGCCGGCGGGTCGCGCCGCTGGTGCCGCACCGAGCCCGAATCCGGGGCCACGCCTCCGTGCGGCTACTGTCCCGCTGGTAGATCGTCCGACCGACGAGGGGGCTGAGTCGTGCCGACCAGTACGCACCCCCCGTAGGTACCTCTTGGAAAGCCCAGAGGTACCTACGGAGGCTCTCGATTTCCCGAACCGTCCGCACAACTCCCAGGCAACTGCGCGTCCAAGACGTCGCCTCGGAGTCCATGTCCCTCTACGACCTGCGCTACACGCACGCTGAACTGGCCCATGCCGCCCGCGAAGGCCGTAGCCCTGCCCCTACGAGGATGCTTCACCGGATCACCTCCTGGCAGTGGATGGTGCTCTACTGCAGAAAGGGCCCGTTCTCTGCCGAGATCGCTACGGCTGAAGGCAGGGCCCGGCTCCAGGGTCGTCTCGAGGCCCAGCGGATCCGCGGACTGCACCACGCCGGCCACGACCTCGACGACGCAGATATCCCTCCGGTCCGCCACCGTCATGGCGGGCTCTGGAATGCTTGGTAGACACGAAGCGCCCCAGGACTGACCGGCACGTGCGAGCACATGAAGTGCCTACGACGGGTCGACCGAAGGGCTTGCGCCTTCCTGCCCTCGTACCTGATCGCTGATCGCCGTCAGGCCGCTCGCGGACTGGGGTCAGCGTCGCGTTGAAGACGGCTGGGCCCGCTCCTCGCCCCACTTGCTTCGTCTTTGACGTGTGTGAGGAAGACGGGAAGCGTTGAGCGGTCCTTGATCACCGGAATGTAGGTTTTGGCCATGACTGGTGACTGGCGGATGGATCGGATCGGGACTGCGCTGAGGGGCGAGAACCCGACCGTGCTGCGACGGCTGACGTCGGGGTTCGCGGTGATCGGAGATGTTCAGTTCCTGCCGGGCTACTCGGTCCTCCTCGTGGATGAACCGGATGTGCAGCGGCTGTCGGACCTGCCGAAGGCAAAGCGGCTGTCGTTCCTGTCTGATATGGACCAGCTCGGTGAAGCGGTCGAGCGTGCCTGTCGGCGGCTGGACCCGGCTTTCCGACGGGTCAACCTGGAGATCCTGGGGAACACGGACCCGTTCCTGCACGCACATGTCTGGCCGCGGTTCGCGTGGGAGCCTGCCGATGTGGTGGGTGCTCCGGTGTGGCTGTATCCGCGTGAACGGTGGAGTGACGAGCAGTTCAGGCTCGGTCCGCAGCATGACGTGCTGCGAGAAGCCCTCGGCAGGGAACTGGACCAGCTGCGCTCGGTGACCTGACCTTTGTGGCCCGCCGACCACCAGGTCGGCGGGCCCGGTGACGGGTCTGCCGCACGATCGGGTGACATCTGAAGTGGCTTGCCCTGTGGGGCAGGTGGGAAGGATGTCGCTGTGCCCAAGCCCTATCCGGAAGAGT
>NZ_JBEPDM010000056.1:0-37140 GCF_040300305.1 Streptomyces sp. NPDC000410
GGTCTTTCTGACACCGGAAAAGCTACGTTGCGTTCGAAGACCTGGCAACCAACTCGTTGCGACAGAACAGCATCATCGCAGGTAGAAGCCGTGAATTCGTTGCAACGTTCCAAGAATTAACGCAACATCCTTGTGTCCGAACGTTGCAATGGATGAAGAGTGAACGCTATAGTGCAGGCATCCACGGACCATGAAGGAGACCGCGATGCCCGGCGGCAGACTCACCCAGCCCGAACGCCAGCAGATCGCCCTGGGCCTGGCCGACGGCCTCGCCTACGCGGAGATCGCCCGACGCCTCGACCGCCCCACCTCCACCATCACCCGCGAAGTCATGCGCAACGGCGGCCCCACCACCTACCGCGCCGACCTCGCCCACCGCGCCACCGAACGCCGCGCCCACCGCCGCAGGCCCACCACGCCCCGCCGATCCGACACCTCCCCGCAGCCCCACGGACGCGACCCCGAGGCCGTCCGCGAGTACGAAGAGGTCTTCACCACCGCCCTCATGGCCTCCGGCATGCCCAAGATGACGGCCCGGGTGATGGCCGCCCTCACCCTCGCCGACACCGGCAGCCTCACCGCCTCCGAGCTCGTCCAGCACCTCCAGGTCAGCCCGGCGTCCGTGTCCAAGGCCATCGGCTTCCTCGAAAGCCAGGGCTTCGCCCGCCGGGAACGCGACGAACGCCGCCGCGAGCGCTACATCGTCGACGACGACATCTGGTACCAGTCGATGATCTCCAGCGCCCGCTCCATCGCCCACATCGTCGAGACCGCACGCCAGGGCGTCGGCGTCCTCGGCTCCGACACCCCGGCCGCCGCCCGCCTGGAGAACGTCGCCCGCTTCCTCGACTTCGTCTCCGAAAGCACCATGCGCGCCGCCGAACAAGCCCGCGAAATCCTCCGTACTCCCTGATCCGGACACCTCGCGACACCTCGCGCGCACATTGAGCCAAAAAAGTTCTGACGGCGATGTCGAGAACCCGTGGCCTGCTCCGTCCCCGCAGTGAACGCGACCACAATGGGTCGCACCCGCATCGAGGAGAACCACGATGGCCAAGTACCTGCTGCTCAAGCACTATCGCGGCGCTCCGGCCCCGGCCAACGACGTGCCCATGGACCAGTGGACGCCGGAGGAGATCTCGGCGCACGTGCAGTACATGAGCGACTTCGCGGCCCGGCTGGAGAAGACCGGCGAGTACGTCGACGGTCAGGCGCTCGCCCCGGAGGGGGCGTGGGTCCGCTACGACGGCGAGGGACGCCCGCCGGTCACCGACGGCCCGTTCGCCGAGACCAAGGACCTCATCGCCGGCTGGATGATCATCGACGTCGACAGCTACGAGCGCGCCGTCGAGCTGGCCGGGGAGCTCTCGGCCGCCCCTGGCGCGGGCGGGAAGCCGATCCACGAGTGGCTGGAGGTGCGCCCGTTCCTGGCCGCCCCGCCCACCATCACGGAGTGACCGCGCAGTGACCTCCCCGGTGAACGAGGACCTGCTCCGCATCCTCACCCCGGGCGTGCTCGCGATCCTCGTCCGCCGCGGAGCCGACTTCGCGGCGGCCGAGGACGCCGTCCAGGACGCGCTGGTCGAGGCGGTCCGCGTCTGGCCGGCCGACCAGCCACGGGACCCGAAGGGCTGGCTGGTCACCGTGGCCTGGCGCAAGTTCCTCGACGCGACCCGCGCGGACACCGCCCGCCGGCGACGTGAGGACCGCGTCGACGAGGAGCCGCCGCCCGGTCCCGCGCCCGCCGTGGACGACACGCTCCAGCTCTACTTCCTGTGCGCCCACCCGTCGCTGACGCCGTCGTCCGCGGTCGCCCTCACGCTGCGCGCCGTCGGCGGGCTGACCACCCGCCAGATCGCCCAGGCCTACCTGGTGCCCGAGGCGACCATGGCGCAGCGCATCAGCCGCGCCAAGCGCACCGTCTCCGGCGTACGGTTCGACCGGCCCGGCGACGTCGCCACCGTGCTGCGCGTCCTCTACCTGGTCTTCAACGAGGGCTACTCCGGCGACGTCGACCTCGCCGCCGAGGCCATCCGGCTCACCCGGCAGCTCGCGGCCGCGATCGACCACCCCGAGGTGGCGGGGCTACTCGCCCTCATGCTCCTCCACCACGCCCGCCGCGCGGCCCGTACCGCCCCCGACGGCAGCCTGGTGCCGCTCGCCGAACAGGACCGCGGCCGGTGGGACACGAAGTCGATCGCCGAGGGCGTCGGGATCCTGCAGGCGGCCCTCGCCCGCGACCGGCTGGGCGAGTTCCAGGCCCAGGCCGCCATCGCCGCCCTCCACGCCGACGCGCCCACCGCCGAGGAGACCGACTGGGTGCAGATCGTGGAGTGGTACGACGAACTCGCGCGCCTGACCGACAACCCGGTCGTCCGCCTCAACCGCGCGGTGGCCGTCGGCGAGGCCGACGGCCCGCGCGCCGGTCTGGCGGCGCTCGCGGCGCTGGACGACTCCCTGCCCCGTCACGCCGCGGTGGCGGCGTACCTCCACGAGCGCGACGGCGACCTGACGACGGCGGCACGGCTGTACGCCGAGGCGGCCCGGAAGGCCCCCAACCTCGCCGAGCGCGACCACCTGACGCGCCAGGCCGCCCGGCTCAACGCCGGCCGGTCCCACTGACGGCACGCGCGCGGCCCCGTGGCCGACGGCCGGGCGTGCTCCCGGCCGCTCAGGCGGGGACGGTCTCCGTGGCGGCGTCCTCGGCGGTGCCCTCAGCGGCGTCCTCAAAGGGCGGATAGGTCTCGGCACCCATGCGTTCCGCCGCGTCGATGTAGTCGGTGAGGGCGTCGCGGGATCGGGCGAGCCTGTCCATCTGGTCGTCGATGCGCCGCAGCCGTGTCCGCATCGCGGCCAGCAGTTCGGGACACCCGAGCAGTTCCGGGGTCTCCCCCACCGCACAGGGCAGCAGGTACGCGATGTCCTCGGAGGACAGACCGGCGCCGAGCAGGTGGCGGATCTGCTTCACCCGCAGGACCGCGCTCTCGCCGTACTCGCGATACCCGTTCGCGCCGCGCTCTGCCTCCAGCAGCCCTTGGGCCTCGTAGTAGCGCAACTGGTGGGCGTTGACGCCCGTCCGACGACCAAGTTCCCCGATCCGCATCGAAACCTCGCTTGACCTTCATACCGGTATCAACGTTGACGATGCTGCCATGAACAAGACCGACACACCCGTGACAATCATCGGCCTCGGACTCATGGGCCAGGCACTCGCCGACGCGTTCCTGAAGGCCGGGCATCCCACAACCGTGTGGAACCGTACGGCCTCCAAGGCCGACCAACTGGTCTCCGAGGGCGCGCAGTTGGCGCCGACCGTCGGCGCCGCGCTCAAGGCGGGTCCCCTGACGATCATCTGCCTCACCGACTACCAGGCCATGCACGAGCTGCTCGGCGCGAGCGATGTCGAGCTCCACGGCACGACGCTGATCAACCTGACCTCGGGCGACTCGACCCAGGCCCGCGAAGCCGCCCGCTGGGCCGAGCAGCGCGGCGCCCGCTATCTGGACGGCGCCATCATGGCCATCCCGCCGACGATCGGCACGGCAGAGGCGGTGATTCTGCACAGCGGCCCGCAGGCGGACTTCGACGCCCACAGGTCCACCCTCGACGCGCTCGGCACCGTCACCTACCTCGGTGCGGACCATGGCCTGGCAGCGCTTTACGACGTGGCCGGCCTGGCCATGATGTGGAGCGTCCTGAACGCCTGGCTCCAGGGCACCGCCCTGCTCAGGACGGCCGGGGTCGACGCGACGACGTACGCGCCGTTCGCACGGCAGATCGCGGCCGGGGTGGCCGAATGGCTCCCCGGGTACGCCGAGCAGATCGACAACGGCTCCTACCCGGCCGAGGTGTCGGCCCTGGAGACCGACGCGCGGGCCATGGCACACCTCATCGAGGAGAGCGAGGCGGTGGGCGTCAACGCCGAACTGCCGAAGCTGTTCAAGGCGATGGCCGACCGCTCGATCGCCGCGGGACATGGCGGGGAGCAGTACCCCGTACTGATCGAGGAGTTCGCCAAACCCCACGACGACTGACCGGACCCGGCGCCCGCGCATGGGATCCCCGTCAGCTGACGCTCATTCCCCGGTCCGGCCACGTGGATGTCTCGTCGTACATCGCGTTGATCTTCCGTGACGCCTTGAGGAAGGCATAGTCGACCCTGCCGTCGGCGGGGCGGGATCTGCGGCTGCCGATATCCATCACGAGGCCTCGTGAGCCGTCCTCGGCATCGAAACCGAAGATGTACTCCACGGAGCTTTCCGATGCAGCTACCTTGCGAAAATAGACTAGCGAGCCCATTACCCATCACCTTCCAGGTCTCCCGCCGCGAGGATAGCTACTGGAAGCGAGGCCGACTGTCGGCACGGGGCGGTTTGCGGCTCGCACCGAGCCGCCCTCCGACGGCCCGCGATCGCCGCCGTGAGGTGCCGTGGGGAACCCGGTCAGCGGCCGCCGGCCAGTCGCAGACAAGCCAAGAACCCAACGGCTATATCCGGCCGCTCAGGCAGGCGTATCTCAAGTTGTGCTCAGGAATTCGCAATTCCTCTAGGTCGATCATCATGCACATGCCTTACTGGTGCCCAGTCGTTCCAAGGGGGCGACACAGCAGAAGGGTTCCCTATGGGCACCATCGTCAGACGTGGGCCGCTGGTCTCCGCGATCGCCATAGCCGCGCTTGCCATTTCCGCCGACCCGGCACTTGCGCAGGCACCAGAAACCTTCTCCGTCTCCTCCGAAGAGCCGGAGCCGGTCAATAGCGCACCGCCGGCAGAGCCGGAAGAGTCAGATCTGGTGGAGGACCCCGACCCGGAGCCGTTGCCAACCGGAACTGGATTACCTGGCAAGCCCGGTGACACGACGAATGGGCCGTATTGCGGCCCGACCACACGGATCTACACGCCCAACTCCAAGGGAGGGACGTACCACAAGGGTGTCGGCCCGACCAATTCCAACTACAACGGGACGTCGCGTACAGCCAGGTCGACCTTCACTTCCGAGGTCACTGGCGAGGTCGGCGTCAGTGTCACGTCAGGCCTGACGACAAGCGTCGACGCCATGATCGCCAAGATCGAGGCCAAGTACGAAGTCAACCTGTCGGCCAAGTTGACCGCGAAGCTGGGCAACTCGATCTCGGTCGACACCCCTCCGAGGAAGACCACCAACGCCAAGTACGGCGTCTACCGGCTCAAGAACACCGGTACGAGTTACATCATGTACAGCAACTGCAAGACCAGCACCAAGAAGACGATCACCAGCTACACGCCCATGCGAGTTGGCTGGTACCTGTGGGAGGAATGACCGATCCGACTGCCGTCAGAGCGGCGCGTGGCAGGTGCACGCTGATATTCGCCTTAGTGGTCCTGGGAGCGAGTGGTTGCAGCGGCGGCCTTGACAGAGAGGCCCAACCCTCTCCCCCGGCGCCCTCGCTCTCGCCCTCACAGCCGCGGTCCAGCACAGGCAGGGCAGAGCATATTGAGGGCGAGACGGTAACAAAGGCCCCCAAGCCCATGAACGACGGCGCTCTCCTCCTCAGCGTGCACTCGCGTAAGGGGAACGCTGCGCTGCCACTGGGAAACAAGGTCGGGGCGGGGCGACTGGCCATACAGGTCAATTGCCAGGGGAAAGGAACGCTCACAGTCTCCGTGCAGCCGACGGGCCTCAGCTTCCCGCTCGAATGCGTGGATCACGAGGTGAGCAGCACGTACAACGAAATCCACCTGAAAAGAGAGCGAGGGGAAGGCAGCGTCCACATCGCCGCTCCTTCCACGGTCCGCTGGGCTCTGACCGCCGAGCAGTGACAACCACCGCCCGTACGCAGTGGCGCGGCACCCAAAGCGGCAGCCGCGCCACTGTGCCCACCCCGACGAGCCTCAGACGGTTCCCTCGGACGCCGCCCCGACGAAGGCCGTGAAGGCTGCGAAGGCCCCGGGGGCGACCGTGAAGGCGGGGCCGTCCGGGTTCTTGGAGTCGCGGACGGCGATACGGCAGGGCTGGGCGGCGACCTCGACGCAGTCGCCGCCGGTGTCGGAGCTGTAGGACGACTTGCGCCAGGCGGCGGCGCCGAGGGGGGCGCACTCGATGCACTCGCCGCCGGTGCCGCCGCTGTAGCTGGACTTACGCCACAACGCGCCCGTCAGGTCCAGGGTGGTCCCCATAACGTTCCTCCAGTACGCGGGCGATCAATGCCGCCGAATCCTCCACGGAGAGGGCCGCAGCCTGAAGGTGATCGTAACGGTGCGAACAGTCCCTGACCGTCTCCGGGTTGGCGGTCACATTGGCCGAGGCATAGCTCTCGGCGTAGACGATATCCGGGTCCCCGTCGAACCTCAGGACGGTGAACGACCCCACCGTCGCCGGGTGCTGACCGGCATCGAAGGGCAGCACCTGGATGCGAACCTCACGCCGATCCCGGAATCCCAACAAGTGGCTGAGTTGGTTCCGCATGACCTCACGGCCGCCGAACGGCCGGTGCAGCACCGACTCGTCCAGCACCACCCACACCAACGGCGGACGTCCCCGGCTCAGGATGCGCTGGCGCTCCATCCTCGCGGCCACCGCCTCGTCGAGCTTGTCCGACCACCCCGCCTCCAGCACCGCACGCGCATACCCCTCCGTCTGAAGAAGCCCGTAAACCAACTGCGCCTGGTACGTCGAGATGTACGCCGCCTTCGCCTCCATCTCCGCGTACGCCTGGAACCAGCTCGGCAGCTGACTCCTCAGCACCAGCCCCACCAGCCGCGAGAACACCCCGCCCGTCCCCAGCGCCGCGTCCACGCGCTCGCTGAAGTCCCTCGTCGGGACCTTCCTCGCCGTTTCGATCTGGCCGATCAGCGAGGCCGTACAGAAGATGCAGCCGCCCAGCTCGCCCTGCGTGAGACCGGCCTCTTCTCTCAGGCGGCGGAGTTCGGAGCCGTAGTAGTCCAGCGGAGAGGCGCTGGGATCGAGGTCGCGGATGTTGACCATGGAGCGGTCACCCCCAAGCTCACGCCGTGCGGCGTTCGTTCCGGTACGTAGCCGAGCGTAATCAAGCGAACGCACGCTGGTGACATGAATCACGTAATTGAGAACCCACCGGCGGGAATCGCGCACAGCTACCGCCTCGGGTTCGCCGTCGGCGCCCACTCCGCCCGCCATCTCCGCCGCATCGTCCGCATGTTCCTTGCTCGCTGGGACATGGCCGAACTGACCGAGGCCGCCGAGCTGGCGCTCACCGAGCTGGTCGCCAATGTCGTGCGCCACGTGCCCGACCGGCGCTGCACCGTCCTCATCCTCCGGCGGCCGGGCGGGCTCCGGGTCGAGGTGAGCGACGACCACCCCGGCCGGCCCGTACCGGCTCGCCCCGCCCGTGACGAGCTCGCCGAGGACGGACGCGGGCTGGTCCTGGTCGAGGCCGTGACCAATCGCTGGGGCGTCCTGGTGCCGGGGCCGGGCGGCAAGACGGTCTGGTTCGAGTGCGACGGCAAACCCTAGGCCCGCCTACGATGTGACCGCCCAGTACGCGCCCACGAGCACGGAGGAACCCATGGCCGCCGCGATGCCCGCCCCCAAGCCGGAGGTCCTCGCCGCCTTCGAGGCCGCGAAGGGGTTCATGCCCGTACGCGAGGGGCTCGCCCTCTACGCGGCGGCCGTCGAGGCCGGGGCGCTCGGGCTGCCGCTCCTGGAGGTCGGGACGTACTGCGGGCGGTCCACGATCCTGCTCGCGGACGCCGCGCGCCAGGCGGGCACCGTCGCGGTCACCGTCGATCACCACCGGGGCAGCGAGGAGCAGCAGCCGGGGTGGGACTACCACGACCCGACGGTCGTGGACCCCGAGGTGGGGCGGATGGACACGCTGCCCACTTTCCGCCGCACGCTCCACAAGGCCGGTCTGGAGGACCACGTCATCGCGGTCGTCGGGCGGTCGCCGCAGGTCGCGCGGGTGTGGGGCGGTCAGGTCGGGCTGGTCTTCATCGACGGCGGGCACACGGACGAGCACGCGACGAACGACTACGAGGGCTGGGCCCCGCACGTCGCCGAGGGCGGCCTGCTCGTCATCCACGACGTGTTCCCGGACCCGGTGGACGAATGGACCGGCCAGGCCCCGTACCGGATCTATCTCAAGGCGCTGGAGTCGGGGGCCTTCACCGAGGTGGCCGCGACCGACTCGCTGCGTGTCCTGCGGCGCACGGGTCGGGGGATCTGAGCGCGCCGGACTAGCATCGCCAACGATGCCGACGACGACGAAGATGACGAACGTGACGTACGGCCCGAACCGGCCTCCCCTCCGCCACCGGGCCCTCCTGCCCCTGGTGGCGACGGTCGCGGCCGCCGTCTCGCTGGCCGGATGCGCCGGTGCGGACGGGACCCCGCCCCGCCCCGGAACCACCGGGTCCGCCCCCGGGTCCACCACGGCCAGCGCCGCCGCCCCGGCAGCGGACAACCGGCTCCCCCTCGCCGGGAAAGTCATCGTCGTCGACCCCGGCCACAACCCCGGCAACTTCGCGCACACCCGCGAGATCAACAAGCTCGTGGACATCGGAACCAACCGCAAGGAATGCGACACCACGGGCACGTCCACGAATGACGGTTACACCGAGGCGGAATTCACCCTCGATGTTTCACACCGTCTTCGCACTTTGCTGATGAAGCAGGGCGCAACGGTCCAATTCACCCAGGACAATGACCGCCCTTACGGCCCCTGCGTGGACGAACGCGCCGAAATCGGCAACAAAGCCACGGCCGACGCCGTGATCTCCATCCACGCGGACGGGTCGGGGGAGGGCAATCGCGGCTTCCATGTGATCCTCCCCGCACCCGTGAAGGGCGGCACGGCGGACACGACGAGGATCGTCGGCCCGTCGCGCGCGCTCGGGGAGGACATCGCCGCGGAATTCGCCCGCGCCACGGGCAGCGAGCCCTCCAACTACGTGGGCGACGGCACGGGGGTTGACGTGCGGAAGGATCTCGGGGGCCTGAATCTGTCCACCGTTCCCAAGGTGTTCATCGAATGCGGCAATATGCGTGACGCGAAGGACGCGGCCCAGCTGACGAGTTCGCGGTGGCGGCAGAAGGCGGCGCAGGGGATCGCGGACGGTATCGGCACCTACCTGCGCGGCTAGTGGGCGGCAGGCGATAGATTCGTTCCCTGCCCGGGGGTACGGGGGTTGTCCCCCGGGAGAGCGCAGTTTCCGTACCATGGGGGCCGCCCCCCGAGCCTCGCGCTGTGGACCGCCGACCGGCGGCACCGACGACCGCCCCGACGAGACGCAACCACTTAAGGACCTATACGTGAACATCCGCTCCCTCACTCGAGGCGATGGCGTGGTGATCGGAGCAGCGGTGGTGCTGTTCATCGCCTCGTTCCTGAACATCAGCGACTGCTCCGGCTCTTTCTGTGACGCCGTTCCCAGCACGTGGGAGCTGTCGTACATGGGCTGGGGCGCGTACTTCCCCGGCATCATCGGCGCCGTCCTGATCGTCATCGCGCGCGGGCTGCCGCAGCCGCGCAAGGTGGCCGGTCTCGACCTCGGCCAGTTCGGGATCGCCCTCACGGTCGCCTCGGCCTGGTCCATCATGATGTGGATCTTCGAGACCGACAGCGCGGGCAGCGCCCTCATCCTCGGTCTCATCGCCGCGCTGGTCCTGGCCGCCGCGGCGATCGCCACCCCGCTGGTCCCGGCGCTGAAGGCCCAGCTGGTCGGCGCGCCGGGCCCGAAGGGCCCGCAGCCGTACGGCGCCGGCCCGCAGCCCGGTTACGGCTACCCGGGCGGCCAGCAGCCGCCCTACGGTGCGCAGCCGTACGGCGCCCAGCCGCCGGCCGGTCAGTCGCCGGACCCGTCCGGTCAGCCCGGTCAGCCCGGTCCGGCGCAGGCCCAGCCGCAGCAGGGCGGCGCGGCGGCCCCGGCCGGTGACTTCACCGCGTTCTGGTTCGCGGTGCCGGTCGCCCGGCCGCTGTACGCCGAGGACGGCTCGCAGAACCCGATCGCCGAGCTCGCGCCCGGCACCTGGTACCTCGCGGTCGAGCAGCGCGGGTCCGGTCTGGTCGCCCAGACGCAGGACGGCCGGCGCGGCGTCCTCCAGGACACCACGGGCATCCAGCGCGGCTGAGCCACAGAGCTGAGCCATAGAGCCGACGCACGGCCCCTCGCCCTTCCGGGCGGGGGGCCGTTGTCGTACAGTCGCCCTTCGACAGTGATCTGACTATGCGTCAGAAATGGGATAGGGGTGGCGTCGTATGCGGCTCGGACTCGCACTCGGCTACTGGGGGCGCGGCCCCAACCCCGCCCACCTCGACCTCGCCCGCGAGGCCGAGCGCCTCGGCTACGACTCCGTGTGGACCGCCGAGGCCTGGGGCTCCGACGCCTTCACCACGCTGACCTGGATCGCCGCCCACACCTCCCGTATCCGGCTCGGCACGGCGGTGGCCCAGATGTCGGCCCGTACCCCCACCGCCACCGCGATGCACGCGCTCACCCTCGACCATCTCTCCGGCGGCCGGATGATGCTCGGCCTCGGCCTGTCCGGGCCGCAGGTGGTGGAGGGCTGGTACGGGCGGCCGTTTCCCCGCAGCCCGCTGACCGCGACGCGCGAGTACGTCGACGTCATCCGCCAGGTCCTCGCGCGCGAGGCGCCCGTCGAGCTCGCCGGGCGCTTCCACGCCCATCCGTACACGGGCGAGGACGGCACCGGCCTCGGCAAGGCCCTCAAGCCGATCACCCACCCGCTGCGCCGCGATCTGCCCGTCCTGCTGGGCGCGGAGGGGCCGAAGAACATCTCCCAGACGCTACGGATCGCCGACGGCTGGCTGCCGCTGTACTGGTCGCCGCTGCGTACGGCCGTCGAGCTGCCCGAACTGCCCGACGGGTTCATGATCGCGCCGCTGGCGCGGGCCGCCGTGTGCGACGACGTCGCCGAAGGGCTGCTGCCGGTCAAGGCGATGCTCGGCTTCTACATCGGCGGGATGGGCCACGCGGCCCGTAACTTCCACGCCGATCTGATGGCGAGGATGGGGTACGAGTCCGAGGCCCGGCACATCCAGCGGCTGTTCGCGGAGGGGCGGCGCGAGGAGGCGGTGCTGGCCGTGCCGGACGCCTTCGCCGACGAGATCTCGCTGGTCGGCCCGCGTGAACGGATCGCCGAACGACTGGAGTTGTGGCGCAAGGGCCCGGTGACCGACCTGCTGGTCACCGCGCCGGACCCGGCCACGCTGCAGGTGCTCGCGGAGCTGAACTCCTAAGGGGCCTGGGGCACGTGACGGCCGCGCACCAGCGGCAGGTACACCTCGTCGACGATCTCCACGAGGACCTCGTCGGGTGCGGCGGGAACGCCGCGTACCACGAATTCGTTGCGCAGCAGGACCATGGCCACGGTGGCGACCCGTGGGTGGAGCGCTTCGGGGGACGCTTCACCGCGGGCGACCGCGCGCCCCAGGATGGTCAGCCAGGGTGCGGCCGCGGCGTCGGCGGACTGTTCCTGTAGCTGCGCGAGGAGTTCCGGCGTGCCGCCGGCGGCGGCGAGCAGTTCGCGCAGAATCGCTCCGAGGGGGGAGCTCCAGTAGCGGTTCGCCCGGCGTAGCCACTCAAGGACGTCGTCGCGCAGAGTGCCGGTGTCGGACGGCTGGACCGTGGTGGCCAGATGCCGGTAGGCGGCGACGCCGAGCGCGAGGCGGTTCGGCCAGCGGCGATAGAGGGCGTTCTTGTTGGTGCCGGCGCGGGCGGCGACCTTGTCCATCGTCAGCCCGGCGTATCCGGACTCGGTGAGTTCGTCCACCGCGGCGCCCAGGATCGCCTCCTCCAGGGCGGCACCGCGCCGCCTCGTCCGCCCGGCAGACGGCCGTTCCGTCAGATTCCGCGCCATGGCCCCTTCTCGTCATCGGCACTGTTCGTACCTTCCCATCTTGGCCGCCATTCCCGCCTCACGGAAGTTAGGGTACGGTCCGTACCGTAAATTATCGCGAGCAGAGGATGTGACGCATGCGCGCCAGAGGGATCAGTTACGACACCGGATTCGTCCACAACGGAGCCATCGGCCATGGCCGCTTCGACGCGGAGGTGGTCAGGCGCGAGCTGCGCGTCATCCGCGACGACCTGCACTGCAACGCGGTCCGCGTCATGGGCGGCGATCCGGAGCGGATCGAGCTCGCGGCGGGGTACGCCGCCGACCTCGGTCTGGAGGTCTGGTTCTCCCCCTACCCGCTCGAACTGACCACCGACGAGATGCTGTCGCTGTTCGCCGACTGCGCCGAGCGCGCGGAGCGGCTGAGGCGGCGGGGAGCCGACGTCGTATTCGTCACCGGCGCCGAACTGAGCCTGATGAACAAGGGCTTCCTGCCCGGTGACGGGCTGGACGAACGGGTCGCGTTCCTGAGCGAACCGCAGCGTGTACGCGAGCACATCGACGAGGTCGGCGCCCGTGTCAACGACTTCCTGGGCAAGGCCGTGGCCCTCGTTCGCGAGCGTTTCGGCGGCAAGGTGACCTACGCCGCCGTACCGCTCGAGCGCGTCGACTGGGCCCCCTTCGACATCATGTCCATGGATCTCTACCGGTCGGCCGAGATCGCCGGCCAATTCGCCGACGGCGTCCGTCACCTCGTCGCACAGGGAAAGCCGGTCGCGATCACCGAGTTCGGCGCGGCCGGCTACCGCGGTGCGGGTGACAGGGGCGCTCGCGGCCTGGAGGTCGTGGAGCACGACAAGGACACCCGTACACCCCTTCGACTGGACGGCGCGTACGCCCGCGACGAAGCCGGTCAGGCCAGGTATCTGCGCGAGCTGCTGGAGGCGTTCGACGCCGGAGGCGTCGACAGCACCTTCGTGTTCACCTTCGCGCTCCACGACTACCCTCACCGGCCCGACGGCGACCCCCGCGACGACCTGGACCTGGCCAGCTACGGGGTCGTCAAAGTCCTCGAGGACCGCCTCGGGACCACGTACCCCGACATGCCCTGGGAACCCAAGGCCGCGTTCACCGCCGTCGCCGACTTCCACCGCGGCAAAACCGCGTAGCAAGGCTTCGAGAGCTCGCCCGGGGCGGAGATGGTCCTCGCGGGCCGCGAGAACGGGCCTGCGTTTATTCGGTGGTGTGCGGGCCGGTGGGCCTTGTAGGTTGGCGACGCGACCGCGCCTCCGATGCGCTCGGCTGCGGCTACTTCCTTATCGACAACCAAGTGACGCCGCCGCCCCTTTGATCTCGGCAGGCGCGGGCGTCTTCACCCCGTCGGACCTTTTGTCCGGGGTGCCCGATCGTTTGAATCCGGGGGGATTCACTGCCTCGTTACACCCAACGCGTCTCCAAGGTCTGGTCCGAGATGCTCGTGGCCCCGCACGTCTCCGCGGCCGCCGCCGCCCTGCCCCCGTCACCACGGCTCCCCCACCGGCCCGCCGGGCCGGACATCCACACCTACCCGGGCGGCCCGGCCTTCGTCCGGGAGCCCCACGAGGAGCTCTTCCTCCTCGCGGTCGGCAACTTCGTCACCCAGCGGACCTTCTACGAGAGCGGCGAGGAGCGTGACGACCGGTACGCCCGTCTCGTCGGTGAACTCGCCGTCCAGGACCCGGTGTGGACGGCCGGCCTGCTGCGCTGGCTGCGCGGCGAGGGCAACATGCGTACGGCGTCCCTCGTGGGCGCGGCCACGTACGTGCGGGCCCGGCTCGCGGCCGGGGCGTCCGGAGGCCCGTCCAACCGGTCCGTGATCGACTCGGTGCTCCAGCGCGCCGACGAGCCCGGCGAGCTGCTCGCCTACTGGGTCTCGGTGTACGGGCGCAAGGTGCCGCAGCCCGTGAAGCGGGGCATCGCCGACGCCGTACGCCGGCTGTACACGTCCCGGTCCCTGCTCAAGTACGACACCGCGTCCAAGGCCTTCCGCTTCGGCGACGTGCTCAACCTGGTGCACGCCTCCCCCGACCCGGAGAAGCCCTGGCAGGGCGCGCTGTTCCAGTACGCCCTGGACCGCCGCCACCACCCCGAGCAGGCGGTTCCGCCGGCCTCCGACCGTCTGCTGACCGCCCACCGGGCGCTGATGGAGTCGGCCGCGGACGAGCGGCGGGCGGTGGTGACCGGGCCGGGCGGCTCCGAGCGGCTGGGCGCTGCGGGCATGACGTGGGAGGCCCTGGCGGGCTGGCTGCACGGACCGATGGACGCCGCCGTCTGGGAGGCCGTGATCCCCACGATGGGGCCGATGGCGCTCCTGCGGAACCTGCGGAACTTCGACGAGGCGGGGGTTTCGGACGACGTCGCGGCCCGGGTCGCCGCTCGGCTCTCGGACGCGTCCGAGGTCGCCCGGTCCCGGCAGTTCCCCTTCCGCTACCTGGCCGCCCACCAGCACGCCCCGTCGCCGCGCTGGGCGGACGCGCTGGAACGGGCGCTGGGCCACTCCCTGGCCAACGTCCCGGTCCTGCCCGGCCGGACCCTGATCCTGGTGGACCGGTCCGACTCCATGTTCTGGGACACCGTCTCCGAGCGGTCCAAGCTGACCCGGGCGGACGCGGCGGCCGTGTTCGGCACCGCGCTGGCCATGCGTGCCGAGCAGGCGGATCTGGTGGAGTTCGGCTGGGGCAGCGCGGAGGTGCCGTTCGAGCCGGGCGAGCCGGTCCTGGAGGTGCTGAAACGGTTCCGCAGTCTCGGCGGCACCTACACCGCGAAGGCGCTGCGGAAGCATTACCGGGAGCACGACCGGGTCCTGATCGTCACCGACGAGCAGACCGCCGCGTACGAGCCCCGTGGGGTGACCGAACCGGTCCCCGCGAACGTCCCGGTCTACACGTGGAACCTGGCGGGGTACCGGCCCGCCCACGGCCCCACGGGCCCCCACCGGCACACCTTCGGCGGCCTCACGGACGCCGCGTTCCGGATGGTCGGCCTCATCGAGGGCGGTCGCGAAGCCGCTTGGCCGTGGACCGCCGCTGATCCGGGCTGATCCGGCCTGGTCCCGAGCTGATCCGGGCTGATCCGGCCTGGTCCCTAGCTGGTCCTAGCCTGATCCCGGGCCGATCCCGGGCTGGCCCCGGGCTGGTCCTAGCCTGATCCCAGGCTGGCCCCGGCCTGGTCCTGGCCTGATCCCGGGCCGATCCCGGGCTGGCCCCGGGCTGGCCCCGGGCTCAGCCGGGCTCAGCCGGCGCGATCCGCCGGATGAGCCCTAGCCGCCGCTGAGCTGGGACGCCGACGGCACCTTGTTCGTGACCTCGGCGCCCGCGCTCTTGCCCGCCTCCTTGACGCTGTTGATGACGTCCTCGAAGGTGCCGATCTCGGCGTCGCCCGCCTGGCCCTTGCGCAGCTTGGTCGCCAGGTCCTTGATCGACTCGATCCCGGCGGTGACCGGGGCGACCGCCTTGGACAGCAGCGGGTCGGCCTTGGCGTTGTTCACCGCCGCCTTGAGCCTGTTGTACGCGAACGCGCCCGCGAGGCCGGCCTTGGCCAGGGCGAGCTTCTGCCCGTCGGCGCCCTTCTTGAACTTGCCCGCGCGGTACGGCTTCACGATCCACTGGTACGTCGCCCCGGCGGCCAGGCCCGCGTTGGCCACGAACCGGGCCTTGGCGAACTTCTGCGCCTCGGTCGTGCCGGTCGTGGTCGGCGTCGCCGAACCGGCGGCGCTCTCGCCGTCACCGCCGCCGCACGCGGTCGTCGAGACGAGCAGGGTGCAGGAGAGCGCGCCGGCGACGAGGGCGCGGCGTATCGGTACGGAACTGAGCACAGCGAACCTCCCGGAGCGGTTGGCGCCAGCCTTGCCCCAGGGGTGGAAGTGCGCCACGTGGGCGCGGCCGAACGGGGGTCGGGCCCCCGCCCCCCGTTCGGCGTCAGAATCCCGGCGTCAGCAGTCGCACTGCGGGTCGAGGCCCTGAGGCAACCGCTCGCCCCCGAACACCGCCGTCGTCGCCTCGTCGCCGCCCAGCGCCGCCACCGCCAGCAGCAGCGAGCCCGCCGTCCACGTGGTGAGCTCCTCGGGCCAGACGGCCCGGTCGCCCTCGAAGACGTAACCCGTCCAGTACATGCCGTCCTCGGCGCGCAGGTGCTGGATCGACTGGAGGATCTCCAGGGCCCGGTCGGACTCGCCCATCGCCCACAGCGCGAGGGCCAGTTCGCAGCTCTCGCCGCCCGTCACCCACGGGTTGGGCAGCACGCAGCGCACCCCGAGCCCGGGGACGACGAACTCGGCCCAGCGCTCCTCGATGCGGGCCTGCGCGTCGGCGCCGGTGAGGGCGCCGCCGAGGACGGGGTAGTACCAGTCCATCGAGTAGTGGGACTTGTCGAGGAAGCGCTCCGGGTGGCGGCGTATCGCATGGGCGAGCGCGCCGGTCGCCAGCTCCCAGTCGGGCTGCGGCTCCTCGCGTGCGTCAGCGATCGCGAGGGCGCAGCGCAGGGCGTGGTGGATCGACGAACTGCCGGTCAGCAGCGCGTCGTCGACCGCCGTGTCGTCCTCTTCCCGCTTCCAGCCGATCTGGCCGCCGGGCTGCTGGAGTCGCAGCACGAACTCGATCGCCGCGTACACGGACGGCCACATCCGGTCGAGGAAAGCGTCGTCGCCGGTGGCCAGGTAGTGGTGCCAGACGCCGACGGCTATGTACGCGCAGAAGTTGGTCTCGCGGCCGCGGTCCGTCGGCTCGTCGGCGTTGCCGTCGTGGTAGGCGGCGTACCAGGAGCCGTCGGCGTTCTGGTGCCGTGCCAGCCACGCGTAGGCGCGCGCCGCGGCCTCGTGCTCGCCCGCCGCGTCCAGGGCCATGGCCGCCTCGGTGTGGTCCCACGGGTCGAGGTGGTGCCCCCGGAACCAGGGGATGGCCCCGTCGTCCTTCTGGGCGGCGAGGATCCCGGCGACGGTCTCGGCGGCCTGCGCGGCGGTGAGGACGCCGGGCAGGACGAGATGCTCGGTGCGGCCCGGTGAGGTCACGCGCTCACCTTCGGCGTGTGCGGCTTGGTCGCGTACGCCACGAAGCTCTTGCCGACGACCGGGTTGAGCGCCTGCTCGGCGAGCCGGGTGAGCAGGGGCTTCTTCATGATGTCCCAGACCAGCAGCTTGTGGTACGCGCGCACCGGCAGGGCCTTGTCGTTGTCGACGCCGAACGCGCACTTCAGCCACCAGTAGGGCGAGTGCAGGGCGTGCGCGTGGTGGGTGCCGTACGGCTTCAGTCCGGCCTCGCGCATCTTGGCGAGGAGCTCGTCGGCCTTGTAGATGCGGATGTGGCCGCCCTCGACCTCGTGGTACGCGTCCGACAGCGCCCAGCAGATCTTCTCGGGGCCGTAGCGGGGCACGGTCACGGCGATGCGGCCGCCGGGCTTGAGCACGCGGACCATCTCGGCGAGCACGCCCTTGTCGTCCGGGATGTGCTCCATGACCTCGGAGATGATCACGACGTCGAACGACTCGTCGGGGAACGGCAGATTGAGCGCGTCGCCCTCCATGGCGGTGGCGCTCGCGCCCTGCGGGGCCTCCCCGGCCTCCTTCATGGCGGCGAACCACTTGGCGACCTCGCGGATCTCCTCGCCGTTCTGGTCGAGGGCCACGACCTGCGCGCCGCGCCGGTAACACTCGAACGCGTGCCGCCCGGCACCACAGCCGAGGTCGAGCACGCGGTCGCCGGGGGCGAGCGGGAAGCGGGAGAAGTCGACGGTCAGCACGTCTGCCCTTCCGGGTGGGTAACGGCGCCCGGGAGCCGGGCGCACCTTGCGTTGGCCACGGAGCGGGCCGGGTCTGCGGGCCTTCGTCCCGCGCCCCCGCCCGCGCGGGCGGGCCGGGCCGAGGGCCCGAGGACCGCCCCCGCCGCCGTGGGGCGGCGACGGCCCGGGGGTGTGGGCCGCGGGTCCGCCGACGGGGTCCCGGGCGCGGAGCGCCGGGGTGTCACCTGGCACCGCCGGCCGGGGTGCGCGTGGCGATCGCCTCGCGGTACAGGTCGGCCGTGCCCTGGGCCGCGCGGGCCCAGGTGAAGCGGGACAGGACGCGTTCCCGTCCGGCCGCGCCGATGCGGGAGCGCAGTTCCCGGTCGCCCAGCAGCCGGGAGAGACCTGCGGCCAGCGCCCCGGCGTCGCCGGGCGGTACCGCCAGGCACGTCTCGCCGTCGGGGCCGGCCACCTCCGGGATCGCTCCGCCGGTCGTGGCGACGAGCGGGGTCCCGGTGGCCATCGCCTCGGCGGCGGGCAACGAGAAGCCCTCGTACAGGGACGGCACACAGGCCACCTGGGCGCTGCGGACGAGGTCGACGAGCTCGGCGTCGGAGATGCCCTTGACGAACTCGACGGCGCCTTCGAGGCCGTACCGTTCGATCATGCGCGCCACCGGGCCGTCCTCGGCGCGCTTGCCGACGACGACGAGGTGCGCGTCGGGGTGCTCGGTACGGACCTTGGCGAGCGCCTCCACGAGGTGGACGAGGCCCTTCAGCGGTACGTCCGCGCTGGAGGTGGTCACGATCCGGCCCGGCACCTCGGCGACGGAGGGGTCCGGTGCGAACAGGTCCGTATCGGCGCCGATGTGCACGACGCGTACCCGCTCCGGGCGTACGCCCAGATGGTCGACGATCTCCTGCTGCGAGGAGCCGGAGACGGTCAGGACGGACGGCAGCCGCCGGGCGACCCGCTTCTGCATGCGCGTGAAGCCGTACCAGCGGCGCACGGAGGCGCGCCGCTTCCAGTCGGCCGCCGCGTCGAGATCGAGCTGCCGGTCGACGGTGATCGGGTGGTGGATGGTGGTGACCAGCGGCGCCCCGAGGTCGGCGAGCAGGCCGTATCCGAGGGTCTGGTTGTCGTGGATGACGTCGAACTGACCCCGCCGGGCGGCCAGGTGCCGGCGCGCCCGCAGCGAGAAGGTCAGCGGCTCCGGGAACCCGCCGGTCCACATCGTGGCGACTTCGAGGCGGTCGACCCAGTCGCGGTACTCGTCGCGCTTCGGGGTGCGGAACGGGTCCGGCTGCCGGTACAGGTCGAGGCTGGGGAGCTCGGTGAGCGGGACGCCCTCGTCGAGCACGGGGTAGGGCTGGGCACCGATGACCTCGACGCTGTGCCCGAGGCGGGCGAGCTCGCGCGAGAGGTGCCGGACGTAGACGCCCTGGCCACCGCAGAAAGGATTTCCCTTGTACGTGAGGAGGGCGATGCGCAGTGGTCGGTCGCCACCGGATTCCGCACCCGAACGGGGCCCGGCTGCTATGGCCTCAGCGGTCACTCACGGCCCCCTTCTCACCTGCGCTCTCACCGCGCTTTCGCCGGAGCGTAACCGCTCGCGCTAATCTAGAACAAGTTCCAGACTTGATCGTTCCTGATCGCTCAAGGAGCATCGAATCTACCGGCAGGTAGCCACGCTGTAAGGCCTGGATCAGGTGATTCACGCCACGGAGGCGCCGTCCGCACTCAGGGGGAACGGGAGACATGACCGCGGAGACCAACACAGCGAATCCGGCGATTCCGGCGTCCTCGCCGTCCGCCACGCCGCACACCTCGCCGCACACCTCGCCGTCCGCCAAGCCGTCCGCCGCGCTGTCCACCACGCCGTCCGCGCCCCTGACGGAACGCCAGGAGGCCCGGCGCCGCCGCATCCTGCACGCCAGCGCGCAGCTGGCCAGCCGGGGCGGCTTCGACGCCGTACAGATGCGCGAGGTCGCCGAGGCGGCCGAGGTCGCGCTCGGCACGCTGTACCGGTACTTCCCGTCCAAGGTGCATCTGCTCGTCGCCACCATGCAGGACCAGCTCCAGCGTCTGCACACGACCCTGCGCAAGCGGCCCCCGGCGGCCGAGGGCGCGGCGGAGCGGGTCGCCGAGACCCTGATGCGGGCCTTCCGCGCGCTGCAGCGCGAGCCGCATCTCGCGGACGCGATGGTGCGGGCGCTGACCTTCGCGGACCGCAGCGTCAGCCCGGAGGTGGACACGGTTTCGCGCCAGACGACCGCGATCATCCTGGACGCGATGGGTCTTGAGGACCCGACGCCCGAGCAGCTCTCGGCCGTCCGGGTGATCGAGCACACCTGGCACTCCGCCCTGATCACCTGGCTCTCGGGGCGCGCGTCGATCGCCCAGGTGAAGATCGACATCGAGACGGTCTGCCGGCTGATCGACCTGACAACGCCGACGCCAACGCCGACGGTCCCGACAACGCCGGCAACGGCTCGGGCGACGGAGCCGGCCGCGCACACGAAGGCGCGCGGCCGGGGCCGGGGCCGGGCCCAGGGCTGAGCGCCAGGGCCAGGGGCCCTGAAGGCCCTAGGGGCCCCAGGGTTCCTAGCGGTCCCAGGGTTCCTAGGCGCC
This sequence comes from Streptomyces sp. NPDC000410, assembly GCF_040300305.1. Lineage (NCBI taxonomy): Bacteria > Bacillati > Actinomycetota > Actinomycetes > Kitasatosporales > Streptomycetaceae > Streptomyces > Streptomyces sp. NPDC000410. The sequence goes on from NZ_JBEPDM010000056.1 coordinate 20,197, forward strand.
CCAGGGGTCCCAGGGTTCCTAGCGGTCCCAGGGTTCCTAGGCGCCCCAGGGGTCCCAGGGTTCCTAGGGGTCCCAGGGTCTCCAGGCGTCCTAGGAGGTCTTGCTCTTCTCCAGGTCCTCTTGGAACGCCGCCTCGCACTCGGGGCTGTTGTTCCCGGCGATGAACATGACCAGCGTGAGCGCCCCGCCGTGGTGGGTCGCCTTCAGCGTCCAGCCGCCCTTGTCCAGCGACTTGTTGGTCGAGCCCGCCTGGTCGGTGGACTGCGTTTCCTTCCAGCCGCCCTTCGTCAGGTTCGCGACCGTGTCGTCGTAGGACTTCTTCGCATCGGCGGCCTTCTTCGAGTCCGGCGACCACGTGACCATGCAGTCCTTGAGGGCCGCCGAGACGTCGTCGCTCGACGCCTCCTCGGTGAACCCGGCCGCCGTGGCCGCGTCCTCGATCTCCTTGGTGACCGCTGCCGCGTCCAGGCTCTCGCCCGCTTCCGACTCCGGAGCCTCCGGAGCGGAGGAGGACGAGGAACCGGGCGTCGTCGCGCCGCCCTTGCCCTTGCCCTCGTCCGAGCCGCCCTCGCCGCCGCAACCCGCCACCAGCAGCACCACACCGGCAGCCGCGGCCGCCCACCTCGCCTTGCGCACAACTCTCCCAATCCGGGCCGCGCACGGTCCTGTTGCCCGCGCGATCAAGGGAGCAGTGTGGCACGCGGGCGCACACAGGTGTTCGCAAGGACCAGGGGGACACCCCCTATTCCTCGGGCGGGAACACGGCCTCACCCGTGTGCGCCAGCGTGATCAGGATCGCCTCGACCGGGCAGCCCTCCGCCGCCGCCAGAATCCGCTCGTGGGCGTCGGTCTCCGGGTCGGCGGGGTGGGACTGCCGCGCGGAGTCCAGCCGGAAGCCGTCCGGGGCATGGCTCACGCACATCCCGGAGCCGATGCAGACGCTCCGGTCGACCTCGACGTGCCAGCGGTCCCCCATCAGCCCTCACCCCCATAGCCCGCCGGAAGGTGGATCATCTTGTGCTCCAGATACGAGCCGTAGCCCTCGGGCCCGAACTCCCGCCCGAGACCCGAGTTCTTGTAGCCGCCGAACGGTCCGAGCATGTCGAGGCTGAACGTGTTCACGTTGTACGTGCCCGTCCGCACCCCCCGCGCGAAGTCGATGCCGTGCTCGACGTCACCCGTCCACACGCTGCCGCTGAGCCCGTAGTCGGAGTCGTTGGCAATCTTGGCGGCCTCGCTCTCGTCGCCGTACGGCAGCAGACAGATGACCGGTCCGAAGATCTCCTCGCGGGCGATCCGCATCGAGTTGTCGACGCCGCCGAAGAGGGTCGGCTCGACGTACCAGCCGCGCTCCAGGCCGTCCGGACGCCCGCCGCCCGCGAGGATCTTGGCGCCTTCCTCCTGGCCGATCCGGATGTAGTCGAGGGACCGCTGCTGCTGGCGCCTGGCCACCAGCGGGCCGACCTGCGTCGCCGGGTCCAGCGGGTCGCCGACGACCAGGGCGCCCGCCGCCGCGGCGAACGCCTCGGCGAACTCGTCGTAGCGGCCGTGCGGGACCAGGATGCGGGTCTGGGCGACGCACGCCTGCCCGTTGTTCATCCAGGCCGCCGGGACGATGCCCTGGACGGTGGCGTCCAGGTCGGCGTCGGGGAGAATCACGGCCGCCGACTTGCCGCCCAGTTCCAGGGTGACCCGGGTGAGATTGCGGGCGGCGACCTCCATGACCCGCTTGCCCGCGCCGACCGAGCCGGTGAAGGCCACCTTGTCCACGCCGGGGTGCCCGACCAGGTACTCGCTGACCTCGCGGTCGGCGGGCAGGATCGACAGCACGCCCTCCGGCAGCCCGGCCTCCCGCGCGATGTCGGCGAGGATGTACGCGTCGAGCGGGGACTCGGGCGACGGCTTCAGCACCGCCGTACAGCCGGCGAGCAGCGCGGGCCCGAGCTTCGCCGCCGCGACGAACTGCGGGACGTTCCACGGCACGACGGCCGCGACCACCCCGACCGGCTCGCGCCGGACGAGGATCGGCCCGAGGACACCGGTGCGGCGTTCCTCGTACGTGAAGTCGCGGGCGACGGTGATCGCCGCGTCCCAGACCATCATCGCGCCCAGCGCCTGGGCGAGGACGCTCCAGGAGTACGGGGACCCGTTCTGCGCGCTGATCGAGCGGGCGATCTCCTCGTGCCGTACGGCGATCGCGTCCTTGATCCGCCCGACGACCTCGATCCGCTCCTCCGTCGTCAGCCGCGGCCAGGGCCCGTCGTCGAACGCGGCACGCGCGGCGGCCACCGCCCGGTCCACATCGGCCCGCGACGCGTGCGGGACGCGTCCGATGACCTGCTCGGTGTGCGGCGAGATCACCTCGATCGTGTCCGTGCCGAGGGGATCGACCAGCTCCCCTCCGATGAACAGCTTTCCGTGCTCGACCAGCTCGGTCATGACGTCCTCCGCCTCCCGCGCACCGGCATCACCGGGACCACCGGGGACTCTCCGACGGCTTCCCCGACGCCGTACCCGACATCGCGGCGTCCGGCACCGTGCCCGGCATCGTTTCTGACGCTGTTTCAGAACTGATATCAGTTCTAGTTATAGTGGGCAATGCCCCTGCCGCCTCCGGAGAGTCGAGGACGCATGCCCCAGGTGATCGCGCACGGCGGAGGTGTCTGGTCCCTCCAGGTCCCCATCCCGGACAACCCCCTCGGCCACACACTGGTCCATGTCCTCGACACCGACCGCGGCCCCGTCCTCATCGACACCGGCTGGGACGATCCGTCCGCGTGGGGCGCGCTCACCGAGGGGCTGGCCGCCGTCGGCACGGCGGTCGGCGAGATACACGGGATCGTCATCACCCACCACCACCCCGACCACCACGGTCTGTCCGGGCAGGTCCGCGAGGCGTCCGGGGCCTGGATCGCGATGCACGCCGCCGACAGCGAGGTCGTGCGGCGGACCCGTGAGGCCCTGCCGGGTACCTGGCTGGGCTACCTGACCGACAAACTCGCCGCCGCCGGAGCCCCCGAGGAGCATCTCGCCCCGCTCCGCGCCGCCCGTGACGGCGGCCGGATGCGGACCCTGCCCGGACAGCGGGCCGCGCTGCCCGACCGGGAGATCGTCCCCGGCGAGCTGCTGGACCTGGCCGGGCGCCGGCTGCGGGCGGTCTGGACGCCCGGCCACACCCCCGGCCACGTCTGCCTCCACCTGGAGGAGGACCACCCGGCGGGCCTCCCGGGTCGCGGCCGGCTCTTCTCCGGCGACCACCTGCTGCCCGGGATCTCCCCCCATATCGGCCTGTACGAGGACCCCGACGACTCCACCGTCACCGACCCCCTCGGCGACTACCTCGACTCGCTCGAACGCGTCGGCCGCCTCGGCGTCGCCGAGGTCCTCCCCGCCCACCAGTACGCGTTCACCGACGCCCCGGCGCGGGTGCGGGAGCTGCTCACGCACCACGAGTCCCGGCTCGCGGACCTGCTCGCGCTCCTCGCGGCCCCGCTCACCCCGTGGCAGCTCGCCGAGCGGATGGAGTGGAACCGCCCCTGGGAGCAGATCCCGTACGGCTCGCGGAACATCGCGGTCTCGGAGGCGGAGGCCCATCTGCGCCGCCTGGTGAAGCTCGGCCGCGCGGAGGCGGTCGCGGGCACCGATCCCGTGACGTACGTCGCGGTGCGCTGACCCGGCGGCCCGGGGCACGTGCGTACGTGCCGGCGGGGGCGCCGAGCCGGCCCGGGGCGCGCGGTACGTGACGTACGTCGCGGGGGCGCCGACCCGACCCTGGACGCGCCGTACGGGCCGGTAGAGTGTGCGAGTCGTCATCATGCCTGTACAGGGGGAAGCCGGTGCAAATCCGGCGCTGACCCGCAACCGTGACAGCCACCGTCGCAGGTGGCGAGCCGGACTGCCCCGTACTGGAACGTGACCGGCTCGCACGAGCACCGTCGAGGAATACGGGGCCGAGCCCGGTGCATCCCGTGCGCCCGCGCCCGGCTCCCCGCAGGAGAGGCAGCACCGCCCGCCATGACCGTACGGACCGTACGCCGCAGCGCAGCGGCGCTCGCCGTTGCCGCCACCTCCGCAGTGTTCTGCGTGGCGGCCTCCCCCGCCGCCCCCTCTCCCGCGCCGTCCGCCGCGCTGCCTGCCGGTCTGTACGGCACGAAGGACCCGACGTGGGACGGTGTGTGGCGGCAGTCGCTGGCGATCATCGCGCAGGACACCGTCCACGTCGTGCCGTCGGCGGAGGCCGTGGCCTGGCTGGCCGGGCAGCAGTGCGACAACGGCGGCTTCGCCTCGTACCGCCCCGATGCCACGAAGCCGTGCGACAGCAAGACGATGTTCGACACGAACGCCACCGCGGCCGCCGTCCACGCGCTCGCCGCCGCCGGCGAGCACACCGATCAGGTCCAGAAGGGCATCGCCTGGCTGAAGTCCGTGCAGAGCCCGGACGGCGGGTGGAGCTACAACCCGGGCATGGCGTCCGACGCCAACTCCACCGCGATCGTGATCGGCGCGTTCGCGGCGGCGAAGGAGCGGCCCGGCGACCTGACGTCCGAGCAGGGGAAGACGCCCTACAACGCGCTCGTCTCGTTCGCGATCCCGTGCGCCGACAAGACGGCGGGCGGGGCGTTCGCGTACCAGCCGGACGCGAAGACGGGCAAGCTGCTCCCGAACGGCGACGCCACCGCGGCCGCCGTGCTCGGCGGTCTCGGCCGCGGCATGGTCGTCCAGGGCCCGAAGCCGGGCAAGGCGCCGGCGTGCGTGACGACGCCCAGGGCCACTCCCGAGCAGTCCGCCCGCAACGGCGCGGCCTACCTCGCGAAGGTGCTCGCGAAGACCGGCCACCTCGACTCCCCGCCGATGCCCGGCGCCACGGACCCGGCCCCGCTGCCCGACTTCGGCAACACCGCGGACGCGGTCGTGGCGCTGTCCGCCGCCGGACACAAGGACAAGGCGGCCGCCTCGGTGGCCTGGCTGGAGAAGAACGCGTCCGCCTGGGCCAAGGAGGCGGGACCGGCCGCGTACGCGCAGCTGATCCTCGCCGCGCACGCCTACGGCGCCGACCCGAGGGACTTCGGCGGCGCCGACCTGGTCCAGCAGCTGAACGCGACCGGACCCACCCCCGCGTCCACCGTCCCGCCGTCCCCGGCGGCGCAGGGCGACGGCAAGGACAAGATAGGCGGCGACCGCGGGGCGCTCTTCTGGGTCGTCGGCGCCGGGCTCGCGGCGGTCCTGGGCGCGGCATTCATGATCAACGACCGCCGCAAGAACCGGAAGCAGGCCAAGCAGGACCAGCAGGCCCAGCAGGAGGCCGCCGCCGGCCGGCAGGACGAGCAGCAGTGACGCACGGGCTCCCGCTCCTCGGCAGCGCACCGGCGGCGACGACCGCGCCGCGGGCCGTGCGGCGGCTCGGCGAAGCGCCCGCGCGGGACGCGGTGACGACCACCGCGCTCCCGCCGGTGCGACGCCTGGGGGCTGCGGCAACGACCGTGCTCCGGGCCGTGCGTCCCCTCGGGGCCGCGGCGACCGCCTCGCTCCGGGCCGTGCGGCGGCTCGGCGCGACCGGGCGGCAGCTCGGGACGGGGGCCCTGTCCATCGGCGCGGCGCTCGCGCTGCTCCTGGCGGTGGCGTGGCCCGCGCAGGCGGCCGGGTACCGGTACTGGTCGTTCTGGCAGACCAACGGCGGTTCCGGCGGGGCCTCATGGGCGTACGCCACTCAGGGACCGGCCACCGCCCGCCCCGCCGACGGCGAGGTGAACGGCTTCCGCTTCTCCGTGAGCTCGGACTCCGCGGACTCGGCGCGGCCGCGCACCACCCCCGACTTCGCGGCGCTGTGCGCCGGCACCCCCGCGAAGGACGGCACCAAGCGGGTCGGCGTCGTCATCGACTTCGGCACCCCCGCCGACGCGGCGGCCGGTGAGACCCCGCCCGCGGCGCGTACCGGCTGCGCGCAGGTGCGCACCGACGCCACCAGCGCGGAGGCGCTCGCCGCGGTCGCGAAGCCGCTGCGCTACAACAGTGACGCGCTGCTCTGCGCGATCTCCGGCTACCCGGCGTCGGGCTGCGGAGAGCAGGTGTCGGGGGACACGCCCGAGCAGGCGCTCCCCTTCTACCCGACGGCTCCGCCCTCCTCGGGCGCCCGCCCGGCCGTCATCACGGCCACGAAGCCGGCGGACACCGGCCCGTCGGTCGGCGTCCTCGCGGGCGTCGCGGCCGTCCTCGCCCTGGGTGCGGCGGCCCTCTGGCAGGCCCGCCGCCGGCGCGGATGAGCCCGGCGGGCCGTTTCCGCGCGCCCGAGGCCGGCCGGAGCAACGCGCTGCACGCCGGGGCGTGGTGGGTGTGGGCCCTGGGCCTCGCCATCGCCGCGTCCCGGACCACGAACCCGCTCCTGCTCGGCCTGCTCGTCGGCGTCGCGGGCTATGTGGTGGCCGCGCGTCGCACCGACGCACCGTGGGCCCGCTCGTACGGCGCGTTCGTCAAGCTGGGGCTCTTCGTCATCGCGGTACGGCTCGTCTTCTCGGTCGTCCTCGGCTCCCCGATCCCCGGTACGCACGTCCTGGTGACCCTGCCCGAGGTGCCGCTGCCCGACTGGGCCCAGGGCATCAGGATCGGCGGCCGGGTGACCGCCGAGCAGCTGGTGTTCGCGCTGTACGACGGGGCGAAGCTGGCCGCGCTGCTCATCTGTGTGGGCGCGGCGAACGCGCTCGCCAACCCCGCCCGGCTGCTCAAGTCGCTGCCGGGCGCGCTGTACGAGGCCGGGGTCGCCGTGGTCGTGGCGATGACGTTCGCGCCGAACATGGTCGCGGACGTGGTGCGGCTGCGCACCGCGCGGCGGCTGCGGGGACGTCCGACGGGCGGGGTGAAGGCGGTGCTCCAGATCGGCCTTCCGGTCCTGGAGGGCGCGCTGGAACGGTCGGTCGCGGTGGCGGCGTCGATGGACGCGCGCGGGTACGGGCGTACGGCGCAGGTTCCGCCCGCCGTCCGGCACACCACCACGGCGCTCACGCTCGGCGGGCTGCTCGGGGTCTGCGCCGGTTCGTACGGACTGCTCGCCGCGGAGGGGGCGGGTTACGGGCTGCCGGTGCTGCTCGGCGGATTCGCCGCCGCGATGGCCGGGCTGTGGCTCGGCGGCCGGCGCCAGGTCCGTACCCGCTACCGGCCCGACCGGTGGGGTGTGCGGGCGTGGCTGGTGGCGGGGTCGGGGGTCGCGGTGGCGGCGCTGATGATCTGGTCCGGTTCGTACGACCCGGACGCGCTGCACCCCGGTGTCGTACCGCTGTCGCCGCCCGTGCTGCCGCTGTGGCCCGCGGCGTCCGTCCTGGTGGGCCTGCTGCCCGCGTTCGTCGCCCCCGTACCCCCCGTACCCCCCGTATCGCCGAAGGAGTCCTCGTGATCCGCTTCGAGAACGTCTCGGTGACGTACGCCGACGCCGCGTCCCCCACGGTCGAGGGGGTCGACGTGACGGTCCCCGAGGGCGAGCTGGTGCTGCTCGTCGGCCCGTCGGGGGTCGGCAAGTCGACCCTGCTGGGGGCCGTCTCCGGGCTGGTGCCGCACTTCACGGGTGGCACGCTGCGGGGCCGGGTCACGGTGGACGGCCGGGACACCCGCACGCACAAGCCCCGTGAGCTCGCCGACCTCGTCGGCACGGTGGGGCAGGATCCGGCGGCCCACTTCGTCACCGACACGGTCGAGGACGAGCTGGCGTACGGCATGGAGTCGCTGGGCCTCGCGCCCGACGTGATGCGGCGCCGCGTCGAGGAGACCCTCGACCTGCTCGGCCTCGCCGACCTGCGCGACCGGCCCATCGCGACGCTCTCCGGCGGCCAGCGGCAGCGCGTCGCGATCGGTTCCGTGCTGACCCCGCACCCCAAGGTCCTGATCCTCGACGAGCCCACGTCGGCCCTGGACCCGGCCGCGGCGGAGGAGGTCCTCGCGGTGCTCCAGCGCCTGGTCCACGACCTGGGCACGACGGTCCTCATGGCGGAACACCGCCTGGAACGGGTGGTTCAGTACGCCGACCAGGTCATCCTGCTCCCCGGCACGGGCGCCGCCCCGGTCATCGGCCCGCCCGCCGACATCATGGCCCTCTCCCCGGTCCACCCCCCGGTGGTGGCTCTGGGCCGCCTGGCGGGCTGGTCCCCCCTCCCCCTGTCGGTCCGCGAGGCGAGGCGGCGGGCGGAAGGCCTGCGGGGGCGCCTCTCGGGCGCGGGGGCGGGCGCCCTCGCCGGTGCCGGCGCCGACGCCGGGGGCGTCCTGCTTCCGGCCCCCCGCCGCGAGGCGGGCACCGGCGAGGGCGAGGCCCTGGGCCTCGCCGCCGGTTCTGCACCGACCGCATCGGAGCCTGCCGACGGCGGAGCGTCCAGGCGCACCCACCACCGGCCCGCGGCCGCCGATGGCGAGTCACCCACCACCAGTGAACCCGCACCCGACACCCGACCCGCACGGGTGGTGCGGGAGGGAACCCCGCCCGGCCGCCAGGCCGGGCGGGGTTCCCTCCGGCCCGCAGCCGCCAAGCGGACCCTCCTCGACAAGCTGCTCCGGCGCAGCCGCCCCGCACCGGTGATGCGGGAAGCCGGGCGCACTCGCCAGGCCCACGAGCCCGCGGCCGACATACGTGGGCTCACCGTCCGGCGCGGGCGCGTCGAAGCGCTCCGGGGCGTCGGTCTGCGCGTCACCCCCGGTGAGACCGTCGCGCTCATGGGGCGCAACGGCGCCGGCAAGTCCACCCTGCTCGGCACCCTCGTGGGCACGATCACGCCCACGTCCGGCACCGTGCTCGTCCAGGGCCGCGTACCCCATCGCACCGCACCCCCCGAGCTGATCCGGCACGTCGGCCTCGTACCGCAGGAGCCTCGGGACCTGCTGTACGCGGACACGGTGGCGGCCGAGTGCGCCGCCGCCGACGCGGACGCGGGCGCCGCGCCCGGGACCTGCCGGGCGCTCGTGGCCGCGCTGCTGCCGGGCGTACCGGACACCACACACCCCCGCGATCTGTCCGAGGGCCAGCGCCTCGCCCTCGCCCTCGCCCTCGTGCTGACCGCCCGCCCCCCGCTCCTCCTGCTCGACGAGCCGACCCGCGGCCTGGACTACGCCGCGAAGGCCCGCCTGGTCACCGTCCTCAAGGAGCTCGCCGCCGACGGCCACGCCATCGTCCTGGCCACCCACGACGTGGAGCTCGCCGCCGAGCTGGCGCACCGGGTCGTGATCCTCGCCGACGGCGAGGTCGTCGCGGACGGCCCGACCGCCGAGGTCGTCGTGTCGTCCCCCGCCTTCGCGCCCCAGGTGGCCAAGATCCTCGCCCCGGAGCCCTGGCTCACCGTCGCCCAGGTCGAGGCGGCGCTGTGATCCGCCTCGGCCCCCGCTCGATCGCCGCCCTCACCCTCATCACCGCCATCGGTGTCGTCGCCTTCGGCTGGCCGCTGCTCGCCGACGCGGAGGCGGGCGTCACCGCGCACGCGCAGGACGCGCCCTGGCTCTTCGCCGCCCTCCTCCCCCTCCTCGTCGCGGTCGTCGTCGCGACGATCTCCGACGGCGGCGTCGACGCGAAGGCGGTCGCGATGCTCGGCGTACTCGCCGCCGTGGGCGCCGCGCTGCGCCCCCTCGGCGCGGGGACCGCCGGTCTGGAGCCGATGTTCTTCCTGATGGTGCTGAGCGGCCGGGTCCTCGGACCGGGCTTCGGCTTCGTACTCGGCTCGGTGACGATGTTCGCGTCCGCGCTGCTCACGGGCGGTGTGGGCCCCTGGATGCCGTTCCAGATGCTGGCGATGGGCTGGTTCACGATGGTCGCGGGCCTGCTCCCGGGATCCGGCCGGCTCCGGGGTCGTGCAGAGACGCTCCTTCTCGCCGGGTACGGTTTCGCGGCGGCCTTCGCGTACGGCACGGTCATGAATCTGTACGGCTGGACGATCGTGCCGGGCCTCGGCTCGGGCATCTCCTTCCAGGCCGGCGACCCGGTGCACGAGAACCTGGTGCGCTTCCTGGCCTACTGCGTGGCGACCTCGCTGGGCTGGGACCTGGGGCGGGCGGTGCTGACGGCCGTACTGACGCTGACGGTCGGCGGCACGCTGCTCAAGGCGCTGCGCCGGGCCACGAGGCGGGCGGCCTTCGAGACCCAGGTCACTTTCGAGGCCTCCGAAACCCCCTCCGCGAGGTGAGGCGGCCCACAGGACCTTGGTCCCGGAACGATCGGGGTTAGTAGCGACTCCCCAGGGTCGATGGTCCTCGCGGCACCCTCCCCGACCTGCACGGAAACCCCTTATGTCCGGTTCAGGACGTTGGTCCCACCATGCCCCTTCCGGGTCGTATCTACGGGGTGAGCCCGGTCACGGCACGCCGCCCTGGATCGCCGCTACAACTGTTCTCGTCGCAAGGCACCGCAGGGCTTCGAGCCCGGCACACGGGCTTCACCGCCCCGCCCTCGCGACTCCCCCGTCCCCGACGTTAGGTACCACCTTGTCTCGCTCGCTGATCACCCGCTTCACTGCCCGCAACAAGTCCGTTGTCGCCGGCACCGCCGTACTCCTCGGGGCTGCCGGTGCGGTGATGGGGACGACCTCGGCGGCCACTGCGGCGCCCTCCTCCGCGCAGCAGATCGCGAAGCAGATGATGCCCGCCGCCCAGTACCAGTGCTTCAGCAAGATCGTTGAGCACGAGTCCGGCTGGAACCCCAAGGCGACCAACGCCTCCTCCGGTGCGTACGGCCTGGTCCAGGCCCTGCCCGCCGGCAAGATGGCCTCGGCCGGCGCCGACTGGAAGACGAACCCGAAGACCCAGATCAAGTGGGGCCTCAGCTACATGAACGAGCGCTACGGCAGCCCGTGCAAGGCCTGGAACTTCTGGCAGCAGAACAACTGGTACTGACCGGTTGTGCGCGGGGGCCGATGCCCCCGCTCCCCCGTGACGGGGCGGAGCCCCGCCCCACGAGCCCCCAGCGGCATCGCGGCCGCACCCCAGCCGCACCCCGGCGGCGGCCCAGCCGACGCCCGCCGCACCCCCACGCAGGTCCCGACCGACGCCGGCCACACCCCAGGCAGGCCCCAGGCGGACCCAGGGCGCACCCTGACGGACCCCGGGCACATCCCGGACGACCTCGGGCGCGCCCCCGCCACACCCCTGACGGACCCCGGTCACATCCCGGACGGACCTCGGGCGCACCCCCCGCTGCATCCCAGCCGCACCCCTGGCGCATCCAGGCAGGCCCAGAGCGCGCCCCAGCCGCCGCCACACCCCGGCAGGGCACCCGCGACTCAGAGACGCTGGATGATCGTCCCCGTCGCGAGCGCTCCACCCGCACACATCGTCACCAGCGCGAACTCCTTGTCCCTGCGCTCCAGCTCATGGAGCGCGGTCGTGATGAGCCTCGCGCCGGTCGCCCCCACCGGATGTCCGAGCGCGATCGCGCCCCCGTTGACATTGACCTTCTCCAGGTCCTGCTCGAAGACCTGCGCCCAGCTCAGGACGACCGAGGCGAACGCCTCGTTGATCTCGACCAGGTCGATGTCCTTGAGCGACATCCCCGCCTTCCCCAGCACCGCCCGCGTCGCGTCGACCGGCCCGTCCAGGTGGTAGTGCGGATCGGCCCCGACCAGCGCCTGCGCGACGATCCGCGCGCGCGGCTTGAGCTTGAGCGCCCGCGCCATCCGCTTCGACGCCCACATGATCGCCGCGGCCCCGTCAGAGATCTGTGACGAGTTGCCGGCCGTGTGAATCGCGGTCGGCATGACCGGCTTCAGCCCTGCCAGCGCCTCCATGGACGTGTCCCGCAGCCCCTCGTCACGGTCGACGAGCCGCCACATGCCCTGTCCGGCCGCCTGCTCCTCCTCCGTCGTCGGCACCTGGACGGCGAACGTCTCGCGTTTGAAGCGCTCCTCGGACCAGGCGACGGCCGCCCGTTCCTGCGACCGCAGCCCCAGCGCGTCGACCTGTTCCCGCGTCAGGCCCCGGTTGCGCGCGATGCGCTCGGCCGCCTCGAACTGGTTCGGCAGATCGACGTTCCACTCGTCCGGCCAGGGTTTTCCGGGCCCGTGCTTGGAGCCGCTGCCCAGCGGTACGCGCGACATGGCCTCGACCCCGCAGCTGATGCCGATGTCGATGACTCCTGCCGCGATCATGTTCGCGGTCATGTGCGACGCCTGCTGCGAGGAACCGCACTGGCAGTCGACGGTCGTCGCGGCGGTCTCGTACGGTAGCCCCATCGCGAGCCAGGCGTTGCGCGCGGGGTTCATGGACTGTTCGCCGGCGTGGGTGACCGTACCGCCGACGATCTGTTCGACGCAGTCGGCGTGGATGCCGGTGCGGCCGAGCAGTTCGCGGTAGGTCTCGCCCAGCAGATAGGCGGGGTGCAGATTGGCGAGCGCGCCTCCGCGCTTGCCGATGGGGGTGCGTACGGCTTCGACGATGACGGGTTCCGCGGCCATGAGCTCGTCCTCTCCTCGCACAGCGGCGGGGCGTCCCGGCGCCCCGCACGCGTGAACCGCAAGAACTAGTACGCGTTCTAGTTCTCCTTGCAGTCTTATGAGCCTTACCCCCGGTACGCAAGGGTCGTGCAGCACCTGGCAGGGCTCTCGCACGCAACAGTTCACGCCGCACCCCTTGCCACTTGTAGAACCCGTTACTACCTTGCGGGCAATTCTGATGGGCCGTCAGACAGACACTGGAGTCACCCATGCCCTCCTGCCCCCATCTCCCCGAAGGGTTCGACGCAACCGACCCCGATCTCCTCCAGAGCCGTATCCCCTTGCCGGAGTTCGCCCAGCTGCGCCAAACCTCACCGGTCTGGTGGTGCCCGCAACCGCGCGGCGCCACCGGCTTCGACGACGAGGGCTACTGGGCCGTCACCCGGCACGCGGACGTCAAGTACGTCTCCACGCACCCCGAGCTGTTCTCGTCCACCGAGAACACGGCGGTCATCCGCTTCAACGAGCACATCACGCGCGACCAGATCGAGGCCCAGCGGCTGATCATGCTGAACATGGACCCGCCCGAGCACACCCGGGTCCGCCAGATCGTCCAGCGCGGCTTCACCCCGCGTGCGGTACGGACCCTGGAAGCCGCTCTCCGGGACCGCGCGACGAAGATCGTGGCCGATGCGAAGGCGAACGCCGGCACCGGTGGCAGCTTCGACTTCGTCACCAACATCGCCGTCGAACTGCCGCTCCAGGCGATCGCCGAACTCATCGGCGTACCGCAGGAGGACCGGTCCCGGATCTTCGACTGGTCGAACAAGATGGTGGCGTACGACGACCCCGAGTACGCCATCACCGAAGAGGTCGGCACCGAGGCCTCCATGGAGCTCATCGGCTACTCCATGAACATGGCCGCCGCCCGCAAGGAGTGTCCGGCCAACGACATCGTCACCCAGCTCGTGGCGGCGGAGGGCGAAGGGAACCTGTCGTCCGACGAGTTCGGCTTCTTCGTGCTGCTGCTCGCGGTCGCGGGCAACGAGACGACGCGCAACGCCATCACCCACGGCATGCACGCCTTCCTCACCCACCCCGACCAGTGGGAGCTCTACAAGCGCGAACGCCCGGCGACCGCCGCCGAGGAGATCGTCCGCTGGGCCAGCCCGATCGTCGCCTTCCAGCGCACGGCGACGACGGACACCGAGCTCGGCGGCCAGAAGATCAAGCAGGGCGACCGGGTGGGGCTGTTCTACTCCTCCGCCAACAACGACCCGGAGGTCTTCGACCGGCCCGAGGTCTTCGACATCACCCGCGACCCGAATCCACACCTCGGCTTCGGCGGCGGAGGCCCGCACTTCTGCCTCGGCAAGTCCCTCGCCATCCACGAGATCGAGCTGATCTTCAACGCGGTGGCCGACGCCCTGCCGGACCTGCGACTCGCGGGCGACCCGCGCCGGCTGCGCTCGGCATGGCTGAACGGCATCAAGGAGCTCCAGGTCAGCACGGGTTGACCCACCCGGGCCGGCCCGCAGGACCCGGACATGGGAGGCGGGGGCCTTCCCCCCTACGCCCCGCCCCCGCCTCCCACCGGGATTCAGCCGTAGTCGCTCGCCATGGCCGACACCACCATCAAGATCAGCGAAGAGATCCGGCACCGCCTGCGACGGCTTGCCGAGGAGCGCGGTCTGACCACCCGGGCTTACATCGAGCTGGAGTGACCCCCGAAATTCCGACACCTGGACGCTGGATGTTTCGTCATCCAGGGGAAGTGATCCAAGGTGGCAAAGCGGAAGAACGACCCCGAAGAGTTCAAGCGGGACGCGGTGGACCTCGCGGGTTCCTCGCCGGACCGTTCCCTCACCGACATCGCCCACGGCCTGGGCATCCATCTGGAGACCCTGCGCAAGTGGGTCCGCGACGACCGGACCCGCACCCAGTCGGCGGACGGCGGGGGTGACGCCGGTATGGCCCCTGACGAGAAGGAAGAGCTCAAGCGCTTGCGGCGGGAGAACGCCCGGCTGAAGGAGGACAACGAGATTCTCCGGAAGGCCGCCGCCTATTTCGCGCGGGAGACGACACGGTGATCCGCTTCCGTTTCGTCGACGAGCACCGGAACGCCCACAGGGTCAAGCGGATGTGTGACGTTCTCGGATGGGACCGCTCCGGCTACTACACCTGACACCAGAACAAGGAGGCACGGCAGGAGAAGGCCGATGAGGAAGAGGGCCTGGCTCGCCTCATCCGGGAGATCCACACCGATTCCCGGGGGTCCTACGGGGCTCTGCGGATCACCCGGAAACTCCGGGACCAGGGGCACGTGGTGAACCGCAAGCGCGTCGCCCGGATCATGCGGGAGCGTGAGATCGTCGGAATAACGCGACGGAAGTCGCGGTCGCTCACGAGACAGGACCGTACGGCGCCGCCGACGCCGGATCTGATCCTGCGGGACTTCACCGCGCCGATGCCGGGTCTGAAATTCGTCGGGGACATCACCTGCCTGCCGACGGCCGAGGGATGGCTGTATCTGGCGACCGTGATCGACCTGTGCACACGGGAGGTCGTGGGCTGGTCGATGGCCGACCATATGCGTACCGAGCTGGTCGCGGACGCCAGCCGGATGGCCCATGCGGGCGGGCACACGGCGGAAAACGCGATCTTTCACTCCGATCGCGGATCGCAATTCACGTCTCATCAATTCCGTGTCCTACTGAGTGAGTTGGGCATGCGCCAGAGCGCCGGACGCACCGGTTCGTGCTTCGACAACGCTGCCGCAGAGAGCTTCTTCGCCGTCCTGAAAGCAGAGATCGGCACGACTGTCTGGGAATCCCGGGCACAGGCTCGGCAGGCGTTTTCCGGCGGATCGCGGAACATTACAACCGGGAGAGGATCCACTCGACCATCGGCTTCATCACGCCGTACCAGGCGAGGGTCCGCTGCCATCAACGGCTGGACCTCGCCGCATAAAACGGAAGTGTCGGGACCCGAGGGGGCACTTCAACCCGCACCTTCACCACGTTCCTCCGCAAGGCCGGCCTCCGCCGCATCCGCTTCCACGACCTCCGCCACTCGACCGCCACCCTGCTCCTGGAGCAGGGCGTCGAACTCGTCGTGATCAAGGAACTCCTCGGCCACGCCCACATCGGCGTCACCGCCACCGTCTACGCCCACGTAAGGCTCCGCCTCCAGCACGACGCCATCGACCTCCTCGGCCGCGCCCTTGACCACCCCTGACACCCGTACGGCAACGGCGGCGGACACCAAGTGGCGTCCGCCGCCGTTGCCGTCATCTACTGCCGTCAGGCGGCAAAACGGCCCCTGCGGTGACATCCGCAGGGGCCGCATCTTTGCGCCTGGACGCGTAGTGAATCGGAAGCCTTAAATCGGCTCTCCCGCTACTCCGCTAAACCCGACGAGCCCATTCTTCTTCGCCATGTCAAGAATCTCGGGGAGATAATCCAGTTGGCGAACCGAAAGGGTCAGGAGGACGTACTTGCCTGCGTCATCCGGTTCCTCTTCAAGGTCGAACCGTGACGGCTCCAGAACATCTTCGACATCCGACCATCTAGTCAGCAATTCCTCCCGGAACCGCAGTACGTCAGGGCTCACGGCAAGGTCGCCGGTGTCACCTTCAGCGAGGTTGTCGAAGACTTCCTCAGGGTCTCCGGCGCTGCGCTTCCAGAAACCGAAGTCGCTGCTCACGGGCCATCCTCTCAGGTTAGGGGTTGCAGGTTGGACACTCTGTGCCGCGACGGACGACTGAGGTTTGGAACCCGTACGTCTTTGCCAGCCATTCGTCCTTCCTGCGCTGACCCTTCGTGTAGTTCGATTTATTCACCTTCACCTCGTAAAGGTGAAGATTTCCGTCTGGATTCCTAACCGCGATATCTACTTGACGAACGCCATAAGGGGTCCAGAGCTCAAGCCCATTCCCATAGCTCTCGCTATAGATATCAGATTTCTTGTAGAACTTCTCAAACGTCTCCGTCATTTCATCGACGCCTGCAGCACCCCGGGCTTTGTCATGCTTCCGAATGCCGCAGTTGCTGTTGTGAACGAGTACCGGAGTCTCGCCCGCCAGCACATAGTACGTGTGGAGGTCCTCGACCGTGAGGTTGTACGTCCGGGCACGCTTACTGAAGGCACGGTTGGTCTCCACCGTGACGGTGGCCCCGGTGGCAGTGAGCAGTGTCATGCCGGGCTTGAGCTCACGCGCTTCAAGCCACTGCTTCTCGGAGGGAGACCAGAAGGGGTGCTCATGAGTTGCGGTGAGCTTCTTCGAGCCTTGCGGTGTCTCGATGGTCAGCTCGTTGAAGTGCTTGTCGTCATCGGTGACGATGAGCCGGGTTACCTTCCGCGCCCGGCTCTCCCCCGTGAGGGGATTCGTGGCAAGAACTTCGTCCCCTACGTTGATCTTGTCAATGTCCTTCTTGGACCCGTCGGCCATGAGCACGTCAGTGCGGGAGTGTCTTATTTTTCGTGTAAGCCCTGGTGTTGACGCTTCTTGGGATTGTTCGGGTGCTACTGGTTGTCGATGACGCGGTCGCCGTAGAAG
>NZ_JBEPDM010000057.1:0-36021 GCF_040300305.1 Streptomyces sp. NPDC000410
CCGAGTACGAGCAAGCCTTCTGGCAGAGCCAGGAGCAAGTCCCGCAGTCCGCCTGAACCATCAAGATCGGACTCTACGAAACTCGGGGCAGCTCAGGCGCCGACAGCGACGTTCCCCTGGCCATCGCGACGGGACTGGCCACGAGCACTCACCTGGCCGGCGGACAGGAACACAGCCTCGCCGCTGGAGACCGCACGGAAAGCACCTGTGGCAAGCCGGACAACTCCGATGGTTCCGACCACACCGACCGGGACGACCACGATCGTCCCTGAAACCGCACCACCACGGCGAGCCGGGAAACCGGGGTCGGACAGCCCGAACCCGCCCCGGCTGTCCGCTACCCACGTAGCGGACAGCCGGGGCACTGCACTGAGGCGACACCGAAGCGTTCCACCAAGCACTCGGGACTCGCGAGCTCGCACTCTTTACGGCCGTAGCTCGGCTGACACTCAACAGTGCCCGCTACGCGGGCCGGTGGCCGCCGTCAGCACAGCCCAGGGCTACCAGGTCCTGTCCGGCCGACCAGGGACTGACCGGGAGGCGGCGGGCCCGGGGTGAGCCGTCAGCAGGGATGATGCCGCTCGGCCGCTCGCCATCAGGGCCTCGTCCGTGTCGGCAGACTCCCGGCGCAAGGTCTCCATCGGCACCTACGGGTCAGCCCGGCCGGCGCCGCAGGAAGCATTCGGCCCGCTCCGGTTCAACCGGCACCAGTACGATGACGCCTTGCGGGCCCTGGCGCGGTGATCGGTTCCGACGTCGACGACACGCGCGCATGAGCGCTACCGGGCACGGCTACCGGGCAGGGCCAAAGGATGGGGGAGCGGCTCGTGGAAAGGTTCGAGAGCGAGAGTCTGCCACTCATGCCTGGCCAGAAGGTTCAGGCCAAGGTCCTCTGCCATCACCCATGGGGTGTGATCGTCGAGATCGCCGGGTACGAGAACGCCGGTCTGTCAGCCTCTGTCGACATGATCGGGCAGTTCTCCGAGACCACGAGCAGCTATGACGAACTCCTCGCGCTCTTTCCACCCATCGGTTCGCAGATCGATGCGGTGATCCAGCAGATCAATCGCTGGCATCCGCCGGTATCAGTGCGGCTCAGCATCCGGCCTGCCGACCTTGAGTCGCTCGCCCGGCGCTGCGACTTCTGCGGTGAAACGACCACGTTGAGCCCGGGTGGAGACGCCCTCGTCCTGGACTCGCGGAGCCACGAAGGTCCGGGAAGCCACACCATCATCGCCCACCGGCACTGCCTGGCCGAGCGAATCCGCCCCGAGAACGGCGGAGAGCGGGCGCGAGCATGGAAGATCGGGAAGATGCACGAAGGCTCGTAAGTGCTCGCCTGACTGCCCACCACATCGCTTCAGGCAGCACCCAAGAACTGTCCGAAGTCGTTGGAGCGCTGCACTCCTGGCCGCAGGTGCCCCGAGTACGCGAACTCGTCACGCAGCCCAGGACGCGTACCGGCCGCCGCCGCAGAGTGCCTCGGACAGCAAGCGGTCGAGGATGCCCGGCCGGCTCAGGGCCCTCCGCTGTTGCCACCGCCGCCCACTCGATCCGGTGGCGGTACCGCGCCCGCCCCGCCGGTCCGACGATCACCTGCTCCAGCACCCGGCGGCTCTCCGGCTCGGGCAACGCACGCGAAACGCCGCTCTCCTCCGCCAGTCCTCCAGAGCGTCGGCTGTTCGCAGCCAAAAGCGCAGTCGTACGCGATCCGTACGGTACTCGTACGCCAATGGTACGGGATTCGTACGGTTCTTGGGATAGAGTGCCGGTCAGGAGGTGTTCCATGTCCGAGTTGTTCGACGCGGTCGACGCGCTGGTCGCGTCCCGCTCCCCGCTGCCTCCCCCGGAGGAACGCAAGCGGCTGCGACAGGCGCACGGCCTGACCCTGGACGAGGTGGCCGACGCGCTGCGGGTGCGACGGGCGACCGTCAGCGGCTGGGAGTCCAGCAAGAAGCCGACCGAGCCGCGGGGGCCGGAGCGCGAGGCATACGCCCGGCTGCTCAAGCAGCTCGCGGAGCTCTACCCCGCCCCGGCCGACACGGCCGCGCCCGCCGAGGACACGGCGGCGGCCACGCTCACCGGCACGCCCGCTCCCGCTCCCGCTCCGGCCCCGGCTCGGGAATCCGAGCCCCTGTCCGCAGGACAGGCGGCGGACGCTTCGGCCACGCCCGCTTCCGAGAACACCCGGCCCCGCCCGGCCGACGCCCCGCCCGCCGACGCCCCGGCGGCCGACGCACCGGCGGCCGTGCCCCGCCCGGCGCGCACCACCAGGCCGTCGGCGACGTCGCGCCGCCCGGGCGCGAAGCAGGCCGCCCCGGCGAAGACCTCGGCCACGGGCACGGACCCGCGCTTCGAGAACGGCCCCCTCGCGGTCGTCGACGTCACCGACGACGGCCAGGTGCTGGGGTACTGCGTCGGCGGCCTGGTCCTGGACGTGCCCGCCAAGTCCCTCCCGGCCCTGGTGGAGTGGACCCTCAAGGAGGCCGGGCTCGGGCAGCCGAAGCTGTCCGGGCCCGGCAAGGACGCCGACCCGCTGATCGTGCTCACCGAGGCCGCGCTGGAGCGCTACGGCCTGCCGGTGAAGCTCACCGACGAGGAGCGTCGCGCCGGACGGCTGCCGGAGGGCCACAAGGTCGCCAAGCAGCTGGCCCGCGCGGACTGGCAGCTCACGAAGCGCGGCTTCGGCCCGTGGGCGAGGATCTACCGGCCTGCGCAGGGCTCGGAGCGCTCCTGCGTCCAGCTGTGCATCCCGTCGTGGGACGCGCTCGACACACGCCACTGGAACGGCGCCGCCCAGCTCCCCGCGGCGGAACTCGCCCAGCTGCTCGGCACCTACGCGGCCCGCGTGATCACGCCGCGCGGCTCCACGGCCGTGACCGGCCTGGAGCTGATGACCGCCTTCCACCCGCCGACCCGCGCCTCCGAGCCCGGTGCCGACGGCCGCCGGCACTCCGAGTACAACCCCGGCAGCCTGGGCAAGAACCCGGTCGACTGCGCTCCGTGCGAGGCCCCCGACGGCCACCCTCTGCTCGCCGGCCTCCCGCGATTCCACACGCGGACCCCTGCGGAGGTCCTGATGGAAGAGGCGTACGACTGGGCGCGCCCGCTGACCGACGACGAATGCACCAAGCGGCACCTGGTCGGCATCGACGTCAACATGGCCTTCGCCGCGGGCGCGAACGGCCTGGTGGTCGGCCTCGGCGCCCCGACACACGTCGAGGCGCCGGTGTTCGACCCGAAGCTGCCCGGCTCCTGGCTCGTCGACCTGTCCCACATCGACCTCTCCCGGGTGAAGTCCGGCAAGGAGTGGGTGCGGCTGGACGGCGAGCTGCTGCCCAGCCCGTTCACGCCGAAGGGCGACCGCCCGGACGGCCCGGCCTGGTACGCGACGCCGACCGTCGCGTACGCGGTGGAGCTCGGCTACGAGGTCGCGCCGATCGAGGCGTACGTCCGGTACGACAACGGCCGCTACCTGGACGCCTGGTACAACCGGCTGCGCGACGCGTACCTCGCGACGATGGCGGACCTCGGCGTCGGCACCGACCTGTCGCCGCGGGAGTTCCTCGCGGCGATGGACGGCTACCGGAAGCGCGACCCGGAGCTCGCGACCGTGGTGTCCGCGATCAAGGCCACGGTCAAGGGCGGCATCGGCAAGCTGCGCGAGCGCCCGCGCGGCGAGGGCTGGAAGCCGGGTCAGCCGTGGCGGGCCCTCGCCCGTCCGACGTGGCGCCCGGACATCCGCGCCGCGGTCATCTCCCGGACCCGCGTCAACATGCACCGCAAGATCGTCAAGCACGCCGCCTTCACCGGGCAGTACCCGGTCTCGATCCTCTCCGACTGCGCCGTCTACGCGGCCGACGGCGAGAGCCCGCTGGACTTCCTGCCCTACCGGGAAGGCAAGCCGCTCCCGGGCGGCTTCAAGCTCGGCGTGAACCCCGGCCTGGTCAAGTGGGAGGGCACCCAGAGCGTGCTGTGGGGCGAGGGCATGCGCGAGGAGCACGGCCAGGACCTCAACCTCGCCCGGTACATCAAGGACGGCGACATCACCCACACCGACGGCGGGGAGTAGACCGCGATGGAACAGGTCGCAGACGGCCTCGACGAGGTCCTCCAGAAGGCGTTCACCCGCCCGATCCCGAAGTCGGCGGGCGCGCAGATGCGCTACCTGGTCAAGCAGCTCAAGGGCACCAGGCAGGTCGCCGAGGTGCTGGGGATCACCCAGCGCACCGTCGAGCGGTACGTCAAGGACCAGATCAGGAAGCCGCGCCCCGAGCTGGCCGCCCGCATGGAGCGTGAGGTCAAGAAGCGGTGGCAGCCCCAGATCCGTGCCAGGGCGAGGCAGACGGCGGCCACCACCGGCGGGATCGTCGTCGACACCCGGGCCCGCTTCGGCTACACCGCCGCCCCCGGCACCACCGACGACGCCCGGCTGCGCCACCTCACCGTGGCCCTCCCACCCGAGTACGCGGCCCGCCTCTTCGACGCCCAGGACGCCGGCGCCCCCGAGCAGCAGCTGCGCGACATCGCCGCCGAGGGCCTGCAGGAGATCTACTTCAAAGACCACGGCCGCCGAGCAGGCGGCCTCCTCGTCGAGTTCACCGACATCGACCACATCGAGTTCGACCTCTAGCGACACCTCTAGCGACACCTGTAGCGACACCGGACAGCAGCAAGGACCTGACGCCGACCGTGCGCGGCATTCCTCGCTGGTCCCAGGCGGGCGCCTCCCTTGCCGACACAGATCGGTCGGCAAACCCTCGCCCTTGGAGGGGGCAGGGGCTGGCAGCTTCAGTCCCTGCCGGTCTCCTTCTTCAGTCCCTGCGAGAAAACAGCAGGTCAGAGCCTATCTACCTCATCCGGCAGGGACTGAAGGGACTCAAGATTGGTACTTCCGCTCTTTACGTGCGTGTGCATGCGTGTACGCGCGTAACCACCTTCATGTAGCTGGTGCGTTCATAACTGCGAAATTGAGTCCCTTCAGTCCCTGACATGCGGGCGGTGGGCCGTTGACCTGCGGGTTTGTCAGTGACTGAAGGGACAGGGACCGAAAGGGACCAGAGGACCTGTCAGCCCCTGTTGGGGGGTGAAGGGGGAGGGAGGGGACAGGACGCAACAGGGAGGCTGCTCGGTCGGCGTGCCCTGAGTCCCTCCGCAGGGACCGACCCGATGCGGGTGCGCCGTCAGTCCCTGCCCACGCCACAGTCGATGGGCGCAATAGGGGCGTTCAGTGCCGAAGGGTGCGATCTTGCTGGACCGAAGGGACTCAAGGGACCGAAAAGCTGAAACAGGTGAACGGTCTTACGCGGTCTGGCGAGCTGTCTGCGCTAGGCTCCGGCATTGTAAAAATTCAGTCCCTTCAGTCCCTGCCCTGAGGCTGGAAGCCCGGACTGACCCACCGACCCCCTGCTGTCAGGTTCGCCGAGGAAGCCGAACGTGCCCGTCCACCACGCAAGCCCGCCGCCCCCCGATGCGGGCGACGTCGCGCAGCGGCACGCGGTGGCACGCTGGTTCGCCTCCCACGGCTACCCGGTCCACCCCCTCGCCCCCGGCACCAAGACCCCGGCACCCAACTGCGCGCACTGCCGGACCGACGTCCACGACCCCGCCAAGTGCGGCTGTCGGGGCAGGCGCTGGTGCCATGGCTTCCACGCCGCCACCACGGACGCCGCGCTCGTCGACGCATGGTGGGGACTCGAGCCGGACTTCGGGATCGGGATCTCCTGCGGCCCGGCGGGCCTGATCGTCCTCGACATCGACCGCCACACCGCACCTGTACCTCACCGGGATCGCCTCCTGCCGGGTATCCCCATCGATGACCGGGTGGACCTGACGGGGCTGTCCTCCGGCTACGACACCCTCGCCCTGCTCGCCGCCCTGCGATCCCAGCCCCACCCGGCGGACGACACCACGACGCTCCGCGTCCGCACCCCCTCCGGCGGCCTGCACCTCTGGTACCGCCTGCCGCCCGGCAGCGCGCCCCTGCGCTCCTCGAGCGGATCCAGCCCCAGGGTCGCTCTCGCCTGGCAGGTGGACATCAGGGCAACCGGCGGCTACATCGTCGCCCCGGGCACCCGGACCACCGCGGGCCTCTACCGCGCCCTGCCCGGGCCACGGCTGCCCGCCCCACTGCCGCTGTGGCTCAACGCCGAACTGACCCGTACCGGCCACGGTCCGACCCCACGCCCCGTCCCCGCCAGGACCACCCGACGCCCACAGGTCCCCCCAGCACGAGGCAGCAACGCCGAACGCATCCTCGCCCCTCTCCTGGAAGAAGTACGCAAATGTGCCGACACCCCCACCGGGGCGGCATTCACGGAGAAGCTCAACCGAGCCGCTTTCACCGCAGGAGGCCTCGCCGCAGCCGGTCACGTCGCCCATGACCGGTGCACCGCCCTGCTGACCGAGGCAGCCGAGTACGCGCGGCCGCAGCAGACCCGCAAGAACCAGCTCGTCATCGACTCCGCATTCCGCGCCGGCCGCAGCCGCCCGATCCACCCCAAGGGACGCTCATGAGCAGCGCAGGCAGCACCGGGTTCGACGCACACGCCGCCGCCGAGCAGCTCGCCGCCTTCACCCCCGACACCGCTGGCGCGGCCCCTCACCTGCCGGCGCAGCAGTCCGCCATTCCGGGAGAGCCGTCCACGGACTTCATCCGGTCCGGACTGCTGACCAACCTCACCGACCGCGGCAACGCCAAGCTCTTCGCCCACCTGCACGCCCGGCAGTTCCGCCACGTCGAAGGCCTCGGCTGGTACGTGTGGGCCGACTACAGGTGGAAGCGCACCGGCGGCGAGAAGGCAGCGATCTGGGCGGCCGGCGACATGGCCGAGGACATGCCCCTGCACGACCCCCGCGGTATGTTCAGCGACCGCGAGCTGGCCCAGCACCGCAAGCGGGCCATGTCCACCTCCGGCGTCAAAGCCATGCTCGCCCAGGCCAAAGCCTCACCCGGGCTTGCCCTGGACCCCGACACCCTCGACGGAGACAAGTACGCCCTGTGCACGCCCGCAGGCGTCGTGGATCTGCGTACCGGCCGGCTGCGCAAGCCCGACCCGTTGCGCGACCTGCACTCCCGCGCCACCTACCTCGCCCCCGAAGCGATTCCCACCCCGCGCTTCACACGGTTCCTCGACGAGACCTTCGGTGACGACGACAAGGGCAAGGAGATGATCAACTTTCTGCATCTCCTGCTCGGCTACTCCATCACCGGCGATGTCGGCGGCCAGGTCCTGCCGTTCCTCTTCGGTATCGGCGCCAACGGCAAGTCCGCCCTCATGGACATCATCATCAAGATCCTCGGGGACTACGCCGACGTCGCCCCGCCCGGCTTCCTGATGGAACGCGGCAAGTTCAACGAGCACAGCACCGAACTCACCGAGCTCCACGGCCGTCGGCTCTTCGTGTGCAGCGAGCTCAAGCCCCACGACAAGTTCGACGAAGCCCGCGTCAAACTCCTCACCGGCGGCGACCGCCTCAAGGCCCGCCGCATGCGGCAGGACTACTTCAGCTTCGAGCCCACGCACAAGCTGTGGCTGCTGGGCAACCACCGCCCCGAGGTCGGCACCGGCGGTCATGCGTTCTGGCGGCGGATCCGCCTCATCCCTTTCGAGCGAGTCGTTCCCGACCACCGCAAGATCGACAATCTCGCGGAGGAGCTCGTCCGGGACGAAGGCCCCGGCATCCTCCACTGGATGATCAAGGGCGCGCAGGCATACCTGGCCACCAAGCCGGCCCTGACCGGCCCGAGCGTCGTGCGCACCGCCACCCAGGCCTACGCCACCACCGAGGACCACATCGGCCGCTTCCTGGCCGAGTGCTGCACCACCGGCTTCGACCAACCCGACCCGCGCGACCTCAGGGTCGAGCAGGGAGCTCTCTACCGCGCCTACAGCACGTGGTGCCAGGAAGGCGAAGGTCTCAGGCCTGCCACCACCCGCGCATTCGCCACCCGCATCCGTGCCGAGGTCGGTATCTCCTCACCCAACGAGATGCTCCGGTCCAACGGCCAGAAGTTCTACCCCGGCCTCGCGCTGCTCGCCGAAGACGGAGCGCCGAACGAGGCGAACGGGGCAGTGAGGACGTGAAGCACCTCGACGCACTGTTCTCCGGCATCCCTGCCCGCCTACGATTGAAGAGACCATGACCCCAGCACAGGCAGGCGCCTGGCGTACAGAGATAGCCCATCGGTCAACTGAGGAGGGACGACGGCCGTGAGCTCGCTACTCCAAGCAAGCGATCTCGCCCACGAGGACAGGGTGGTGTGGCTCGAGGACCCCGACGAGTTGGACTACGTGCGCCAGGCGCTCGACAAGACCCCCCGCCGCCGAGGCAAGCCCCGCTACTACCGCGACGGCCGGATGGTCGGCTTCACCGAGCTGAGCGAGACCGCCGAAGCCGATCCCGACAGCGGCCTCCAGAAGCGACGCGTCTTCTACCTGCTGCCGCACGACCGCGATGCGGAACCCAACGGGCTCTACAAGGAGGGCGCCCCCGGCGAGGCGGTGGATCCGCGAACGATCGAGCCACGTACGGTCGGCCGGAAGACCGAGCGTTCCCAGCGCGGACTGTCACCGGACGCGCAGCCAGTTGCCTAGCTCAGTCCCTTCAGTCCCTGACCTTCGCAGGCCAAGCCTCTGACCTGCGGTTCTGTGTCAGGGGCTGAAGTGTCTGGGATGGACGACATCGCTACGCATGGTCGACGTGCCCGCGTGGAGAACCGGCGCGGCGAGCGTCGGCGGGTCCATGCGGCAGGCGGGCGTGGTCGGCGAGCCCGCGGGGCCGCCGGTTGGGCGGCTCGGTGAGCCGGGGCGGCGTCTTCGTGGCAGCCGGCGTCTGAGAGATCACCTCGTCCCACATCGAGATCATCACGGCATGGGGCGAGTCACCACCCGCGGGGAGGGCATGGCAGGATCGCGATCATGTCTCTCAGCGTTCCCCGCCTGTGGATCGGCTCGACCGAGATCATCGCCCTCGCCGACGCCGAGGGCCCCTTCTTCTCCCCGCGCGCCGAGGCGTTCCCCGAGGCCACGGCCGCTCAGTGGGCCGAGGCCGACCGCTACGACCCGGGCGCGGTCGACGCCGAGGGCCGCTGGCGGCTCCAGTTCCGCGCGTACGCGATCCGCAGCGACAAGGGCCTCACCGTCGTGGACGCCGGGATCGGTCCGGCGGACAGCCCGGCCGGCTCGTGGGCGCCCGTGCCCGGTGTGCTCCCCGAGTCGCTCGCCGCCGCGGGCATCGACCCAGCCGAAGTCGACACCGTGGTGCTCACACATCTGCACACCGACCACGTCGGGTGGGCGGTCGTGACCGAGGCGGCCGTCCCATCAGCGGGCGGCGCGGTGAACGGCAACGCTTCGAAGAGCGGCCGTCGCCCTTATTTCCCGAACGCGGAATACCTGCTCCAGCGGGCCGAGTTCGACGCCCTCGACGCGCTCAACCCGCAGCTTCGCGAGACCCTCACCGACCCGCTCGCGGCCGCCGGCCGGCTCCGCCTCCTCGACGGGGACACGCCGCTGCGCGCCGGACGCGTGGTCGCCACGCCCGGTCACACGCCCGGACACCAGAGCGTGCTGGTCGCCGACGGGCGCGAACTGGCGCTCGTCACCGGCGACCTCCTGGTGCACGCGCTCCAGCTGCTCCACCCCGAGCTCGCCTACGCGCACGAGGCCGACCCTGAGGCGGCCAGGCACTCGAGGGAGCGCATGCTCGGCCGCGAAACCGCCAGCACGCTGCACCTGGCGACGCCGCATTTGACGGAGCCGTTCCTCTCGGCGTGATCGCGGCGGTTCGGGGCCGGTCAGGCCGCGAGGGCATGCGGACGCTCGAACTTCTCGGCAGTCCCGTCGTCGACGGCACCGAGGACCGTGAGGCGGCAGCAGCCTCCGGACCGGAGCTGCATCCGGTCCGCGTGCAGGCGCGGCACGCCGGCCTCAAGACTGCGGAAGATCTTGACGTCCCGCTATCGGTCGGACCGTTCACCGACGTCGAGTTCCGACGCGGGTTGCCGACAGTGCCCACCTGCGGGTTCTTGGTCACCTGGGTGAGTGTCGGCAGACGACGCCACCGTCTGCCGACACTCCCGAGCAGGTCGGCTAGCTGGGGCGGATTGCGGCCTCGATGTGGGCGAGTTGGGCGGCCAGGATCTCTTCGAACGCGGCGCGGCGGTCCACCCCGAGGGGGCGGACGTCGCGGGCGAAGTGGGCCAGGGCGGGGAAGCGTTCGGGGTCGGCGCCGAGCACCGCGACGCGGAACAGCTCCATGCCCTGTTCGTACTCTTCCGAGGTGATGGTGCTGACTCCGGCCTCGGAGGCGATCAGCGCGGCGATGAGGACCGCGAGCCGGTGGTAGCGCGCCGGGATCTCCTCGTCGGGCAGCCCCGACGCGCGCAGGGCCTGCAGCACCTCTTCCATGACCAGCCGGGAACCGGCGCCGCCTGACGCGTACCGTCCCCAGACCGCGGCGAGCTGGGGCTGCTGGCCGAACGCCTCTCTCACGCGCAGGGCCAGGGCGGTGATGCGCTGCTTCCAGTCGCCCTCGGCGCGGTAGCCGTCCATGGAGGCCAGGAGGATCCGGTCGGCGACCGCGCGCAGCAGTTCTGTCTTGCTGCGGAAGTGCCGGTACAGGCTGGAGGAATCGGTCCCAAGGGCCGCGGCGAGCTTGCGCACGCTGAACGACTCCGCGTCGCTCGTGCGCAGCAACTCCGCTGCCGCATCCAGGATTTCCTCGGTCGACCAACGCCTTCGACCTGCCATTTCGCCCCTCTCGTCGGATTCAGTCTAACCTATGCACTTGGTGCTGCACGCACCGCGTGCATAATGAGGACATGAGCGTGCCGAGCGACCGGCAGCAGGCGGGCCGACGTGCCACGCGTGCCCTGTCACCCGGGTCGGACGACCGGCGTGGAGCTCACCCCGAGCCATGCGAAAGGACACCTGTCGTGAGCAACTCACTGGATCCCGCGGCGCTGGACGCCGCCATCGAGAACGTCCACCGCGCCGGGATGCCGGGCCTGTTCGCCGAGGTGCGCGACGGCGACCAGGTCTGGCGCGGCGCCGCCGGGGTCGCCGATGTCGCGACCGGCCGCCCCGTCACCGCCGACATGCGGCACCGCGTCGGCAGCATCACCAAGACCTTCACCGCCGCCGCGGTGCTGCAGCAGGTCGAGGCCGGCCGGATCGGGCTCGACACACCGATCGGCCGGTACCTTCCGAAGCTGGTTCCCGGAGAGCGCGGTGACGCGATCACGGTCCGGATGCTGATCAATCACAGCAGCGGACTCGCCGAGTACTTCCCGTACGCCTACCCCTCCCTCAAGGCGTTCCCCGCACTCGCGGACACCGGACCCGAGAGCCTGGACGACCACCGGTTCACGCGGTTCGACCCCGCCGAACTGATCGAGATGGGCGTCACCGCACCCGCCGTCGGCGCCCCGGGCGGTACGCCGGGGCTGTACTCCAACACCAACTACCTGCTCCTCGTCCAGCTCCTGGAACAGGTGACCGGCACCACGGCCGAGCAGCACATCACCAAGAACGTCATCGAGCGCGCCGGGCTCCAGGACACTGGATTCCCCGCCGGACCGTACGTCGACGGGCCGCACTCGCACATGTACGAGGCGTGGTTCGGCATGATCGACCCGCCGCGCGACTACAGCGTCTACGACATGTCATGGGTGGGGCCGTCGGCCTCGCTGATATCGACCGTCGCGGACCTCAACCGCTTCTACGGCTTGCTGCTGGCCGGGGAGATCGTCAGCCCGTCGTCGCTGGAGCAGATGCAGCGCACTGTCCCGGTCGTCACCCAGGAGGGGAAGACGGGCGACTACGGCCTCGGCCTGTACCCGATGGAGGCACCTGGTCAGGTCGCCTTCTGGGGCCATGGCGGCACGGTCTGGGGGGCCGGCGCGCTGGCCATGATCCGTGCCGACGGCAAGCGGCAGATGGCGGTCGCGGTGAACCTGCAGAGGTGGAACAGGCTCGACTCCTCGGGCAAGCCGCAGCCTCATCCCATCGACGAGGCGCTTGCGACTCTCCACCGCGTGGCGATGTACGGCTGACCGGCCTGCCATCGCGGAATTCGATCCGCTGCGCGACGAATGCATCGACTACGCACTGCGTCTGCTGCAGGCGCAGGCATCCCCTGCCCACAACTCACCCGATGAAAGACCACCACAGGAAGGCCGTCCTCACATGACTGTCACCCGGATCGAACTCTTCGGATCCTTGGTCCACCTTCACCCAGGCGGCCAGGTGCACACCGAGCAGCCCACAACGGACACCGAGCTCGAGCGGGACGGCTGGCTGCTGATGGTCGCCCATGCGGAGACCGACGCCGACGTCCACGGCGACCACTGGGAAATCCACACCGAGGCGGACGAATTCGTCTCCTGCCTCACCGGCGGAATACGTATCATCCTCCGCCCGGAACAGCCGGGAGACGACGAGGAGGAGATCAAACTGGGTGCGGGAACCGCGGCCATCGTGCCACGCGGGCGATGGCACCGCCTCGCAGTGGACGCCCCCAGCGACATGATGGCCGTCACCCTGCCACGCGGCACCCGCGAGGAGAAGTGGACCGAAGCCTAGTACTGCAACGGTCTTTTGCGTGACGGTGGGGCAGCTTCGGGTGGCGTGTGGCCTCGTCTTTTGTAGTGGCTGATGCGGGCTTGGTGTTGTCTGTGGCGGCGCCAGTTGGACCAGTGCAGGACGTGATCGATGCTGGGGCGGGGTCGGGTGAGCCGGCTCATCAGGCGTCGGAGTTCGGGGAGGCTGAGGGGTATGAGTTGAGAGGATCCGTTTCTGCTTTCCCGGCGTCGAGTTCGCGGGCTCGCAGGACGGTCAGGCAGGCGTGGGCTGCCATCGCCAGGGTGATGTGGCGGTGCCAGCCGTCGTAGCGGCGGACCTGGTAGTCGTCCAAGCCACATTCCTGCTTGGCGGTCTGGAAGCATTCCTCGATCGCCCACCGGGAACCGGCGATGTGGATCAGGTCGTCGAGTGTGGTGCCGGCGGGGCAGTATGCGATGTAGTAGGAGATCTCCTCGGGTCGGCGGACGCTTCGGCGGGCGATGACCCAGTGCTGCCGGTCGGGCCGGTGCCAGGGGCGGACCTCGACGCGGGCCCAGTCGAAAACGCGCGGGCCATGGGCGCCGGCACCGCAGGACCGGCGTTTCCACTTCTGGCGGGGCAGGCCGTGGAACAGGTCGTTCACGGGGTGGTCGATGGCGAAGCGGGTGACGACGGTGTCGTGCCGGGTGGTGGCCATGACGTGGAAGATGTCGGCTCGCTCGAGCTCATGGCGCCAGCCCTTGCTGAAGCCGTAGGCGGCGTCGGCGGTCACCCATCGGAACGGGATCTTCTCCGCTATCGTGCGGCGGACCATGGCCTTGGCCATCTCGACCTTGGTGGCGAAACCGGTGCTCTCGTCGATGCCGGCCTTCCGGCATCGGTCGCGGTCGTCCGTCCAGGAGGTGGGCAGATAGAGGCGGCGGTCGATCAGCGTGCGGCCCCGAGCGGTGGCATAGGCGAGGAAGACACCGACCTGGCAGTTCTCCGTCCGTCCCGCGGTGCCGGAGTACTGCCGCTGGACACCGGCCGAGCGAACGCCCTTCTTCAGAAAGCCGGTGTCGTCCACGATCAGAACCGCCTCCGGGTCGCCAAGATGCTCGACCACGTAGTCCCGCACGTCGTCCAAGACCTCGTCCGCATCCCAGTCGATCCGGTTCAGCAGCCGGTGGATCCGGTCCGGACCGGCATGCCCAGCCTCCTCCGCCAGCGTCCAGCCATTCTTCCGCTCCAGCGGAGCGACCAGCCCCCGCATATACGCCAACGATGACTCACGCGGCTCCGACCTGTTGAACCGATGCAGGAACCGCTCGTGCCGGACGCCTGGAGCGTGCGGCCGCGCCGCAGCTCGACGGCGCCCGTGCAGCTCGGTGCCGGGGACTTCACGATGGACTACGCCTCCCCGCAGCCGGTCCCGGCGGCCTTCACCACGATCGCCTGGCGACTCGGTCACGTCATCGTCGGCGTGCTCGCCGCGCGCAACGCGGCGCACTTCGGCGCGCCGGCGGCGTCGTACGAGACCTGGGAGTACGCCGGCAGCGCGGCCACCGCACTCGACCAGCTCAAGACCCAGCTCGACGTCTGGCTGGCCGGGGTGCGCGGCCTCGGCGACGCCGGGCTCCGGGTCCCGGTCGGCGCGAAGGAGCCCTTCCCCGAGCTGCCCATGGCTGACCTGGTGCTGCACATCCACCGCGAACTGATCCATCACCTGTCCGAGGTCTGCCTGCTGCGCGACCTCTACCTGCACACGAAACCCGGCATCTCCGGGGAGAGGCTCATGACCGCGAAGACGACACACCTCGACCCTGAAGAACTCCACAGCAACCCTGCATTCACGCAGGGTGTGATCGCCCCCGCTGCCCGGACGCTCTATGTCGGTGGCCAGCTCGGCACCGACAGCACCGGAAACCTGCTCGACGGCATTGAGGCGCAAACCGCTCAGGCAATGCGAAACGTGCTGACAGTGCTTGCTGCCGCGGGTACCGGTCCTGAGCATGTCGCCAAACTCAACATCTACCTGGTCCATGGAGTCGACGCGCAGGTGGGATACGCGGCGTCGCGATCGGTGTGGGGCAATCACCGCACAGCCATCACGGTCGTTTCGACCGCAGGACATGCTCGCCCAGGCGCGCTCGTGGAGATCGACGCAGTGGCGATCGTTCCCGAATAGGACGAACCCGCGGATCGGGACGGCAAAGGCGTAACTCGCCGCGTGGTCGATGACAGCGCCGTAGCACGATCGGCTGACGGGACGTGTCCGGCCGGCCCTGACGTGCGGTCAGAACAGTTCCTCCGTGGTCGAACGGCCTACGGGGCGGCGATGCCGAGCCGTACCGACCGCCGCCGTCTTTCCAGGCCAACGGTCGCCGCCCCCCCCGCTGATCCTGCCGGGGGAGGGGAGAGCGGCCGGTCACGCCCGGGGTGGTGAGCAGCCGGACGTGAGCTTCACGGGCGCAGAACTGGAAACTCGGCCTTGTCCCAAGGGGCGCGGATGCCGGCGGGCCGGTCGACGACGGGGCTGTCGTCGGTGTCCCATATTCTGGCCGGGGTGGCGGAGTGGCTGATCGGCGGCCAGCCAGGGTCGCCGGTGGCCGCGAAATCGGCCCACGCGCGCACCATGCGGCGTGACAACGCGTGGTCTGCCGGGGTGGGTGCTCCGCCGATGAGGAAGGCCAGGTGGTCGTTGCCGAGGTTGCCGAAGGCGAAGGGGACGTCCGCACAGTGCCAGGCCCGCACGACCCCCTGAGGGCCGGTGCGCCGACGGTCGAAGCGTGACAGGAACGCCTGGCCGCCGCTTCGGGCGTGAAGTTCGGCGAGGCGGTTGCTGTACTCGCCGAACAACAGGTCGCCGAAGACGGCGAGGTAGATATCGAGTACCGGGGCGTCGGGCATTGCTGCGCGGTAACCGGCCAACAGGTCGTCGGGGAGGCCGAAGTCCTCGGCGAAGCGGGCCAGCTGACCATCGGTGGTGATCTTCGCGCTGCTGCCGACGGCGTCGAGCAGCCAGTATTCCTCCGTGGTGTGGCAGACCAGCAGGTCCACTCCGCGGGTCGCCCCTGCGGCCATCCCCGTGAGGGGGTCGGTGGGCAGGACATCCCCGTCCAGGACGGGGGCGTAGAGCGAGGGGTCGTAGTGGCGCGATCCGGAGGCGGGGTCGTGCCGGTAATCGTCGACCACCTGGTCGGAAGCGATGACCAGAGCCTGCGGCGTCGCGGAGGCCAGGCCCTCGGCGGAGGCCGGGCACCCCGCCGCTGCGGCGACCTCACGAGTTGTCGCCGCGGCGATGTCGAGCGTGTAGCACGGGCTGGCGGCGCTATGGGCGATGGCCCGGTGGAACAGGCCTCGGGCGCGGTCCATCACCATCAGGCAGGCCACGGAAGCGGCCCCGGACGACTGGCCGGCCACGGTGACGTTCCCGGGGTCTCCGCCGAACGCGGCGATGTTCTCACGTACCCATCGCAGTGCCGCGACCTGGTCGAGCAGGCCCCGATTGTCGGGGTAGGCGGGTTCGTCATCGGCGGCGGGTATGTGGCCGAAGCCCTCGAAGCCGAGCCGGTAGTTGAGAGTGACCACGACCAGGCCGGCGCGGGCCGGCGCGGTGCCGTCGAAGTCAGGCTGCGCTGAGGATCCGAAGGTGTAGGCACCACCGTGGAACCAGACCAGTACCGGCAGACGCCCCTTCTCCGGGGCCGGGGCCGGGGCCGGGGTCCACACGTTCACGGTGAGGATGTCCTCCTCGCCCGGCGACCACACCGGGGCGCCGGGCAACTGCGCCGACTGCGGAGCGACCGGACCGAAGTCCGTACAGTCCCGCACGCCCACCCATGCCTCTGCCGGGCGAGGCTCCCGGAATCGGTTCGCCCCGAACGGCGGGGCTGCGTAAGGGATACCGCGGACAGCGACGACATCGGGCGCGGCCCGACAACCTCGGACCACACCGTTCTTCGTACGGAAGATGTCCATGGGGAATGCCTCTCGTTGCACGTCAGAACGCCGCGGCCGGTGAGGACGTCAGCTTCACATGGCGCGGCGCACCAGGACCAACACCAAGATCGGTTGATTGACGCACCGGCGATGTCAATCTCGCTCGGCGGCCGGGTCGGTGACGATCAATGGGCTCGCCCGGATGGCGTCGCCGACGGTGGGGGCGACAGCCGCTGGCTGGGCCCACCAGGTCCTGCCCCTTGGCCGGTGTGCGGTTCCGGACGGTCGTCGGGTGGCCGGCTTTGAGGAAGGCGGTGGCGAGGGCTTTGCCCATCAGCCCCGGTCCGATGACAGTGACGGGTTCGTTCGTCGTCGGTCGAGAAACGGCTTTGCGCCCTGTGCGACCGGCGTGGATCCTGGCTCGCCGGAGGTACAGAGGATGATCAAGGTTGTGTTGAAGCTGTCAGCCCGTGATCTGGTGCATGCGGACCTGGCGTCGTGCGGGTGGGCAGGGTCTGACCATCACCTGGCCGGCGTCGCCGGGCAGTTGGAACGTGCCCGGATCGGTGAGGTCGACTACCTCGCAGTCTGCCCTGCAACGGACATCCCTGTGGCGAAGGGCGGCGTCGATTACCAGGTCAAGGCAGGCGTCGGTACGTTGTGGCAGCTGGCGGTCCACCCCGCGTTGCAGTCGTGCGGGATCGGCACGTTCCTTGTCGAAGCCGCGGAACTGCGGATCAGGAACCGCGGTCTGCGGCAGGCCGAGCTGGCTGTGGAGGAAAGCAACCCCCGGGCACGTGCGCTGTACGAACGACTGGGCTATGCCGCGTACGACCGTCAGCCGGACTCGTGGGACGAGCAAGCCCCCGATGGATCGTTGCGCCGTTACGAAACGATGTGCACGTTGATGCGGAAGGAACTCACGTAGGCTCAGCCACCTTCGCGGGATCTGCCGGCGGACGATACATATGTGTGCGTGCATGTCGACGAGGGAGACCTTGGTCCGGACGTCTCCGTAAGTGGCAGGCCGGGGTTCATCGGGACACGTAACGCCTTGGCTGCCCGCTGGGCGCCGGTCCCCGCCCGCACTCCGCCCCAGCGGGGACCGAGCCGACCGTGGCCGTACGGCCGCTGAGCTCGCCGCCCGGCCTGGGCCGACATCGCGATCGGAGCGTTCGTCTTCACTTCAGTCGGCAGCGGGTCGGCGGTGTGCCTTCTGTGGGATGCAGAGGAGCGCGAGGGCGGCGGCCGTCAGGTACGCGGCCGCGCCGATGGCCATGCTGGTCCGCAACCCGGTGGTGTAGCTGGCTGCGGCGGCCAGAAGGGAGCCTCCCAGCGCGACGCCTGCGGCACTGCCGACCTGGCGGGTGGTGTTGAACAGGGCGGAGGCGGTGCCTGCGTACTCGTCCGGGGCGGCTGACATCACGGTGGCGGTTGATCCGGTGAGGGCGAAGGACGTCCCGAAGCCCGCCGCCATCATCGGCGCCACGAGCAGCACGTAGTCCGGGTGCGCTCCAGCCGCGGCCCAGCCGGCGAGGCCTGCCGCTCCCAGGAGCATGCCGGTGACCACGAGCGGGCGGTGTCCGGTGCGGCGTGCCAGGCGCCCGGACAGGACGGAGGCGAACATGGTCATGGCCACCGCCGGGAAGAGGGCGAACCCGGTGCGCAGCGCGGTCAGGCCGCGCTCATGCTGGAAGTACAGGCTGGCGGTGAAGATCATGCCGTAGAAGGCGAAGTTGAAGAGCAGGCCGATGACCGCACCCCCGCTCATCCGGCGGGAGCGCAGCAGCCGCAGGGGCAGCACGGGGTTGCGGGCCAGGCGCTCGCGCAGGACGAACGCGGCGGCTGCCAGCAGGCACAAGCCGGCCCCCGTCAGGATCAGGGGGTCCGTCCAGCCACGTCGCCCGGCCTCGTTGAGGACGGCGGTGAGCAGGGCCACCATCGCGATGATCGCGCACTGGGCCGGCCAGTCCACGGGACGGTCCGTGCGCCGGACCGAAGCGGGCACGCGGCGCAGCGTCAGCAGCAGGCAGACGCATCCGACGGGCAGGTTGATGAAGAACACCCAGCGCCAGCCCACGGTGGTGACCAGGAGACCGCCCAGGAGGGGCCCGGCGGAGGCGGCGATGCCTGCCATGGAGCCCCACAGTCCGAAGGCCCGGGAGCGCTCGGCGGGTGAGGGATACGCCTGTTGGAGCAGGGCGAGGGAGGCGGGCACGATCAGTGCCGCGCCGAGTCCTTCCACCAGCCGGGCGGCGACCAGAGCCCCGGTGTTCTGGGCCAGACCACAGCCGGCCGAGGCCGCGGTGAACACCACCACCCCGCTGCAGAAGATCCGGCGGTTGCCGAGCCGGTCTCCCAGCGCGCCACCGGTGAGCAGCAGGCCGGCGAAGATCAGGGTGTAGCCGTTGGTGATCCACTGGATCCCGGTGAGCGAGGCCGAAAGTTCCCGTCCCACCACCGGAACGGCGACGTTGATGACGGTCACGTCCAGGATGACCATGAAGTAGCCCGCGCAGACCGCGAGCAGCGGGCCCAAGGGTCGGCCCGAAGCCGCAGACCCGTTCTGTCCGTCGGCCTGGGGGGCACCGGCGCGCACCATGGCGACACGGTATGCCAGGAACATGCCTCCCAGGCTTGAGCAGCCCAGCGCCGTGTGTCGGCGTCTCACGCCGAACCGCGTCGTCGCCTAAACCCCGCGATCGGGGTCGGGTCCCTCTGGAGCTGGTGAAGGGCCACGATGGTACGGACCCCCGGATGAGTAGGCCCGGCCGCAAGGGCGACGTCGGTTCGCGTTCGTGGCCTGCCCAGGCCGGTGCGCGGGGTTCTGATGCGGGCCATGACCGTCGCAAAGGCCGACGCGTCGTCGGCCTGCCCCGTGGTCACATGCAGGGCCAAGGGCCGTGCCTGACCGTAAGCGGCGATAGGGACCTTCGTGCTCAGGCCACCCCGGGAGCGTCCGAGTGGGATCGCCAGTCAGATCGCCGTCGGCTTCCTGGACCCCGCCACTGGCACCCACCTCATCTGGGCAGGCATCGCCTATGACCTCGGCTCCCCCGAAGAGCTGGAACCCCTCGTTTCGTGCGTGCTCGATCTGGACGGCTGGGAGGAGAGCTGGGGGAATCTCCTGCGAGGAACTCAACAGGGAAGCGGTCGAGGCGGCGAAGCAGATTCTGAGCAATCGGCGGCAGCAGAGGAAGCGAGCTGATCGCTGGTTTGTTCTGCTGAACTTGAATGGGTGAAGTCGGACCGTTCGTCCGGCGGAGGCTGGTGCGTTCCGGGAGCTTTCGTTTCGGCTTGTCAGGTCTGGCTCGTGCAAGGCGTCAGCCGCCGCAGCCTGGGGGGGCATGCACTCGATCGGTTCAACCACGGCATGTTGTGCGCATGCTTC
Source organism: Streptomyces sp. NPDC000410 (assembly GCF_040300305.1). Lineage (NCBI taxonomy): Bacteria > Bacillati > Actinomycetota > Actinomycetes > Kitasatosporales > Streptomycetaceae > Streptomyces > Streptomyces sp. NPDC000410. Next base: position 19,879 of record NZ_JBEPDM010000057.1, read on the forward strand.
CCGCGTGAGGCCGCACCCTTCGCCATAGGCTCACCTCGATCATTGACAGTGCGCAGACGTCGGGGAGACATGGAGCCGGGCAATCTGGAGCTGGAGTCCGAGGTGGCGAGCGTCGATGTCGCTGAGGCGTGGGTGGGCCAGGTCTGCGCGGCCTGCGGGTTGGGTGAGGAGCAGCAGTACCGGCTCGGGCTGGCCGTCAGGGAAGCAGTCGCCAACGCTGTCCTTCACGGCAATCGACGCGACTCCGCCAAACACGTCTTCCTCAGATGGGAGCGGCTGGACGGCCGACTGGCCGTGACCGTCGGCGACGAAGGGAACGGGTTCGACCGCCCCGAGCCGACCGACGAGTTCAACCTGACACCCTCCGGCCGTGGACTCATTCTCATGAGTCATTTCACCGATGGTTACGACATCGTGCGCCGCGATCACCCACCGGGGACCGAAGTGGTCCTGAAACTCAACACGACCAAGTAAAGGACGTACACCCTTGAAGATCACCTCCCGCCAGGTCGAAGGTGTGACCGTACTCGACATGACCGGCCGGTTCACCATCGGTATCGGCGACGTCGCGGTTCGAAACTCCGTCCACGAGGCTCTTGAAAGCGGCGCGCAGCGCATCCTGCTCAACCTGAAGAACGTCACAGCCGTCGACAGTTCCGGCGTGGGCGAGCTTGTCTCGGCCTACGCGAGGGCGAGCAACCGAGGTACCAAGATCAAGCTGGTCAACCTGCCCGAGAAGGTCCAGGACATTCTGACGATCACCCAGCTCATCACGGTCTTCGATGTGTTCGACGACGAGGCGGAGGCCGTAGCCAGTTTCTGACTTGTGCCCCAGGGTGCTGCCGAAGTCGGTGACATCCGACATCACGAATTCATGTCCAGTAGCCGGCGGGATTGGTCATTCCTGCCGGAACCGCTCACTCGGCGTGTGTACACCACAGAAGCTGAGGGAGAACCGAAACTCCTGAACGAAGTCAGCTCGCCGGTTCTTGCTCGTTGTGGTGGGGCGGTCTTCTACGATCCGGTGCACGTTGGATCCCGAATTGCTGGAACCGATCACCGCGCGGCGCGCGGAACTGGACGAACTCGAAGAACAGCTGGCCAAGCAGTCGGCGGAGGTGCGGGCCGAGCGGGACGAACTCACCGTCGCCGAGCGGCTCCTTGATCGGGTGAGCGAACAGCTTGCTGATGAACGGGCCTCGGCCGCGCCGAGGCCCGGGCAGGTGGGCGGGCAGGCGGTGATGCTGATCCCGCACCGTGCACAGGGCGTGGAGGAGGCCACGCTCCCGCCGGACTGCCAGCGCACCCTCGCCGCGGTGCGGCAGGGCGCCGGACCGGTTGTGGCCCGGCAGGTCGGCGAAGTGCTGGCGGTGGCTGTCAGCGTGCGGGCCAGGCTGGAACCGTTGCGCGGGAAGCTGGTCAGACTGGCCGACCACGGCCGGCTGCGCAAACTGCCCGACGGCCGGTTCACCACCCGCCTGTGAGCAGGCACGCCCTGCCCGGAGCGGTGCGGCGCGGGCGTAACCGCAGTGCCCCCGGCGGCCGTGGGAACTGTGTGACGAGAACCAACGAACGCGCCGAGGACACCTGCCTGCTTGCCTACCAGTGCCGTCTGCCGCTGTCCACGAGCACCGTCAACCACCTCGCCAATCTGCTGCGACGCCACCTGAAGGCGATACGGTCCAGGTGGCGGATCCTGCCGCCCGGGAGGATCGCGGCGAGCCGGTGCGGTACTGCCACACGGTGGCCTCCAGGGTCCGGCGGTGGTCGGCCCGCCGCCGCCCAGGTACCGGATCGGCCGGCATCAGCGGCTCGATCCGGTCCCACTTCGCATCAGTGATCACCAACCGGACGGACGCAGCCCATCGAGGGGGCCACGCTCTCCGTCCCTGGGCCCGGCCCTCACCCCTCGTACTCCCAGCGCCGGCCCGTCGGCAGGCAGACGACGCGCGGTCCCGTCGGGTCCGCCCGGGCCAGGTCCCGGGCGTCGGTGCCGGACCCGTGGCGGCGGAGCACGCGGGCGAACGGCTCGTCGCCCATCGCGTCGCGCACCGGGACGAGGACCCGCGCGCCCAGCGCCTTCGCACCGGCCACCGCCTGTTCGGGGCCCATGACGATCGGCGGCCCGACGACCGGGCGCAGCCCGTTCACGGGAAGCAGCCTCGACGTTCGGCGACGCCGACGGCATGGGGGCAGACCGTGTTCACCGCCCTCACCCTCGACGAGGCGCAGCGCCATCTGATGCCCAAGGCCGGGCAGGCCGGCACGATCTCGGTGCGCGCCGAATCCGGGGTGAGCCAGACGGACCTGGCCGAGCGGCTCGCTCCGCTGCTGCCCAAGGGCGTGGAGGCGATCACGGGGCAGGAGGTCGCCGCGGAGAACCAGGAGTCGATCTCCGGGCGCTTTTTGGACCTGTTCACCATGCTGCTGCTGGTGTTCGCCGGGATCGCGCTGCTGGTCGCGACGTTCTCCATCCACAACACCTTCGCCATCGTCGTCCGCCAGCGCACCCGCGACAACGCCCTGCTGCGCGTCCTGGGCGCCACCCGGCGCCAGGTGCTCGGCGCGACCCTCGTCGAGGCGTTCGGGGTCAGCCTGCTGGCCTCGCTGGTGGGCCTGGCCGGCGGGATCGGCGTGGCCGAGGGGCTGCACGCCCTGTTCACCGCGGTCGGCATGGGGCTGCCTCCGGGAGATCTCGTCATCTCCCCGCTGGCCATGCTGCTGCCGGTCGCGGTCGGCGTGACCGTGTCGGTCGGCTCGGCACTGCTGCCCGCGCTCCAGGCCTCGCGCACCGCCCCGCTGGCCGCGCTGCGCGAGACCGCGGCCGACGACAGCGCCACCTCGCACGTGCGGACCGTGACCGGCGCGGTGCTCGCCGCCGCCGGCACCGGCCTCGCCGTGCTGGGCGCCACGGGCCCCTCGATCTGGCTGGGCGGCACCGGCGCGGTGCTGCTGTTCGTCGCCTTCATCGTGCTCGGACCGGCCGCCTCCTTGCCGGCCGTACGCGTCATCGGCGCCCCGCTGGCGAAGGTGCGCGGCATCACCGGGTCCATCGCCCGGCGCAACGCGCGGCGCAGCCCGCAGCGGACCGCCGCCACCGCCACCGCCCTGATGATCGGCGTCGCCGTCGTCACCCTGTACACCGTCTTCGCGGCCTCGCTGAAGACGACCACGGACCAGACCGTCTCCCGCTCCTTCGCGGGCGATGTGGCCGTCACCGCACCCGGCACGGGCCGGGGCGGTGCCGGGCTGCCTCCCGAGCTGGCCCCCGCGGTCGACGCCCTGGACGAGGTCGACGACGCGGTCGGCCTCGGCACCGGCGTGGCGAAGGTCGACGGCGCGGGCCGCGAACTGACCGTCACCGACCCCGGGAAGGCGGCCGAGGTCCTCGCACTGGGCAAGGTGGACGGCTCGTTCAGCACGCTCGATGAGAACTCCCTCGCCGTCTCCCGCAGCGAGGCCGACAAGAGGGGCTGGAAGGTCGGCAGCACCGCCACGCTGACCTTCACCGACGGCCGACGCAGGGACTTCACCGTGCAGACCCTGTACACCGAGGCCGAACTCGCCGGCGACTACGTCATCACCCGCCGGGCCTGGGCCCCGCACCGCACCCGGGACTCCGACTCGCTGGTCGCGGTGACCTTCCGCGACGGCACCTCCGCCACGGCGGGGAAGGCCGCTGTGGAGAAGGCCGCCGCCCCCTTCGGCGACCTGCGGGTGCAGACCCGCGACGAGTACGCGGACTCGGCGGCCGAGGGCATGGACATGATGCTGACGCTGGTCTACGCGCTCCTCGCGCTGGCCGTCCTGATCGCCCTGCTCGGCATCACCAACACCCTGACGCTCGCCATCCACGAACGCACCCGCGAGCTGGGGCTGCTGCGCGCGGTCGGCGCGGTCCGGGCCCAGCTGCGCTCCCTGGTCCGCTGGGAGTCCGTGCTGGTCGCGGCCTTCGGCGCGGTCGGCGGGCTCGGGCTCGGCGGCTTCCTGGGCTGGACCCTGGTGCGGGCCTCGGACACCGAGGGCACCAGCGCCTTCACCCTGCCGGCCCTGCGGCTCGCGCTGATTCTGGCGGTGGGCCTCCTCGCCGGTGTGCTGGCGGGCCTGCGCCCGGCTCGGCACGCGGCCCGGCTCAATGTCCTGCGGGCCATCACCCAGGAGTAAGGGACCCCCATATGACCGAACCCGTTGACCCGGCCCAGGGCCCGCACGACCGAACCGCACTCAGAACCCCCGTCCGTATACCGCGATCCGTCCCATCCCCATCCGAAATGCCGTTGGAGGCACGTGAGATGTCCGTTCAGACCACCCCACCCGTAGGCGAGCGCGAGCGGGCGGGGCTGTCCGCCCCGGCAGCCGGCGGCGGCGTCATCACCATCGCGCTGTTCATCGTCCTGTTCTTCGTCAGCGCCTTCCTCAACGCCGAGATCCCCCAGCCCGACGCGCCGCTGAAGGAGATCACCGACTGGCGCGGGGACAACGGCTCCGCCATCCGTCTCGCGGGTGCCCTCTTCATCACCTCCGCCCTGATCCTCACCGCGTTCAGCGCCTGGCTCGCCTCGGTGGTGCGCAGCGTCGGCCGCGCCCAGGACTCCCTGGTGATCTTCGCCGGCGGTCTGTTCTCCGCGCTCGGCCTGTTCCTCAACGGTGCCCTGCAGTGGGTCGCCGAGCGGCCCGAGACGCTTCGCCACGACCAGGCGGCGCAGCTGCTGCACCAGATGGTCTTCGTGCTCGGCGGCCCCGTCGTGGTCATCGGCAGCGCCCTGCTCGTCACCGTCGGAGCCGGTTCCCTGCTGCGGGCGAAGCTGCTGCCCACCTGGTTCGGCGGCCTCGGCGTCGTCATCGGCCTGATCGACCTGGCCGCCCTCGCCTCGCTGCTGCCCGAGAGCGTCGACATGATGATCCTGCTGCCGATCGGCCGGTTCACCTCGATGGCCTGGCTGCTCGCGGCCGCGATCGTGGTCACGCGCAAGCTCGGCAAGGCCCGCGCCTGATGCTCCGCGGCCCCGGGCACGTTTCCCGGGGCCGCCGGGACCGCGGGCCCACGACGCGAGAACCCGGTCGGCGGCAGTGCCTTTCCTGCTCCACGCCACCTGGTCCTGACGGCTCCACCGTCCCCCGGACACCCGCGCGCGCGGACCCTCCTGAAGGGGTCCGCGCGCGGTGTGTGTACGGGCGCACCTCCGGCGCCGGGGACCGTCCGGCGCGGGCAACCCGCTTCTGTCCGGCGTTCAAGGGAGCGAACCCCGTTCCGTGCGGCAGCGTTCCCCCCAGGCCACGAGGTGGGGTCACGACATGTACTCCGAGCTCGTACACACCATTACTCTCCCGACGGACGCCCTCAACGGCACCAGCACGGAACCGTGTACAGGTGCTCCACGAGGTCACGGTTCACGCACGTCCCTCCGTGGCACCGAGGGCGCGGAAGACCGTGGTGCGCAGCGCGGTCCTTGCCTGGGCGTTCGTCATACGGCCGGAGTTCACCTCTTCACCGGCGGTGTGCCCGAGGGCGACGGTCATGGCCACGAGCCAGTGCGGAGGCAGGTCGGAGGCGAACTCGCCCGCTTGCTGGCCCCGTTCGATTAGACGACCCAGGCGGCCGGTGACGGGTTCGTGACGCGCCTGGTCGTTCTCTTCCGCCGTGTCGGCCGGCATGGCTTGGAGCAGCGGTGCGTTGTCCTCGAAGGAGTGCCAGGAGACGTCAAGAAACCTTGTCAGTGCGGCCGTGGCCGGTCCTTCGCCCAGGCGGGCGGCGTCCATGGCGGCGACGGCGCCCTCGGTGATCCGGTCGACGGTGGCCGCGAGGAGCGCCTCGCGCGACGAGAAGTGGGCGTAGACCGTCTGCCTCGTGACTCCCGCCTCGGTTGCGATGGCCTCCATGCCGGCGTCCGGGCGCTGCCGCAGCAGGCGGACCGCCGCGTCGAGGATGGCGGTCCTGCTGCGCTCGGCGTCGGCGCGCCGTCGACGGCGGGGTTCCCCGGAAGTGTTCATCTCTTACAGCCTTGTCTAAGTTAGCGGTCCTCTATATCTTACAAAGGCGTAAGAGATCGTAGTCGGGAGGCGCTCGCCGCGCCATGTCCGCCACCCGCCACCCGGCCCCCGCCATCCGCATCCGCCGATCGGAGCGTCATGAAGGCACTCGCCGACACCACCCCCGAGCAGTTCATCGAGGACTTCTTCGACTCCCTCACCGCGCACACGGTCCGGGGAGACACCCCGGAGTCGGTGATGGACCGTCACTACACGGCGGACATCGTCCAGATCAGCGACGGAGTCCGGCTCGACCATGACCGCCTTCTCGCGCACCTCCGCCCCGTGCACCGAAACGTGACCGGCTGGCGGTTCGACGTACAGGACGCCGTCGCAAGCGGCGGCCGGATCGCTGCCCGTCTCACGATTCACGCCCGGACGCGCAAAGGCGGCGAGACCGCCACCGAAGTCCACCTCTTCGCGGAGTTCACCGACGACGGGCGCATGCGCCGATCACACCAGCTCACCCGAGTGCTGCCGCCGTCCGCCGAGGCGACCGAGCCGGCCTGACACCCACCCGTTCCGTCCGGCTCCGCTGCACGCGGCGCCCCCACGACAGAGGTACCGACATGCACGTGCGCATCGCCCATGGACTCGCCCTGGTGTCCACCGGTCTGCTCGCCGGCGCCTTCGGCTATGGCGCCGCCAATCTCGTCCCGACCTTCAACGCCGTGCCGATCGACATGAGGCTCGACTTCCACACCGAGCTGATGAAGATCAACGGGATCACCGTGCAGGGAGCCATGGTGGTTTCCACCCTCGGCTCCCTCACCCTCGCCGCCCTGACGCGCGGCCGGGCCCGTGTCCTCGCAGCCGCGGCGGGTCTCCTGACCTTCGCGTCCTTCCTGATCACCCGGCTCGGGAACGTCCCGATCAACGGCCGCATCAAACAGTGGGCCGCCACCACACCGCCGGCCGACCACGCCGAGATCCTGCACCGCTGGGAACTGTTCAACAACGCACGGACCCTCACGGCTGTCGCCGCCTTCGCCCTCCTGATCCTCCTCGCCCTCTCCGGCGGGCCGTTCAGCGGGGCGCAGGTCCGGACGCGGGCGTCTCGTACCGGACCAGAAGTGCGTCGCCCCGTTGTGATGTGACGAGCCGTTCGGATGCTTGCCCGGACGGTGCGATGTCACCTGGGTGCCCGGCCGACTTCGAGAGCCGCACCGCGTACGAGGCATCGGTCGACACGCTCCCCGAGCAATGGACCGCGCAGGGCCTGACGGTGGAGAAGATACCCGCCCCCGCAAAGAGTGAGCCGGGAGCCGGCCTGCCGGGAATCCGGACGACTGACGACGGACGACCACGGCATCGAGCTGTCGCTGCGCCCCGACTGGCGCCGGGGGTGCGGGCGGCGGGGGTGCGGGCGGCGGCGTTGCGGTCGGTGAGTCGGAGCGGGCCGTGGGTGCGGCCGGTGACGAGATGGGGCAGGGGCTGGGCGGTGCCGGACTGCCGGTGAATCCACTCGATGGCGCCGCCCTTGGAGACGACACGGCCTCGCTTGTCGGCGGGCAAGAGCTCTTGGATGTTCAGGCACAGGTCTCGTCCGCCCGCGCGGCAGCCGGTCCGGCGAGCGCGGCCGGCAGCTCCGGGTCGTCGACCGCCGCCAGGTGGAGGAGTTCGCCGGGGCCGCCGCGAGCGCGACGTCGGGGCGGGTGTCAGCCTTCTACGGCTGGGTGCGTGCGGCGCGCCCCGTTCAGTACGGAGTCGAGCAGGCCGGGGAACAACGCGTCCAGGTCGTCACGGCGAAGCCGCACCAGCCGGGATCGGCCCTTGACGGTTGTCCAGGTGACTCCCGCCTCGCGCAGCACCCGGTAGTGGTGGGACAGCGTCGTCTGGTGAACGTCCAGGTCGCCGCCGATGGCGTTGCAGCTCTCCTCACCGGTCACGGCGAGCCGTTGGACGATCTCCAGTCGCACCGGATCGGCCAGCGCACGCAGCACCTCCACCATCCGGATCGCCTCGGTCGCCGGCTGGGCCACCTCACGCATCGCTTCCCTCCTTCCATGCCAAGACCCGGAGTTTACCCATGCATTGATACATGGACAAGCATCCATGGATCGCTTACAGTGCCGATCACCTACCTCCGCGGCACTCCGGAAAGGCGGCACGATCCTTGTTGAATCGACTTCTTCCCCTGGCCCTGGCGACGTTCGCCGTCGGCACCGACGGCTACGTCATCGCGGGCCTGCTCCCCTCCATCGCCGACGACCTGGCAGTGTCCACCCCGGCGGCCGGTCAGCTGGTGACGGTCTTCGCCTTGACCCTGGCGCTGTCGGCGCCGGTGATGGGGGCCCTGACCAGCGGCCTGGACCGGCGGTCGGCCTTGCTGATCGCATTGGGCGTGTTCGTGCTCGGCAACGCCGTCACCGCCTTGGGCACCAGTTACGAGGTGGTGATGGCCGCCCGGATCGTCACCGCCGTGGGAGCGGGCATCATCACCTCCGCCGCCTCCAGCACCGCGGCGGCCATCGCTCCGCCGGAACGCCGTGGCCGGGCCCTGGCCTTCGTGTTGGGCGGCCTGACCTCGGCGACCGCGCTGGGACTGCCGCTCGGCACGCTGATCGGCCGCACCGACTGGCGCATCACCCTGTGGGCCGTCGCCGGGATCGGCCTGCTGGCGCTCGTCGGCATCGCCGTCGGCCTCCCCAGGGTGACGCTCCCCGCCGCCTCGCTGCCCGACCGCCTGCGTCCGCTCAAGCAGGGCCGCGTACTGGCACTGCTGGCGGTGACCTCCCTCGCCTTCCTCGGTGCCTACACCCTCTACACCTACATCGCCCCGGCCCTGCGGGACGCCACCGGCGGCGACGAGTCGCTGCTGACCCTGATCCTGCTGGCCTGGGGTGTCGGCACCCTGGGCGGGAACATCACCGCCGGACGTCTGGTCGACCGCCACGACTCCGCCCGCGTCCTCACCGGCTCCCTCGCGCTCGCGGCTCTCGCCCTGGCACTGACCCCGCTGGCGACCCGTACCCTCGCGTCCACCCTGGTCTGGGCGGCGGTCTGGGGCGTGAGTGTCGGCGTCATCGTCGTCCCGCAGCAGCACCGGCTCATCGCCCTCGGCCCCGCCGCCGCACCGGTCCTGCTCGGCCTCAATTCCTCGGCGCTCTACGTCGGCGTCGCCCTCGGAGGCGGTTTCGGCGGGCTGGCACTGGAGTGGTTCGGGCTTGCACCGGCCGAACTCGGGCCGGTGGCTGCCGGCGTCACCGCCTTGACCCTCATCTGGCACCTGGGAACCACGCGTCGCCCCGACGCGCCCGCCCTCGTGACGCCGGCGCCGACCTCAGCCGGCCCGGAGAAGTCCAAGGTGTGACTGGTCCCTCCTCATGGTGCCTCCGGGGTGGATACCTGCTCCGGGGGCACACCGTTCTGCACCGGCAGCCTCAACAGCCGGAAGGCACTGCAGAGGTGCCGACCCGGCAGCGGCCCGGCGGCCGACGTGCGCGTGGTCCGGCCCGAGACCTCGGAGCGCATCGGCCCTCGAAAGGCAGCGGGTGATCAGTCCCGGCGGCCAGGGCCGGCACCGTGACCGAGACCGGGGACTCCGGGGCCGTCGAGCAGTTGGTCGGGAATCTCCCGGCCCAGGCCGGACGGCACTTGGTGGTCAACAGAGCCGTGAGTATTCACGAGTTCTGTCGTTGAGGCCGTAGCGGTTCCTCGAACGGAAGGTGCGGCGGTAGGTGTCCGGAGGCACGCCGACCGTGCGGTTGAAGTGTCGGCGCAGCGTTGTGGCGGTGCCCATGCCGGTGGCTGTCGCGATGGTGTCGATGGTGTCGTCGGTGGTCTCCAGCAGTTCCTGAGCGTGGCGGATCCGCTGAGTCAGCAGCCATTGCAGTGGGGTGGTGCCGGTCACCGACCTGAAGTGGCGGCCCAGGTTGCGCGAGCTCATCCGTGCCTCGCGGGCCAGGTCCTCGACGGTCAGCGGCTGGTCGAGCCGTTCGAGTACCCAGGGGAGGAGTCCGGCGAGCGGGTGGTTGCCGGGGGAGGGGACCGGGGTGGTCACGAACTGGGCCTGGCCGCCGTCGCGGTGCGGCGGCACGACCAGGCGGCGGGCGAGCGTGTTGGCGATCGACGAGCCGTGGTCGAGACGGACGAGGTGCAGGCAGAGGTCCATGGCGGCGGCTTTGCCTGCGGAGGTGAGCACGCTGCCGTTGTCCACGTAGAGGACGTCCGGGTCCACCTCGACCTGTGGGTAGCGGGCGGCCAGGACCTGGGTGTGGGCCCAGTGCGTGGTCGCACGGAGCCCGTCCAGCAGACCGGCGGCGGCCAGCACGAACGCGCCCGTGCACAGGGAGACCACGCGTACGCCGGCCTCGTGGGCGGCACGTACCGCGTCGACCAGGTCTGCGGGTGGCTCCTGGTCGATGTCGGCCCAGCCCGGGACGATCACGGTGTCGACGTGCGGGAGGTGGTCGAGGCCATGGTCGGGCTCGAGCAGGAACCGGCCGGCCCGCACGGGGCTCGGCCCGCAGACGACGACGCTGTACCAGGGGCCTGCTATGCCGGCCGGGGCGGAGTCGAAGACCTCGTACGCCATAGCCAGCTCGAGGTGGAGCATCCCGTCGGTGACGGCCAGTGCGACAGTGTTCACGTCCGGAATTGTACGAGGCGTGTCGTTCCAGACACTCATCGCGGAGCGCTCGCCCTCGTCAGGATGTCCGTGACAGATCGCAACAGACCATTCGAGTACAGGGGGAGAACCCATGGGATCGGGACTCACAGTGGCGGTGTTCGGCGCGTACGGGCACACCGGACGCTTCGTGGTGGCACAGCTGCGGGATCGCGGATTCATTCCGGTCCTCTCCGGCCGCGACGCCGACAAGCTGCGTGCCCTGGCATCCGGGTCGGAACTCGACGCCCGCCCGGCATCGGTCGACGACCCGGCCTCGCTCGACCGCGCACTGGCCGGCGCGGCGGCCGTGATCAACTGTGCCGGGCCCTTCGCCACGACGGCCGCCCCCGTGATCGAGGCGGCCCTGCGCGCCGGGATCCCGTACGTGGATGTGGCGGCCGAAATCGAGGCCAACGCCGACACGTTCACGCACTTCACCGACCGTGCCCACGCCACGGGAGCGGTGATCGTCCCGGCGATGGCCTTCTACGGCGGCTTCGGCGACCTGTTGGCCACCGCGGCGATGGGCGACTGGACGGCGGCCGACGAGGCGCACATCGCGTACGGGCTGAGCAGCTGGCACCCCACCGCCGGAACGCGCACGGCGGGAGCGGTCTCCCGGCAACGGCGGGGCGGCGGTCGCCTCGTGTACACGAAGGGGCGGCTGGCACACCGCCATGACGACCAGCCGACCCTGGAGTGGCCCTTCCCGGACCCGATGGGCCCCCGTGCGGTCATCGGGGAGTTCACGATGGCCGACGTCGTCACCATTCCCAGCCACCTGTCCATCCCCGAGGTGCGCACCTACATGACGGTCGAGGCGGCCAGGGAGGTGTCGGCCCCGGACACCCCGACGCCGGCCGCGGTCGACGCGCTCGGGCGGTCCGCGCAGACCTTCCTCGTCGACGTCGTGGTGCGCTCCGGGAACACCGAACGGCGGGCTGTGGCGAGGGGGCAGGACATCTACGCCGTCACCGCGCCGCTCGTGGTGGAAGCGGTCGACCGCATCCTCACGGGACGGACCAAGTCGGTCGGAGTCGCCTCCGCCGGCGAGATGTTCGACGCGCCCGACTTCCTCCGCGCACTGTCCCCGCACATCGACCTGAAGCTGTACCCGTAGGAGGCAGGCCGCTCATCCGGTATGCCCAGGCGGGGCCGGCGCCTCGATGCGTCCTGGGCAAGGACCGACACGCCGTCAAAGTTCGTGAACTCCGGCCCGGCCCGCAATGCCCTGCCTCGCGGACTCGTGTGTCTGTTCTCGTCCCATCGAGGCGTTCGCTCAGCGAACCCAGTCGTCTTGGGGCTTTCGTAGCAGCGAACCTGGTTTCGCGGGCGATTCCGGACTTCGATCCCGCTGGTCGGAATCGCCTCGCCCTGGCGTCGGCTTTTGCCCGATGGGCTAAGCTGTGCGGCCATGACTACCGGGACGGCATCGCGCCACACACGGATTGGTGACCCGGTGCTCTTCTGAGCGCCGAACGGGCCGGTGCGGGCCCGCTGTTCGATCGAGGATCTCGCGCTGCCGCGCGGGCTCCGCCTCCTGTCGTGTTGATCACAGGCTCGACACCTCACCACGACAGGAGAAATGATGCCCATCAAGACGCTGCAGATTCCCACTGCGGACGGCCAGGCCGACGCCTTCGCCGCCTTCCCCGACCACGGCGAGCGGCACCCAGGGGTGCTGATGTACGCGGACGGCTTCGGCATCCGTCCCGTGCTGCGGGAGATGGCCCGCGAACTGGCCGGGCACGGGTACTACGTACTCGTCCCCAACCTCTTCTACCGGCACGGCCCGGCACCGCTGGTCGAACTTCCCGAGCACATCGGAGAAGAGGTCCGGCCCGCGCTCATGGCCCAGCTGATGCCCTTGATAGAGGCGCACACCGCCGAACGCGTACTGCGTGACGCCGACGCCTACCTCAGGTTCCTCACCACCCAGCCCGAGGTCGCCGCCGGACCGGTCGCGGTGACCGGCTACTGCATAGGCGGCCTCCTGGCGATGCGTACCGCCGCGGCCCACCCCGGCCAGGTGGCCGCCCTCGCCGCGTTCCACGGCCCCGTGGGCGTGGACGGGCCGGGTGCCTTCGCCGAGATCACCGCCCAGGTGCACTTCGGCCACGCCGAAAGCGACCTGACGCCCGAGGCCCTGGGCGAGCTCAACCGGGCCCTGGACGCCGCGAAGGTCGGCTACACCTCCGAGATCTACCCCGGCACCGTCCACGGGTTCACCATGTCCGACACCGATGCCTTCGACCCCGCCGGACTGCGGCGCCACTGGGACCGCCTGCTCCCCCTCCTCGGCCGCACACTGGCCCACAGCTGAGGCTGCGGCCCGGAAACCAGAACCTGAAGTACACGGCTGCGGCCGGCAGACGGCTCGGCGGGCCACACCGATCTCGGTATGGCCCGCCCAGCCACCGAATGCTGACGGCCGGGCGGGCAGGCCGACTTCGCCGGGGAGCCTGCGGCCGGCGCGGCGGAATCGCTCACCGTCGCGGCCGGGGCGTCTCCGGCGAGGGGGGCATCCCAGGCCGTGACGGCTCTCAGCCGATCCGGTCCACCCAGGTCAGCGGCATCTGCGGCGACTGACTTCGCTGAGAAGGGTCCTAGAGGAAACGCTCGGTGATGGCTTCGGCGATCTCGCCGGGCTCGTGTTCGGGGATGTAGTGCCTGGCGTTGGGCAGGTGGAGAACCGTGTGATCGGTGAAGGTGTCGCGCATCCGCGGCAGGCACGCCGCGGGGCGGAAAGCCATGTCCTTCATTCCCCAGACCAGCAGGGTCGGCTTGTCGCCGAGTCGAGCGGGCACGTCCGTAGCCAGCTGCTCGAGCAAGGGGCGGGCAGCCAGGATCTGCTTGGGCATGACGGCGATGCCGCGCCTGGCTTCGGGTGACGGCTGCACCTTGCGGTAGTGATCGGCCTCGGCGGCGCTGAGCTTGTTCCGTAGCTCACCGAGCAGGAAACGCTCAACTATGAGGTTGTTGCGCAGGATCTGCCGCTGCATGGGCGGGCTCCCCATGACCCGGCCGAAGGCCTTCATGGTCCATGCTTCCGCCGGCCAGAACAAAGTGTTGCCGAGCACCAGCCCACGGACCCGGTCGGCTCGCTCGGTGGCTACGGCAGTGCCGACCGGTCCGCCCCAGTCCTGGCCCATGACCACGAACTGGTCGAGCCCGAGATGGTCGACGAGTTCGCCGATGACAGTGGCGTGTTCGGCGATGGTGTAACCGTAGCTCGGCGGCCGTTCCGACAAGCCGAAGCCCGGATAGTCGACCGCCACGCAGCGGAACCTGTCGCGCAGCTCGCCGACGATCTTGCGATAGAGGAAACTCCACGTGGGGCTGCCGTGACAGAACAGGATGGGGATCCCGGATCCCTCGTCCATGTAGTGGATTCGGCCGGCGGACGAATCGAACCAGTGGGATTCGAAGGGGTAGAGGGCTTTGTCCGGGGTGAAGTCGATCAGCATTGTGTCGTCCTGTCCGAAGGCTTCGGACCGACCCTACGGCCGAATCGACCGCGGTTCGGGGCCTTCGGTGGATGCGCCAGTGAGATGCTCGCCACGCGGCCGGTGGTGGTGGGGCTGTCGAGATGGACAGACAGCGAAACCGTGATCCCGACTCAGAAAACAGGACCTGGTGCTGCAACGGTCTTTGCCGTGATGGTTTGTCGGCTTCGGGTGGTGTGTGGCCTCGTCGTTCCAGTCGGCCGTTCACGGTCTGGCCGGCGCCGGGCCGGGCACGGACGCCCGCCGACCCGACGCACGCCTGTATGGGACACATTCTGACCCCGGGCCGGGGCCGTGGCCGGGGTGTTCCACAGGTCCGGTGCGATGACGATCTGCACGTTACGTTGACAGACTCCAGCGCCTCCAGGCCACGTGGCTCGGCCTGCTCCACATCCCCGTCTGGGGCGTCATCGGCTGATATGGGGACGATGTACATCTCCCCACCGCCATTGTTGAACCAGCCGAACACCACCGACCACGCGATCGTCGAGATCTCCGCCGCCTTCCCTGTGTGCGGGTGAGGGGAGACGGTCTCCTTCCGAATCGACCAGAAACGCGGCCACTGAGCAAGAGGCATCCCGGAGGAGTATCCGCTCTCCTTGGGTCGCCCCACTCGATCACCGTGTGCTCGAACCACAAAGCCCCGACCGGGACACGATGGTCCTGGCCGGGGCCTTTCCTCATGTTGTGCACGTGCTGGCTGTGGATCTCTAGCCGGCCACCGGAAGAGCCAGGAACTTCGCCGGAGCCAGCTCAAGGAACTTCGACATCGCGATGTCCAGCCGGGTCGCCTCAGGGCTACCGGGCTCGGCCGCCAAGCTACGGAACGTCAGTTCCAGCACCCGGTCACCGCCGCGAACCAGGAGAGTGGTGATCTGGGCCTGCTGCCCGACCGGACCGGCAAGCATCGTGCGCATCAATGCCTCGTCGCCGAACCTCTGCTCTACCTGGAGCGGCTTGCTCGGATCATCAGCCGGTTTCACCACCTCAACAGAAATCTCCTGATCGCCGATGCTGATCGTCCAAGCGGCGCACTGGGCGTACACCTGTCGCATGTCGGCCATCCAGGTGGCGGCGGCTCCCGCCGCCCGCTCCGAGACCCCCTCGTCGACGACGATCGAGGAGTCGGCGTTCGCGAACGAGGTCCTGACCTCTCTCGCGGGCTTGTCGTTGAACGCCCGGTTCAGCAGAGCCGTGCTTTCCGGGGTCGGGCCGGTCATGGGCGGCGGGTCTTCGTCGGACGAAGGCGAGGCCAACTCGGTGAAATCGTCCAGGCCCGCACTGGACAGATCCGCGGCCCCCACCAGCAGCCGCTCAAGGTCCCCAGACCGGGTGGTCGAGGCCGATATCGAACCCTCAGATGCGCTCACAAGTCTCCCTTTCTCTTCAAGCGATGGATACTTCAACCCGCTGGAAACAGGCACCGGGTTCCTCGCCGCGGCATACACCCGACACAAGGCGGTCGTGCCACAGCCCGGCCCCGGACCACAGGTGCCCCTCCACCGCAAGTGGATTGGCTCCGTCGTGCGTTACGGGTGGGTGTTGATCGACCAGGCATGGAGGGTTGACTCGCCGCCGGTGACGGTGGCGCCTCCGGCGATGAGCGCGGTGATGGTGAACGCAGCCGCCGGCATGGTGCTGATCTGCTTCTCCATGGTTCCTCTCCTCCCGGGCCCGGTGCTTCGGGTGCCTGGCTCAATGATCAACAGGGTGATCATGGCACTCGAACGGGTGCGGACGCGCGTCCTCCGCATGTGCTCAGCGCGCTGGATCCGGCCTGGTCGGCGGACAGGCCCCAGCGGAGCTCGGTGGCCGTCCACTCGGGGTGTACCGCGACCGCAAGAGACCTGGGACACGCGGCGGTCCCCCGCCCAGGTTCGACAAGGGCGACTATAAGAAGTGAGCTGTACTGAGATTTGTGGAGTCCCTGATGCCAGGGTTACCGTCCTGGCGAAGGAGAACCACCAGCACCATGGCAGCACCCCGTAAATACCC
>NZ_JBEPDM010000058.1:0-36006 GCF_040300305.1 Streptomyces sp. NPDC000410
CCAGACCTGGTTGACCTTCAGCTCAAGGTCTATCACCGTGCGGACTCCTCTGACCTGGGCACTGGTTTCGTGCCTGCCGTGTGAAAGGTGAAGCGCACGGGCCCGCGCGGCGCCGACCACGGTGAGGACCCGCCGGCCCCGCCGCGGCCCTGCGTGAACTGGCGGCCCACCGCAGGGCCTCCATCCACGCGGTGGTGCGGTGTGCCGGTCATTGGTGCTGGGTAGAACGCGCGGCACGGAGAGTGGGGATGGCCAGGGGGTGGGGCCGGCGGCTGCAGGTCGGCGGCGCAGATACGGGACGGTCCGGCAGAGCGGAGGACGGCTGGACGCCGAGCACCATACGGGCCGGGCACCGGTTGAGGTGCTGATCTCGCGGGTCGGCTGTGTGATCTGCGGGTCGGGAAAGATCCGGATCGCGGCGTCGGGCGCAGAGTGCGAGGCCTGCTACCAGCGGCGGCGTGCCCGCAATGCCCGGCGCACACGGCTGCGCCGTAACGCAGTGGGCCAGCCGACGGGGCGGCTGATCGCCGACCGGTACCGGGCGGCGGACCGCATGCGCACCCTGCACCGCACGTGGGAGGCCAAGGGCCCGGACCCGCTGCCTGCGGCCATCACCCTGCTGGAGCGGCTGCGGGCGGCTCTGGACTCGGTTGCCGTCCTGGACACCGAACTGGGCCGCCGCTACCTCACCGGCACCCGCCCAGGCCCGGACGGCGCGGTACCGCGGGAGCAGACCGCGTTCCGCCGCAGACTCCTCACGGCCCTGAAGTCAGGCACGCGCACCGTCCCGGACGTGCTGGACCAGGCCAGCGACGTGCACGAGAGCGAGAGCGCCACCGTCCTTGCGGACACGCACGCCTTCGCGATCGTGGCCGCCGCCTTCGGCCACCGCCGCACCGTGGCCGCCTTCCGCCAACACAGGCTCGCCCTCGGCGCGCCCTGGAAAGACGTCCGCGACCAGATCGCCCCGCTCCTGGCCGACCTCACCCCGGCCACCGCCGCGGACTTTGATGTCGACAGGGCCGCCCGGCTGGATGCCGACCTCGCCCGCGCGGCCGAGGCCGCCGACGCACAGCGGCACGCTGCGCTCGGCACCGGTTGAGGAGTCATTCGCCGACCAGCCAGGGGCGACCGCGTAGCGACCGCACTGCTTCTGCCGCCCATCACCGCCCGTCGGCTTTACGGCAGCGCCATCACCGGTGGGCTGGCTGCGCTAGACGGTGTTGTCGGTGAGGGCCTCTCGCAGGAAGGGGAGGAGTTCTTCGGCCGGGGTCCATGGTCCGTAGTGGACGGTGCCGGATCCGGTGCGGGCGAAGGGGCGTACGCGTGTGGGAGTTCCGCCGCGTTTGGTGATCTCGAGGAAGGCGTGCCCGAGTTCGGGGGCGTTGGCCAGTGCGTGGCCGCTGGCGTGGCTGCCGAGCGGGAAGGGCAGCTGGGTCCGGGGCCCGGGACCGACCGGGGGGAAGAAGTAGGGGAGCGGGGCGTCCATGCGACAGTCGGTCTCGATGCCGACGGAGGCGATCTGGACGCTGGTGGCGGTCTGGTTGGCTGCCTGTACGGCGAAGAAGTGCGGTCCGGTCAGGTCTTTGGACTTCACCTGGCCCGCAAGGGAGATCGGCACGGTCATGATCCCGCTGCGGGTTGTGGTGTAGCCGGCGGCGAGGGTCACGGTGATCTCGGGCGGGGCCGCCTGTGGTGTCCGGCTGTCCGGTTCGGTGGGAGCGGTGAGATTCCTGGTGTTGAGGAGGTTGATCATCGCCTTGTAGGCGGGCAGGAACGTGTCCCGCGCATGGCACGCCTGCCGGTTGAGCTCGTTGCGTTCGGCGGCGGTCCCCGGGTGGTTGATCTCCAGGACCTGCGGGCCCTCGTCGGAGATGTCCGTCATGCCGTTCAGCTCGAAGCAGAGGGCCTCCAGTTGTTCCAGGAGTGTCTCGTGCGCGCGCTTCAGTACTGGGTCGACGTAGTCGACCTGTTCGTCCTGGAGAGCCTCCAGGGCGTCGCAGACGGGGTGGCTCACGCTCAGGGGGACCCGGAACATCACCTCCGCTTTCCGCAGCCACCGATACCAGGCGCCGCGGACCGACACGCGCACCGCCTGGCGCAACGGGCACCGGGAGAAGACCGTGACCACCCAGGCCGGCGACCTGGAACTGGCGATCCCGAAACTGCGGGCCGGGAGCTTCTTCCCCAGCCTGCTCGAGCGCCGGCGCCGCATCGACCAGGCCCTCTACGCGGTCATCATGGAGGCCTACGTCCACGGCGTCTCCACCCGCTCCGTCGACGACCTGGTCCACGCGCTCGGCTCGGACACTGGTATATCCAAGAGCGAGGTGTCCCGGATCTGCGCCGGCCTGGACGAACAGCTCGACGCGTTCCGGACCCGGCCTCTCGATCACATCCGGTTCCCCTACGTCTTCCTCGACGCCACCTACGTCAAGGCCCGCGTCGACCACCAGATCGTCTCCCAGGCCGTGATCATCGCCACCGGCGTCACCGAGGACGGCGGCCGCGAAGTCCTGGGCGTCATGGTCGGGGACAGCGAGACGGAAGTCTTCTGGACCGACTTCCTGCGAAGCCTGCGCGAACGCGGCCTGTCCGGTGTCCGTCTGGTCATCTCCGACAGCCACAGCGGCCTGGTCAAAGCCATCCGCAAGGTCATGATCGGGGCCGGCTGGCAACGCTGCCGCGTTCACTTCGTCCGCAACGTGTTCTCCGTGATCCCCAAGGGGTCCGCGGAGATGGTCGCCGCGACGATCCGCACCATCTTCGCCCAGCCGACGGGTGATGCGGTCAGGGCCCAGCTCGACACCGTCGCGGACATGCTCGGCCGCCAGTTCTCCAAGGTCAAGGAGATGCTGCTGGAGGCGAAGGAGGACCTGACCGCGTTCGCGGACTTCCCCGACCAGCACTGGAAGAAGATCCAGTCGACCAACCCCCTCGAACGTCTGAACCGGGAGATCAAGCGCCGCTCCGACGTCGTCCAGGTCTTCCCGAATACCGCCGCCGTCACCCGCCTGGCCACCGCCGTCCTCGTCGAACTCCACGACGAGTGGATCGCCTTCCCCCGCCGCTACCTCTCCACCGAAAGCATGGACAGCCTCTATCTAGACAGCACCACCAGCCTGCCCGGCACGGCCGAATGATCAGCTACACCACACCAAGGGACATGACCCAATAACCGCCCGCAGGTCAGACGGCGGCACCCAGGCAGCCACCGCTACGTCCGGGCGCCAGCACCGAGGAGTGGCAGTGCGGAAGGGGACAGTTTCTGCTGCTCCGCGGTCGGCGTGTTGGCAGGATCTCCCGAATGGACGCTCAGCGGAATCGTCACCAAGTGGCTGTCCGGGGAGCTATGGCGCGGTGTGCCGCACGGTGAGTCCTCGGGTAGCGGTGAGCCGGTGGGGCCGGGGTCGGCCGTTCCGAAGTCCGCGCAGTGGTGCGTTCCCAGCACCGCGGCTTCAGGGTTTCTCTGCCAGTTGGCGGAGGAGGGCGACGGGCTGGTCGACGCCCTTTTCCAGGGTCTTCATTCCGTAGGGTTCTTGCTGCGCCTCGCTGAGCACTTCCTGGCTGTTCGGGTCGCGGGCGATGTGGACCTGCATGTAGGGGTCTCCCGGGGCGAACCACGCAGCCGGCGCTGCACGGTCCGTGTCTCCGACAAGACCGCATCGACCAGCTCGAACGGCATGATCGGCGTCAGCTCTCCCAGATGGCCCGGCGCGAACCGACCCGCGGCCACTATGACCGTACGGGTGATGGTCGCCAGCGGGGTGGCAGGACACAATGCTCGGGCAACGGAGCTCCTTCGGGAACAAGCTGTCTTGGACGACTGCCTGTACCAACGAGCTCCGTTGCTCCATGTCAGGACTTTCTCAACTCCCTTGCGTGACCTGCGAAAACGCTAACTACCTGGCCTTGGGGAAAGTTCATACAGACCCGCATCCGGAAGTACGTGCATCGGCAACACACCATGTAGGGCTTGCGGCCGCAGCCACCGGCCACGAGTAGGCTCAACCAGGTGTGATCGATGTACTGCTCATCGCCCCGGTTCGGGTATACCGGGAGGCGACCTGTGAAGCGCTCCTGTCCCAGCCCTTGCTCTCCCTCGTCGGAAGTGGGGGCACTGCCGCGGAAGCCGTTTCGGCCGCCAACCGACTCCGTCCGGGCGTCGTGTTGCTCGACCTTGCCGTGCCGGACAGCATTGCGGCGGTACGGGCGATTAGATCCTGTGCCCCGGAAACCCGGCTCGTTGCCCTGGCCGTCGAGGACAACCAGTCCGTGCGTGAGGTGGTCATCGCCGCCGCGCAGGCCGGAGTCGCCGGCTTCATCGACGCCGGGCACTCAGTCCAGGATGTGGTTGCCGCCATCAGTTCTGTGGTCCGGGGTGAAGCGCCGTGCCCGCCCCGGGTCGCAGCCTGGCTGCTTCACCATGTACAGGGTGTCGGAGCCCCCGCAGGACCGGTGCGTGGAGAGCTGCCGGACTCCCTGACCGTGCGGGAGCGCGAAGTGCTCTTCCTCATCGCGGAGGGGTTGTCCAACCGGCAGATCGGCGAGCGGCTGGTCATTGGGCAGGCGACCGTCAAATCGCATGTCCGTGCGGTGCTGCGCAAGCTCGGGGTCCCACGTCGCGAGGCCGCGGTGCGGATGCTGCGTACCCCGGGGGCCGAGGGCGCCGGTCACCGGGCCGCGCTGCCGGGTTGAGGAGGGGGTGAACAACACGACGCGGAGGTGGTGTTTTTCTCCACCCCGCCATGCGCGGATTTCCCCCCTGAGGGTGGGTAGCGTCGCCTGCGAGGCGCGGTAGCCATTCCTCTGTGCCCCACGCCGTCTCCCGGTCCCTGCCGGATCTCTCACCGCTCCGACACTGGGTTGCCGACGTGCTCGTACGTGCCACGGAGGGGCCGTCCCGGCCGGAGCCCGCGGATGTGCCGCAGGCACCGGAGGCACCGGATCCACACCCGCTTGAACGGCTGTACCCCTCCCGCCGCCAGGTCGTCGCCGAGCTGACGGCGCGGCGCCCGACGGCCAGTGTGGCGGGACCGCCGCCGCTGCCCGACCATCTGGCGGTCCCGCTGCTTCGGCAGGGGTTCGACACCTTCGACCTGTGCGCCTTGGCGCTTGTCCTCGCGCCTGACCTCGACCCCGTCCACGGTCGGACCCTCGCCTGGCTGCGCGACGAAGGCAGCGGCGACCCGGGCTTCCCGTATCCGACGGTGGACCTCCTCGCCAGGCTGTGCTGTGCCGACGACGCGGAGCGCGACACCGTTGCGGTCCGGCTGGGGCCTGGTGCCCCGCTGATCCGCCTCGGACTGCTGGAGATTCTCGGCGACGGGCCCGCCGACTGCTGTTCGCACCGCTCCGCGCTGCGTGCCTCCGGCGCGCTGCTGCGCTGGACCTTCGGGGTGTCCGAGTTGCCGGAGGACCTCGCCCCGGTGGCGGAGGTGGAGGCATACGTTCCACCGGAGCCCTGTGATCCGGCAGCGGTGGGGGCATTGCTGCGGCGGCTGCTCGGGCCGGCTCCGGCCCTCACCCATCTGTATGGGCCGCAGGCCGGCGCCTGCCTCGACGTGGCCTGGTGGAGTGCCGCACAGGCGGACCGCACGGTGCTGCGGATCCAGGCCGAAGCGCTGGGGGACCCGGGTTCCGCCCGGCGGCTCGCGGCCCAGGCGCTGCTGCGCGAGGCGGTCGTGGTGGTCGACGCGTCGGGTGGTGTTGGCATGCCGCCCGCCCCGGTGTGGGACCTGTTCGCGCATGCCGTTGTCATCGGCGACGCCCAGTCCCTGCCGCCGGTGCCCCCTGGCTCCGGGACCGCCCGGGTCGTCTCAGTGCCGGTACTGCCGTCCCGCAACGATCCGACGGGCCCGGCGCTGGCGGCCGCGCTGCGCGACCGGGGCGTCGCCCTCGACGACACCTGCGTGGCTCGGCCGCGCGGTACGTGGACCCACCTTGCCGGAATGGCGCAGCGTAGGCTGGTGGAGGCGCTGGCGGCCCGCGGGCACGGCGTGTACCGGGAGGGCGCGGCCGACGGCGAGGGCCCGGAGCCGTGTACGACGGTCGCGGACGTGTACGAGGTGGCCTCGCTGGTGACCGGGCGGGCCCTGGACCGGCTCGCGACCCGTCTGCCGACCGCGGCGGACTGGTCCTCCCTGGTCCTGCCCGCACGTGTGGTCGAGCAACTGCACGATCTAAGAGCCCACGTGGCGTCCCGGACCGAGGTCCGGGAGCGGTACCGGCTGCCCGATGCGGCCGGGCGCGGGGTGGCGGTGCTGTTCGCCGGGCCGAGCGGCACCGGGAAGACGCTCGCCGCCCGGCTCGTCGCCGGGGAGATCGGCCATCCCCTGTACCGGGTCGACCTGGCGTCGGTGGTCTCCAAGTACATCGGTGAGACGGAACGCAACCTCGACGCCGTCTTCACGGCCGCCGAACACACCGACGCGGTGCTGCTGTTCGACGAGGCAGACGCCCTCTTCGGCAAGCGGAGCGAGGTCCAGGACGCACGCGACCGGTACGCCAACCTGGAGGTGGCCTACCTGCTGCAGCGGATGGAGGACTACGACGGCCTGGCGGTGCTCGCCACCAACCTCCAGCACCACCTGGACCAGGCGTTCACCCGTCGGCTCTCCTTTATCGTGCACTTCCCCTTCCCCGAGGTGCCCGAGCGCGAGCGGATCTGGAGGACGGTGTGGCCAGCGGGGCTGCCGCACACGCCGGACCTGGACTTCCGGTTGCTGGCCGAGCGCTATCCGCTGTCCGGTGGCCACATCCGCAACGTGGTCGTCACCGCCGCGCATCTGGCGGTGGCCGGGGGCGGCGTGGTCGACCACGAGACGATGCTGCGCGCGGTGGAGCGCGAGTACGACAAGTTCGGTCAGGCGCCGCGGGATCGGGTGTCGGGGGGTGTGCACTGATGACGGGCCCCGGTCACGTGCGTGACGGCTCACTGCCGGCCCTAGCCGACGAACGCAATCTCGAGCTCGGTCGCCCGCTTCCCGTGTCGGTCCGGGAACCGCTGGAACGGGCTTTCGGAGCACCTCTGGCCGACGTGGCCGTCCACACCAATCCGGCAGCCGCCGCGAGGGCGGACCGGCTGCATGCCCAGGCGTACACGAGGGGCCGGCACATCGTGTTCGGACCCGGGCGGTTCGATCCGTACTCGCCGCGCGGCAGGGCACTGCTCGCGCACGAGCTCTCCCATGTGCTGCAACAGCGGTCGTCGGCCCCGGGCGGCGGCGGTGCCGCGCGGCGGTCGTCGGAGGCGGGAGCTGAGGCCGAGGCCGCGGGCGCCGGGGCACTGGCCGCTGCTGGGCTCCCGGCGCCGGTGGCCGTCAGCGCGCCGGTCGGGATTGCGTGCGCGGACAAGGACAAGGAGCCCTACGACCTCAAGTCCCTGTGGGAAGCGACCAGGAAGGCGGCCACGACCGGCCAGGAGAAGATCCGCTCGGCCGTCCACGACGCGGTGGGGCACGGCGAGGGATTGGCGCTGGAGGTCACGGGAGCGATCGACACTCTGGTCGCCCTCCCGTTCGCGGGGGCCGACGCTGCAGGCCCGGTCATCGACGCGCTCCCGGTGGAGCCCGCGACCAAGGAGAAGATCCGCTCTACGGTGGCGAAGGTCGACGCGCAGGGGAAGCGGACGCGGGATGCGGTGAAGGCCGCGGCCGAGATGGGGCCGAAGGATCCGGAGACCGGCAAGTCCATCATGATCGACCCCGTCACCAAGGCCCCGGCGCTGTCCGGGGTGGTCACCCATTACGGGGGCAAGGCTCTCAAGAAGATCGACAAAACGGCGTTCGGCGGTCTCCAGCCGGAAAAGTCCCTGGTGTTCACCGACGAGGAAATCGGCCAGCTGAAGGGGTCGCTCGCCCTTCAGGTCGCGCTGGCCTACGTCGGCGTGGAGGAGGCCCAGATTGCGCTGAAGGTCGTGGGCGCGGTGGGGGCGGTCAACGGAATCCTGACCGCCATCACGAACAACCCCCAAGGCTTCCTCAAGGACCCAGAGTTTTGGCGGCAGGTGATCAGCGGGGTCCTGTACGTCTTCAGCCTCCACCAGGCGACGGTCGGGCGGAGCATCACCTCGCTGCTACTGGCGACGGGACAGCTCGCGGTCTCGGCGGGGCCGGCGGCTCTGAAACTGCAGCAGGACATGCAGATGCAGGCAGGGCCGGAGCGGGACGCGGCGATCCGACAGGACGTGAAGAGCCTGGCTCTCGCGGCCTGGGGGGTCATCAAGGGCGTGATCCAGGCCGGCATTGTGAAGAGGCTCCCGCCCGCCGGGGCACCATCGGCCAACGTGCCGCCGCCACCTCCGGAGAGGGTGCCGCCCCCGGAGCCGCAGAAGAAGGTACCGCAAGCTCCGAAAAAGGCCGTGCCACCCGCCCTTCCGGACAAGAAGACGCCTCTTCGCCCGAAAGCCGTCCCGAAGTCCCCGACAGAGGAGGCTCCGAAGCCGGTTCCCCAGGCGTCGCCGACGGCCGACCCGAAGAAGCCCCCGGCCGCGCCGGGACCGGTTCCCCCCAAACCGGCGGCACCCAAGGCGGAGGCGAAGCCGAAGCCGGCAACCCGGAAGCCGGCGCCTGCGAAGGAGGCCGCGCCCGCAAAGAGGAGGGCCGCGCCCAAGGACCTCAAACCCAGAGCACCGAGGACCGCGGCACGGAGCGGTACGAGGGGCTCCGCGGCCGCAAAGGCGCCCAGGGTCAGGAGGCCCAGGCAGCCGAAGTCCTCGTGGGCCTACAACCGGGCCAGGATCGAGATGCAGAACCGGCGTCAGTGGCGTCGGCTGTCCCGGATCATCCGCGCGCTGATCCCGGTCTGTGAGATGTGCCAGGCCCGGCCGACCGCCGCCGCCGACCACCTCCTCTCGCTCAAGGATGCCGAGGCCGCCATGGGAGCTGACATGGTGACCCTGGAACAGGCCCGCACAGCCAGCCATCTGAGCAATCTCGCCGGAATCTGCACCCGGTGCAACAGCCAGAAGAAGGACCGCCCGTTGGGAGACCCCCGACTGGTGGACAACGGATGGGATCCGCCCAATCCGAACGAGCGCATCAAGCAGTGGATGCGCGACAACAAGACCGGGTGGTGAGCCGCCAGTGATCGACACCGTGGACCTGGTGCTGCGGCAGACGCTGCTTGCGCGGGTGGCCGGGCTCGGGAGCACGCAGGTCGGGTTTCAGCCGCCCGACGAGGATTGGCGGACACAGATCGGCGGGGCCGCCCAAGGGGTGTTTCTGAACTGCTGTCTGGTCGACCTGCGCGAGGACCGGCGGCTGCGCCAGGGCGTACGGGACGTCGGAATCCCCGTCGCCGGGAGCGCCGTCGGCCACCGTCGTACGCCCATGCGGGTGCGTTGCCAGTACCTGCTGTCCGCCTGGAACGCAGCCCGGGATTCGCCGCAGGTGGCCGCCACCGAGCAGGAGCACGCCCTGCTCGGTGCCGTAATCACCGCGCTGGTGGCCGCCGACTCCCTTGTGCCCGCAGCCGTGCTGACGCCCCGACAGCTGGCGGACGTTCCGGAGTCGCTCCGGGAAGGACCGTTGCCCGTCGAGCTGCTGCCGGTCGACGGCTTCGCGAAGTTGGCCGAGTTCTGGGGCACCATGGGCCGCTCCGCGGCGTGGAAGCCCGTCGTCCCGGTCACCGTCACGGTGCCCGTCCCGGAACCCGCGCCACATGCCGAGACCGTGGTCCGGTCGGTAACGGCCGCGTACGCCCTGCTTCCCGACGGCCCCGTCGAGACCCAGCTGACCCCCTCCTGAAAGGACACCCGCATGGCCATTCCCACGCTCCCCGGGGTCACCATCGTGGAGACCGAACCACCGTCACCCATCCGCGGGGTGTCCACGAGCATCGCCGCCTTCATCGGCCTGTGCGCGGACGGTCCCACCGGCACACCCACCTTCGTGGGCAGCCTCGACGCCTTCACCAAGACCTTCGGCGGACCGGTGGACGGTGCCGGTACGCCCTTCTACCTGCCGCTCGCCGTGGAGGGCTTCTTCCGTAACGGCGGCACTCAATGTTTTGTCCTCCGGGCCGGCAAAGCCACCCCGGCCTTCGCCGACCTGCCCGGCCGGGCGACCAACGGTGTTCCTGTGGGCAGGGCGGTGGCGCTCGTCACCGGCGAGGCGGGGCGCGGAGGCTCGGTGGGGATCAAGGACTCCAGCGTGCTGCAGGCAGCCCTGGGCACGGGCCAGACCGGGCTAGGGCTGCTCAAGAACACCACGCCCGTCACCTCGGTCGACGCGACCCGCCGCAAGCTGACGGTCGGCGCCGTCGGCACCTTCGCGCCGGGCGACAATGTCGTGGTGGCCAACGCCGCCGATTCCGATTCCGTCGCGGCCGTGATCAGCCGGGTCAAGATGCCGAACGTGATCGAGTTGGCCGCTGCACTGCCCGAGACGCCCGATTTCGCGGGCGGCACCGTCACGACCGCGCCGCCGAAGCCGGGCGACAAGAAGCTACGGCTGGACGTCCCGGCCACGCTGTCGCTGCGCGTCGTGATCCCCAGGGGCTCGGTGGTGGTACTCGACGACGGCACGGCCAAGGAGTGGGCGGTGGTCGCGGAGACGACCGGTGAGGGGGTCGTCCTCGACAAGCCGCTCACCCGCGATCTCAAACCCGAGGCACGCCTGAGCACCGCCGAGTTTGACATGACGGTGGCCGCCTCCGACGGGGCCGGTCCGGTCACCTACCGCGGTCTGTCGACGACTCCCTCACATCCCCGCTGGTGGGCGGGACCGACGGTCGACAGCGGCTATCTGCGGATCGTGCCCGCCGAGGCCGGGGCACCGGCGGGCCAGGACCCGCGCCCGAAGGCGGGCCTGGTCACCCTCGGCGCCGGCCAGGCCGACGATCCACTGGTCACCTGGAAGGAACTCGACTCCGACCACCTGCGCGGGCAACTGGCGCTACTCGAAGCCATCGACGAGATCAGCCTGGTCGTTGTGCCCGGCATCGTCACCGCCGAGGCCCAGCAGGCGGTCGTGGAGCACTGTGAGACCCTGCACGACCGGTTCGCGATCCTCGATACCGCGCAGGGCATCGAGCCGCAGACCGCCGTGCAGCAGCGCGCCACCCTGACCGGGAAACTGGACAAGGGGTTCGCCGCGCTCTACTACCCCTGGATCCAAATCCGGGACCCGGCCCGCAACCGGGTCGTCCCCCAACCGCCCTCGGGTCACATCGCGGGCATCTACGCCGCCACCGACAAGCTCCGCGGCGTGCACAAGGCGCCGGCCAACTCCGGTATCGCCGGCGCACTCGGCCTGGACCGGCGGCTGCGGGACAGCGAGCAGGAACTGCTCAACCCCAACGGCGTGAACGCCCTGCGGATCCTGCCCGGCCAGGGCGTCCCCGTGGTGTGGGGCGCCCGCACCACGTCGGGCGACGTCACCTGGCAGTACATCAACGTGCGCCGGCTGTTCCTGTTCCTGGAGGAGTCGATCCAGGCGTCCCTGCGCGGCGCAGTCTTCGAACCGAACGACCTCGCCCTGTGGAACCGGCTCAAGCGGACGCTGACGGAGTTCCTCGGCCGGGTGTGGCGGGACGGCGCCCTGTTCGGGGCGACCGAGGAAGAGGCGTTCTTCGTCCGGATCGACGACGTGCTCAACCCGCCCGCCACCCGCAAACAGGGCGTGCTGAACGTGGAGATTGGCGTCCAGCCGGTCTACCCGGCCGAGTTCGTCGTCGTCCGGATCGGCATCTGGGACGGCGGCTCCCAGGTCAGCGAGTAGCCGGGCCGGCAACAGCGCACCCGCACAGCAGAGGAAAGAGGATCGTGGCCACCGCCGAAGTGCAGGACCCCTATGTCAACTTCAACTTCCTCGTCGAACTGGACAACATCGCCCGGGCCTCCTTTCACGAGGTGTCCGGGATGGACTCCACGGTCGACGTGATCGAACACCGCGAGGGCGGCTGGAACACCACCCCGCGCAAGTACCCCGGCCAGACCAAGCACACCAATCTGGTGCTCAAGTGGGGCATGGCCACGGACACGGAGCTGTACGACTGGCACCGGGAAGTCACCCAAGGCAAGGTCTCCCGCCGCAACGGCTCGGTCGTGCTCCTGGACGGCGCGGGCCAGGAGGTCGCCCGCTGGGACTTCGTCCGCGCCTGGCCCGCCAAGTACACCGGGCCCGGCCTCAACGCCGAGTCCAGCGACATCGCGATCGAGACCCTGGAACTCGTCCACGAAGGCCTGACGAGGGTGAGCTGACCATGCTGCAGATCGAACACGAATTCACCCTGCCGGTGGGGCTGCTGGGCGAGGACGGCACCCTGCACCGGAACGGCACCATGCGGCTGGCCACCGCCGCGGACGAGATCCTGCCGCTCGCGGACGTACGGGTACAGCGCAACCCCGCGTACCTCTCGGTGATCCTGCTGAGCCGCGTGGTGACCCGGCTCGGCGGCGTCGAGACGATCACCCCGAAGACCATCGAGGGGCTCTTCGCCGGGGACCTGGCCCATCTCCAGGCGCTCTACAACGAGGTCAACGCGGTCGACGAGGGCGGCGGCACGACAGCCGCGTGCGCGCACTGCGGGGAGGAGGTCCGCACGGGCCAGGAGCGCCTGGGGGGATCCGCGGCTATCCCGTCGAACGGCTCCGGGACGAGATGAGCTTCCTCGCCTACTACCTCCACTGGTCCCACGCCGAGCTGGTGGGGCTGCCCCACCGGGAGCGCAGGGAGTGGGTCCGGCAGGTGTCGGCGATCAACCAGCGCATCAACGAGCAGGAACAGGAGGGACTTTGAGGTGACGCTGCACCGGGCCGGGCCGACGCGGCCCGCACTGGACGCCCTGCTGCGGCGGGCGCGCTCGCACGCCGCGCCCCGCGCGGGCCGGCCGTTCCCCGCGGTGTCGCTGGTCCACCGGAACCGGCCGCGTCCCCGACACACGGTCGTTACCGTCGCCGCTTCGGTCGCCCTCCCACGCGGTCCGGTGCGGACCCGGTCCGGCTGTGGGTGCCGCTGCCGGGCCGAATTCCGGCCCCCGGCCAGCCTGTGGGCCGAGCGGCCGCCGGTCGCGCGGACCGGGGCGGTCGCCCGACGTGCCGGGACGGCGCCGGTGTTCCGCACGGCTTCCGGCGCGGCGGTCGGCCGGAGGGGGGCGTGGCCCACGGGCGCCGGGACGTCTCGGCCCGGCGTGCGGCCCGCAGTTGGCCCGGCTGGCGCCTTGGTGTGCGTACCGCGGGGCGTCGCCGTGTCCGCCCCGTGGCGGAACCCCGTGCCGCGCACCCAGTACGTGCCGGTGCGTGGCGCCGTACCCGGACCGGGGCGCGCCACCGCGGGAGGCGTGTCCGCCGGGCGGGTCCCGGCCCCTCTGGCGCGGCTCCCGCTGGTGTTCACCCGGCCACCGGGCGCGCTGGCCCGCGAGGGCGGGCGGCATCCGGCCGGTCCGGCGGTACCCGGCAACGCGTCGCCCGGACCCGGTTTCCCCCGCCCTGCCGCCGGCCATCGCCCGTCCGCGTCCTCGTCGACCACGTCGGCGACCGCATCCTCGTCCCCGGTCGCGTCCCCGCTGACCGCGTCCGACGTCCCGCAGCTCGTCGAGCGGGTGGTGCGGGAGATCGACCGCAGGATGCAGGCTAGGCTCGAACGACGGGGGAGGCCCTAGTGCGGCTCGACGACAGCGCGGGCCTGGACCGGTTCCTCTCCGCGGCCCACCGGATCACGGCGGGTCTGGAGCGAGCGACCCTGACCAACCTTGTCACCGGTGAACGGACCAAGGTGCTCTTCAACCCGGAGGAGTACACGGTCAACCGGGAGACGAACTTCGCACAACTGGCCGTGCCGGGGCTGAGCGCACCGGTCGTGCAGTTCGTCCACGGCCAGGCGCAGACCCTGGAGATGGAACTTTTCCTGGACTCCCTCGTCGCCAACCGCCAGGCCGAGGCCGGCAGCGACGTGCGGCTGCTGACCCGCAAGGTCACCGGCCTGATGGACATCGACCCGACCCTCCACGCCCCGCCGCCGTTGCTGTTCACCTGGGGCAGCCTCACATTCACCTGCGTGCTCAGCCGTGTGTCCCAGCGGTTCGTGATGTTCCTGCCGAGCGGGGTGCCGGTCCGGGCCCGACTGGCGGTCACCTTCAGCGAGTTCCGCAACACCGAACTGGAGGTCAGGGAACTCAAGCGGCAGACCAGCGACTTCACCAAAGTCCATGTGACCGTTGAGGGTGACGCTCTGCCGCTGATCGCGTGGCGCGAGTACGGATCGGCCGCCTGCTGGCGGCCCATCGCGCTCCGCAACGATCTGGACGACCCGCGCGAGCTGACCCCGGGCGTGAGACTGGTGCTGCCCCGCCTGCCCTACGTGGACCGGACCACCGGCGAGGTCCACGACGTTCCGGCGGCGGAGACCGCGTGAACACCCCGCACTACGCACCCGAGATGCGCCTCACCTTCCGCGGGAGGCCCGCGCCGGCGGTGCTGCGCGGCTCGGTGACGGAGGTGTCCTGTGTGACGGGACTGGGCGGCGACGCGGACCGGCTGGAGATTTCCCTGGCCAACGAGGGGCTGCGCTGGTTGGACCATCCGTTCTTCGCCCTCGACACCCCCGTCGGTCTCGCTCTCGGCTATGCCCCGCACGAGCCGCTTTCCCTCTTCCAGGGGCAGGTGGTCGGCACCGACGCGGACTTCCCCGCCGACGGCATGGCCGCTTTCCGGGTCGTCGCCCAGGACCGCCGCACCCGGCTCGCCGACGCCTCGCCCGCCCGCTGGTTCGCCGCGCCGCTGCCCAGGATCGGGGTGCTGCCCGTTCCCGATCTGCTGGTGGCCCCGTACCTAGCGCTCGAACACGGTCTGATCCCGGCGGTGGACCGGCTCGGCGCGGTACTCGCCGCCTTGCTGGGAGCCGCGGACATCGCCGGTTCCGTCGAGGATCCCACCATGCGCCAGCGGGTGGTCCGCCACCAGCAGTCCAAGACCACCCTGAAGTTCCTGCAGCAGATCGCGACCGAGAACGGCTGGGAACTGCTGATGGAGCACGACCTCGAACCCCGGGGCTACGTGCTCCGGCTGATGTCCCCCGAGGCATACCTCACGCCCGAGGTGACCCTGCGGTACGGCGGTTCGCTGCGGGAGTTCGCACCGCGGACCTCATCGGTCGGACAGGTGGCAAGGATCGTGGCGCGGGTGTGGCGGCCGGAGGTCCGGCTGGAGCTCACGGTCGGAGTCGGCTACGACTGGGACCGGCAGAAGCTGGCTGTCGACATCGCTCCCGGTTTCGGGCTGCCTGGCGGGTTCCAGGGCAAGGAGATGGTCCTGGTCGACGAGCCAGTGACACTTGCCTCCGCGCCCCGGCTGATTCTCGGCAAGCTGCTGCCGCTGCTCAACCGCCGGACCACGGCGAAGGGCTCCTGCGTCGGCGACCCGCGGATCCGGGCCGGCCGGGTCCTGCAGATCGAGGGGGTCGGCGAAACGTTCGGCGGGCTGTGGCGGGTGGTGTCCGCGCAGCACACCCTCGACACCGGCGGCTATCGCACCTCCTTCGACCTGCGCAAGGAAATCTGGTTCGACGGGATCCGGCGGCCCGCCCAGGGAGCCACCCGGATCCAGGGCGGACTGCTCACTCTTCCCTCACCCGATCGGTGACTCCGACCACCCATCATCCCGGAGGTTTCCCCATGTTCGAACCGTTCTTCGACGCCCTGGACGACGCGGCGGCGTCCGCCGACGCCCGGATGCCCGGCGTCGCACCAGCCGTCGTGGTCCAGAACATGGACCTGACCCACGCGGGCCGAGTCCAGGTGCGCTACGCATGGCTGCCGGGCGTGGAGCCGTGGGCCCGGGTGTGCGCACCGGTGGCCGGGGATGCCTCCGGCATGTGGTGCCTGCCGCAGCCGGGCGACGAAGTCCTGGTGGGCTTTCACAACGGCGACATCCGGGAGCCGTACGTGCTGGGGGGACTGTGGAGCATGGTCTCGCCGCCCCCGGTGGACCTGCCGACCGACGCGCAGTACAAGCGCGTACTGCGCTCCCCGAAGGGCCACGAACTGTCCATGGACGATCTGCTGGGTGAGGTCGTGCTCCGCCACCAGCAGGGCCACTCGATCAAGCTGTCCAGGGACGGGATCACCCTCTCGGTGGCCGGCGGAGCGGCATCGGTCACCCTGGACGCCGCCGGCACCGTGACCCTATCCGGCAAGCGATCGGTGGAGGCGCGCGGCCTCAACGTCACGCTCAAGGCCGCCGATTCGGTGACCGCCACGGGAGCCAGAGCCACCGTCAAGGCCCAGGCCACGTGCACCGTCCAGGGAGCCATGGTCAAGATCAACTGACCGCCGCGGCCTTCCGGCATAGACCCTTCGAGCAGACAGGAGCCGCCCGTGCCGCTCGCAGCCCGCGTCAACGACCCCACCGCCCATCCGGGAGCGGTGTCCGGCCCCGGCGTGGCCACCGTAATGATCGGCGGCCGGCCGGCCGCCGTCCAGGGCGACCTCCACAGCTGCGCGTTCCCGCCGCCGGCTGTCCATCCGCCGACCCCGTTCCCGAAGGGGTCCATCACCGTGCTGGTCGGCGGGCGCGGCGTACTGCGTCAGGGCGACACGGCGGGCTGCGGGGCGCCGATCGTCGCCGGATGCCCGACCGTGCTGATCGGCGGCTGAGATGAGCGAGCCGCCGGTCGGAGCGGGCAATCCCGATGGTTCGGACGATCCGGATGACGACCGGTCCGTACTCGGCCACGGCTGGGGATCCCCGGTGGGCTTCGACCCCCTCGGCGAGGTGGCCCGGACAGGCGGTCCCGAGAAGATCCGGCAGTCGATGCGGCTGATCCTAGGCACCCGACGCGGGGAGCGCGCCCTGCGTCCCGACTTCGGAGCGGGCCTGGAGGAGCTGCAGTTCGAGCCGCTGTCCACCACAACGGCGGCGCTGGTTCGGCACCGGGTGGAACAGGCCCTCATCACGTGGGAACCGCGGATCGACGTCGGGGAGGTAACGGTGACCCTGGCCGACCGGACCACCGGCCGGCTCGACATCGACGTCGGCTACCGGATCCGTGCCACCAACACCTTCTACAACCTGGTGTATCCCTTCTACTTGCGTGAGGAGGCCCAGCGGTGACCTCGTCCCCGCCCCCGCCCGGGCGCGCCGAGATCCTCGACCTGCTGCTGCGCTGGCGGACGGGCTGGGTGCCGGAGTGGCAGCCGGCCGCCGAGGGGGTGTCGGCGGCCGCCGGACACGCGCTGGCCTCCCTGCTGGCCGCGCTGGCGGAACGGCTGGCGGCCGCACCGGACCTCCGCCTCGCCGCGCTGCTCGACCGGATCGGGGTCTCGCCGCTGCCCCCCCACGCGGCCTCCGTACCGGTACTGCTGGAACCGCTCCCCGGAACCGCCGGGGGCCGGGTGGCTGCCGGCACCCGGCTCGGGGCGGCCGTAGCGGGGAGCACCGACCTGCTGCCGTTCGAGACGGAGACCGGCGTGGGTCTGATCTCGGCACCGCTCGCCGAGGTGTGGAGCGTCCTGCCGGGGGCGGACAGCGCGGCCGACCACTCGGCCGACGTGCTGGCACGGCGGCCGTTCACCCTCTTCACCGGCCTGCGCCGGACCCGCCGGGAGCTGTACCTGGGGCACGACAGCCTGCTGGCCTTCGCCGGGCCCTCGGCGGTCGACGTCAGGATCGCCCTGGCCGCCGCCTCCTCGGTGCCGCTGCGCCTCGAATGGAACTGGTGGGACGGCGACGCATGGCGCGCGTTCGCCCCCTGGGGTGACGGCCCCGCGCAGTCGCGCGACGGCACCCGCGGACTGACCGGCTCCGGGACGGTCACCCTGGTTGTACCGTCCGCGCTGGCCCGCCCCACCGAGGTGCGCGG
Organism: Streptomyces sp. NPDC000410; assembly: GCF_040300305.1. Lineage (NCBI taxonomy): Bacteria > Bacillati > Actinomycetota > Actinomycetes > Kitasatosporales > Streptomycetaceae > Streptomyces > Streptomyces sp. NPDC000410. The sequence goes on from NZ_JBEPDM010000058.1 coordinate 17,802, forward strand.
GATCACCTCGTACTGGCTGCGGGCGCACCTGCGGTCGCCGCTGATGGCGGAGCCCGGATTAGTCCTGCCAGAGCTGGCCGGCATCACGCTCACCAGCAGCACCCAGAGCGTGTCCACCGGCCTGCAGCCGGACCGGGCGATCGTGGACGGGTTGCCGATCGACGTCACCAAGGCGTTCGCGCCGTTCGGGCAGGCCCCGGAGCTGGGCAGCGTCCTCCACCTGGCCTGTGACGCGGTCTTCGCCAAGGCCGGTGCTTCGGTGACCTTGACCCTGAGGCGGGCGCGGACGGCGTCCGAGGAGGCGGACGACGCCCTCTCGGCCCCCCACGAACGTCCCGCGAAGCCACCGACCCTGACGAGCCCCAAGGTCGCGTGGGAGTCGTTCGACGGCAGCCGCTGGAAGGACCTGAAACCGTCGGCCGAACAGGCCCTCAACCTGAAGGCCGACGGCTCGGTCACCTTCACCGTCCCTCAGGACTGGACCCCGGCCGTGGTTGCCGGTGAGGAACGTCGCTGGCTCCGCGTCCGGCTGGTCTCCGGCAGCTACGCAAAACTGCGGATCCTGACCTGGGGCGAGGGCGAGCATGAGCAGAGACTCGCGCTGGTGGAGCCCAGGCCGCCGGTCCTGCAACCCATCGAGGTTACCTACCGCTACACCCCCCTGCCCGGCCCGCCCCAGCACGTCCTGGTGCTCGACGACCACGTGTGGCGGGAGGGACCAGCCGGCGGCCGAGAGTCCGTCACCCCGCTGTTCCGGCCGCTGCCCGACGATGTCCCGGCCATCTACTTGGGCTTCGACGGCGAGCTGCCCGCCGACCGAATCGGCCTCTACGCGCGTCTTGACGAGAACGGCCCGCTTCCGGCACCGGGCCGGCTGATCTGGGAGGGCCACGACGGCACGGACTGGGTACCGCTTGCCCACGAGGACGGCACGGCGGGGCTGTCCCGTTCCGGAATCGTGCTCCTGCAATGGCCCGGCACCGGCGGCCCGGCCGGTGCGCCGGTCGCCGGAGCAGATGGACGGACCATCATGCTCCTGGGGCGCGACGCCGCCACCCGGTTCGCCCCCGGCGACCATCTGGTCCTGTCGGACCTGCGCGGCGGCGAGAACGTGGTGGTGGAGGCCGCCGAGGGCCAGACCATGACGCTGCGCGGCCCGCTGACCCGGGCATACGCCGGAGGGGAACTGCGGGACGCTCCTCCCGCCAGGTTCGGCACCCCCCGTACCTGGCTGCGGGCCAGGCTGCCGGGCGACACCGATCCGGCCGCAACCCGCCTGCGCACCCTGGCGCCGAACGCGGTCACCGCACGCCAATCGCTGAGCGTCACCGACGAACCTCTCGGTTCCGGTGACGGCACCGCCGGCCAGGTCTTTCGTAGTCGGTATGCCCCCCTGCTGGAAGGGCTCGTCATCGAGGTCCGGGAACGCCAAGGCGTCCGGGCCGGAATCGATCTGCCGCTGCTGCTGGCCGAGTTGGGCCCCGGCGGGGCCGACTGGCTGCGCACGGTGGCGGACCCACGCACCGGAGAGGTCACCGAGGCCTGGGTGCGCTGGCGGGAAGTGCGGAGCCTGGGCACGGCAGGGCCTGCGGACCGGGTGTTCGCCTGCGATCACGCCTCGGGCCGCATCCTGTTCGGCGGTGCCGGCCACGGCCTGCCAGCGCCGCGCGGGGACGACAACCTCGTGTTGCGCTCGTATCGCACCGGCGGAGGCGCGGCGGGCAACGTCGACACCGGCGGCGTCACCCAGGTACTGGGCGCCGCAGCGGTGTCAGGGGTTTCCAACCCGCTCCCGGCCGGTGGCGGATCCGACGCCGAGCCGTTCGCCGCCGTGCTCTCCCGGGGGCCCTCGGTTCTCCGGCACCGGCGGATCGCACTGACCGAGGAGGACATCGTGGCGGTGGCCAAGGAGGCCTGCCCTCAGGTGGCGTACGCCCGAGCGCTAGGAGCCCGCGACCGGCACGGCCGGGAACTGCCCGGCGCCGTACGCCTGGTGGTGGTGCCCCGGGACGGCTCGCGGCGCCCGGTCCCGTCCGGAGAGCTGTGCCGGCTGGTGCACGGCGCGGTGGCGGCACGGCTGCCCGCCACCGCGGTGCCCGGGCTGGTGGTCGAGGGACCGCGCTACCGGCCGGTTGGAACGACGGTGCGGGTCCGTCCGACGAGCGCGGCGGAGCCGGGCGTTGTCCGGGCGGCCGTACGGGCCGAACTGGAGGCCTTCCTGGACCCGCTGACCGGCGGGCCCGAAGGGACGGGCTGGCCGCTGGGCCGCCCGGTGCACGCCTCCGACCTGGCCCGCCGGCTGGAAGGGGTGCCGGGCGTGGACGTGGTGACCCGCCTCGTGTTCGACGTGGACGGCAGCCCAGCGGGCGACCGAGTGGCGGTCCCGCCCGACGCGGTGGTCTGTGTCGGCCCGGTGACCGTCCAACTCGCCGGAAGGGAGGACTGAGGCATGCCCTTGCTTCCCCCCGCACTCGACACCCGGCGGTGGCCCGACCTGGTGGCGGAGGTCCGCTCCCTGATCCCCCTGGTCAGTCCGCGCTGGACCGACCACAACATCTCGGACCCGGGCATCGCCCTGCTCGAACTGCTCGCCTGGCAGGTGGACGCGGACATGTACCGGGCGGGCCGGGTCACAGACGCCCAGCTGCGCAAACTGCTCGCCCTGATCGGGCAGGCGCCGCAGGGCCCACGGCCCGGCACGGCCGTCCTCGCGGTGTCCCCGGGCCCCGTGGTCGCGGGCGGCACCCCGCTGTTCGCCGAACTGCCTGCCGGGGTGGTGCTGACCTCCGACGGGCCGCGGACGCCGAGGCTGACCACCCTCCACCCGGTGCGTCCCACCGGCGCGGCCCTCCTGACGGCGGGCGTGGACCACGGAACCGCCGAGACCTCCGGTTACACCGCGGGCTGGACGGACCGCACCGCGGCCCTGGCCGCCCGCGTCCCGTACCCGGTACTGGGCGCGAGTCCACGTCCGGGTGCGGCGCTCGTTCTCGGCTTGGACCGTGAACTGCCCGCCGGGACCAGTCTGTCCCTGTACCTCGACCTGGACGGCGGCGGACGCCGGCCGGGCCCGGGATCCGCGGTGACCGACCCCGGGCCGGACCACCACGACGCGGTCACCGTGTGGGAGGTCCGCCGCGCCACCGGCTGGGAGCCGCTCGCCGCGGCCGAGGTGTCCGACGGCACCCGCGCCCTGACCCGCGGCGGGGGAGTCCGGCTGCACCTGGCCCAGGCCCTGGTGTCCCAGGCGCCTGTGAACCTGCCCGAAGGTGCCTGGCTCCGCTGCCGCCTGGACCGCGGCAGCCCCGACGCGGCCCACCGGCTGACCGGGATCACCGTGGACGCGGTCCTGGCCGAGCCCGTCGAAGCCGCCATCGGGTCCTTCAGCGTCGCCGCCGACGCCGTTCTCACCGGCGGGCCCGTGCCCGCACCCCCCGCAACGGTCGTGCTCGCGCTGGCCGTCGACCGCCATGGCAAGGTCACGGCGTTGCGCGCGGGTACGGCGGACGGGGCGGAGGCCGCGGATGGGCCGGTGGTACGCGTCCTCGCATGGCAGGCGCCGCAAGGACGGTTGGAGGGCCGACTGGTGGCCGAGGCCGTCGTGGCCGGAGTCGGGGACGGGACGCCCGAACAGCGCTTCACCCTTCCCGTCGAGGGGCACGTCCTGGCCGACCGCACGGAGGTGTGGCTGTGCTCGCCCGCACCCACCGCACGGCGGGTGTCGCTGGTGGCGGACCTTGATGCGTCCGGACGGGCCGACCGGCACGCGGTCCTCGACCCCTCGACCGGTGTGCTGGCCTTCGGCGACGGGCGCCGGGGCGCGGTCCCCGAGCTCGGAGAAACGGTGCTGGTGGCCTGCGCCACGACCGGCGCGGCAACAGCGGGTGACGCCGGGCCCCGACCCGGCGCGCGATGGACGCTCGACCCGGGACCACGAAACCGGGCGCTGCTCGGCCGAGACCCGGGCCCGGACGATCCGACGGCCTGCTCCGCGCTCGCACCGGACGGCGGCGCCTGCCCGGAGGACCTGGCGGCGGCCGCCGCCCGCGCCGAACGCGCCGTATGGGTCCACGAACGGCTGTGCGAGGCCCTCGCCGAGACCGGCGCCTCCTCGCTCGACGAATTCGACCGCAACGTCGTCCTCGGTCTGGACGTGCCCGAACGCGCTGTTACCCTGGCCGACTTCGAACGATGTGCCCTGGCCACACCGGGCACCTGGATCGCCCGGGCCCGGGCCTTCGCCGAGATGGACCCCCGGCTGCCGGGCCTGCGTGCCGCCGGCTGCGTCACCGTGGTCGTCGTTCCCCGGCTCCCGCCACAGCGGCCCGAACCGACGCCCGGCCTGCTGGACGCCGTACGGCGGTGGCTCGACGCCCACCGGATCATCGGCACCCGGGTCTTCGTCATCGGCCCCCGGTACCTCCGGGTGTCGGCGACCGTCTCGGCCGTCCTCCGGCCGGACACCGACCGGGCTGCCGCCCTACGGTCGGTACACGCGGCGCTCGACCGCTTCCTCCATCCGGTCACCGGCGGCCCGCGCGGCACCGGCTGGCCCTTCGGCCGCGACGTCCACCGCAGCGAGGTCATGCAGGTGCTCGACGAAGTCCCCAGTGTGGACCACATCGTCGGCCTGAGCTTCGCTGCCGACCAGGACGCACAGGCCGAAGGCGGCCACTCCGGCGTCCTGGTGCCCGCGGACACCCTGGTGGTGCCCGGTCAGCACGACGTCACCGCCGTCGCCGGGGGCGGGTCGTGAGCGCCGTGGAGCGGGTGATCTTCGAGCGGGGCCGGCGGCTGGACTCCGCCGACCTGACCGATCTGTTCCAGGCACTGGACCGGGGCCTGTCCGGTCACCTCCGGTCCGCCCACGGCAGCCGAGGGGTGCTCATCGGACTGGAACCCCGACTGACGGCACCGGCCGACGCTCCGCGCACGGTCACCGTCACCCCGGGAGTGGCGGCCGACGCCGACGGTGAGTTGCTCGTGCTGAGCGCGCCCCACACGCTGTTCCCGGGCGAGGCCCCGGCCACAGTGGTGCTGCGCGCCGTGGGCCCCGGCCCCCAGGCCCGCCCCTGGCTGCTCGGCCCCCACACGCCCCCGGACCCCCGCACCGACGTCGTCCTCGGGCGCGTCACCGCGACCTCCACGGAAGTGGAGACCGCGGGCCTGCGGCAAGTCGCCCGGCGGCTGGGCACGACGCAACTGCTGGCCGGCCGGCTCTCACAGGCGACGGCGCAGGTGTCCGGCACACCGCTGCGATGGTCGGCGACCGTGTTCCTGCCGTACGAACTTGCCGCCCCGCCCAGCGTGATGGCCTCCCTGGTCGGCCCCCCGCCGGTGGCCGCGATCACCACCACCATCGCGGTCACCGCCCGCGCCCGCGACTCCTTCACCTTGCTGGTCCGGCACGGCCGTCGGACCGGCGAACACGCGCCGTCCGAGCCGCTGACCAAGGTGCCGGTCGACATCGTGTGGACCGCCGTCGTCGACGTGCCACCCGTGGCAGTCGGTTCCGCCCCGCCGCCGTCCGACGCCCCCGAGCACCTGGCCCTTCCCCGCGAGAGAGCGACGACCATGACCGTGAACGACCCGATCGCGCCACTGCCCTCGGTGTCCCGCCCGGTGTTCTTCGAGCACCAGCTGCTCACCGCGGCCGACCTGACGGAACTGGCGGAAGCCGAACGGGCGCTGCGCCGCCTCCACCACCGGACCCTCCACGGGTGGGGCATCAGCCGCGGCATGGAGGTGACGGGCGCGGTGGGCGACGCCCGGCTCGTCGTGGCCCCGGGCTACGCGCTGGACGCGGCCGGCCGGGAACTGCTGCTGACCGCCCCGGTGGAGCTGGACGTGCCCGCGGTGGCCGGTGAACCCGCGGGCCCAGCCGAGGAGTTCCTGCTGGTCGTGCGCTGGACGGAGGACGAGGAGGCCGCCGCGCGTCTGCGCGAGGGCGCCGGGGGCACCTTCGGAGCGGTCCGGCTGGACGACAACCCCACCCTGCAGTGGCTGCCCGACAAGTCCGTCCGCAACGGATTCGACCTGGTTCTGGCCGGGGTCAAGGTACGGGACTGCCGACTGGCGGAGCCGCCGGACGGCTCGGCACGCCGGCTGCTGAAGGTGTCGCCGCACGTGGCCTCGGGCTCCACAGAGCCCGGGGCCACACAATGGACCCTGGTCAAGAATGCGAGCGGTTCGGTCCTCGGGGTGAAGACCAATGTCGACACCCGATCCGGCGGGTTCACCGGCCCCCCCACGTACCTGGTGCGCCTGGAGGGCCTACGCGACACGCAGATGCCCGGGGAGAACCCCCCGAAGGCCGCCGTCCTGGACGGAAATCCGTACGTCGCGAACTCCGGGGTCCAGACCCTGACCGTGGTCGTCCCCCTGCACCCAGGCGTGACGGCGGACCAGCCGCGCCCCGACGGCCAAGAGGTCGACACGGTCCCGCTCAACCCGCCCAAGCTGCTCGGCGATGACCTGCCCGAGCTGGTGGGAACCGACCTGCGGTGGAGCGTGGCATGGGTGGGGGTGGAGAGCTGACCATGCCCGAGGAGACGCCCTACCGGTGGCTGAACCGGGAAGGCCGCTGGCCCGGCGCCACGGCCCACGGCCTGCACCGCGACGGCGAGCACTGGACGTTGCCCGTCGTGACACTCCCGGTGGGGGAGCCATGGGTGACCTTCCCCTTCGAACCCGAGGGCGCGGCCGTCGAGTTGCGGCCGCTCACCGACGGCGCGGTGACGGTCGTCGACCGGGCGCGCGCCCGCGTGGTCCGGGTGAGCGGGGACGGCGTGGCCGAAGCCCCCGAAGGCGCGGTCGTACCGCCGGCGCAGCCCGAGGACGCGGCGGTGACCGCCGCCCGGGCCCGGGTGAACGGGGTCGCGGCCGCCCCCGCCCCCGACGGCTGGGGCTCGGACTTCCTGGTCGTCACCCTCGCGGGTGCGGTGTTCCTGGTACCCGCCGACCCCCTGGAGCCGGAGCGTCGACTGGCCGACGTGGCCGCCGGGCTCGCCGGTGTCGCCGTCGACCACCACGGCCTGCCCCTGCTCGCGGGCCCGGCGGGCCTGTACCGGCCGTCCGCACCGCAGCGGACCGGCCGGGGCGTGCTGGTGGCACCCGCACCCCACCCCGGCACCCGGCCGCGCTGGGACCGGGTCCAGATCGAACTCGCCGAGCCGGCACCCGCCGGCACCCATGCACGGATCTGGACGCTCGCCTCCCGCACCCCGCATGGCCCGGACGCCGCCGCCCCCGCGCCGCCCGCCCCGACGGCTCGCGACCAGGCGGACACCGACCACGCCCCCGTTCCCACGGCCGCCGGCCGCTGGCGCGCCGGACCACTGGACTGCCCGGACGTACGGGTGCTCAACGTCGCCCGGGAGACGGCCCCCGCCCTGTGGGTGGCGGTCGAGCTGGTGGGCGACGGCCAGGCGAGCCCGCGACTGGGCGACATCCGGGTGGCCTGCTCCGGAAGGGGCCTGCTGGACCAACTTCCCACGGTCTACACGGGCCGGGACGACGGCAGCGGTCGACTGGGAAGACTGCTGGGGCTGTTCACCGCGGTGTACGGCGAAGTCGCCGGGGACCTGGATCGGTCGACCCGGCTGCTGGACCCGGCGGCGGCTCCGGACCGGCCGGACGCGCCGTGGCTGACCCGCCTCGCCACCTGGGTGGACGCCTACCCGCCGCCACCCGACGCGGCACGGCAGCAGGCCGACTCGCGGCGGCTCCGCGAGCGGGTGGCCGGGGCGTTCGCCGCGCACGCCCGGCGAGGCACCCCGGCCGGACTGGTCGAGGCGGTCCGCCGCGAGACCGGCGGCGTCGAGGTGGAATTGCACGAACCCCTGCTCGACACAGGCGTGTGGCGCCTGGGTGACAAGCGGGTCTCGACACTCGGCACCACCACCCGGCTCGGCGCGCGCCCGGACCCGCCCGTCCTCGACGGCACGGCCGTGCTGGATGACTCCTGGCTGATCCAGGAGGAGGACCGCGGCCTGCCGCTGTACGCGGAGTCGGCCCACCGGGTGCAGGTCCTGGTCCCGGCCGAGCACGCGCAGCTGCTGGCCGCCGTGCGGCGAGTGGTGGAGCGCGAGCGGCCGGCGCACGTCGTCGCCGAGGTCCGGCTCAAACCCGCGCCGCCGCCCTAGTCCACGCCCCGACCCCGCGAGACGCGCCAGACCCGCGAGAGAGGAGCGCCATGCCCGAGTCCCTGAAGGAGTCCCGACGCCCGCTCTGGTTCACCGGACAACTCGTCGGACCGGAAGACCTCGGCCAGTGGAACACCTGGTCGCTCGCCCGCAAGCGCCGCCACCACCGGCTGCTGCACGGCTGGGGGCTGGTCTTCGGCGCGGACGTGACGGCGGCGAAGACCCCGGAGAACGTCCCGGTTCCCGGCACGGTGGACGTCTCGTCGGGGTTCGCCCTGTCCCCGCAGGGTGACGAGATCGCGATCGACGGCCCGGTACGCGTGGACGTGCGGACCAGGTCCCCCGTCGGGCCAGCTGGCCCTCTGGACCCGAACCACTGGTACTTCCTCGCCGCGCGCTACGCCGAGACCCCCGATGACGCGCGCGAGCCGACCTGCACCAGCGAGGGCTTCGCGCTGGGGCTGCTGGACACCCTGCGGAGATCTACACGACCCAGCCCCCCAGCGGGCGGGGCCAGCGGGCAGCCCCCGCCGGTCGAGACCGCCGAACCGTGGGTCGTCCTCGCCGGGGTCAAGGTGACGGCGGCCGGCGGTGTGACGCTTGGCTATGTCGATGAGTGAGGGAGGCGTTTGTTAGCGCTTGTGGGAGGCGGTCTTGACCGACCTTGTGGATGTTGCTTTGTTTTGACGGCGGCTGAGGTCTTGTGATGGGACGCTGCGTGTGCTTCTCCCATTGGGGGCTCCAAGCGCCTGCCCCGGCGCATCCGCACGCTAATCCCTCCCGGCACTAACGCGCTCGGACAGGCCGCCACCTGGCTGGACCCTCAGCGGGGACAGAGCGGCCGACCAAGCCTGAGAGCATCAGGCCGCACAAGCTTGCGACATCAAAACTCATCGATGTTGATCATTCGACCCCGTCCTATGCGCCTCCCGAAAGTCTCGACAAACGACTCCCCAAGAAGTTGTCACAGCCATGACGCTGGACGCGGAGCACCGGCGGTACGTTCCGCAGCTCGGGCCGTGGGCGCCCTCGGGCCCGTCCCCGCCACCGGTTACGCGAGGAGGGCCGGGCGGTGACGCGAACCGAGGACGACCTGTTCCCGCAGACTCCCGGCGTCGGGCAGCCCACGAGCAGGGGAATGATGAACGTTTGCCTCCCCCAGGACAGCGTGATCTCGAGCTGAAGTGCTCGGGAAGCAAGGCCCCCGACCGGATCCTGACCACCACCCTGGGCCGCCGGCGATCAACCCCAACTCCGCCAACGGCCCGGACGGCGACCCGGAGACCATCGCCGTGCTGCGATTGAACGCGCAAACCGGGTGCCGGCCCGTCCTTCGTCGACGGGACCGAATTGACCAAGGCCGAGCGCGCACTCGTCAAGAACGACAAGTTCCACCCATGAACATGACTTTCTGTCAAGAGTGGGGGGCAGCAACGGACATCGCCCGGTGTACCAGCGGCTGTGCGGCCACCAGCACCGCGCTGTTTCAGCCGATGGCCGCCCACGGTCCCGCGAAGGGGGTTGGCGCGTTGCCAGCCGGCTGGATCACGACGGGCAGCGAGGCCTGGCCCGTGGAGTTGGTGGCGAAGCGCAAGGCGGATGTGCTCAGCCCCACGTTGGACGCTTCGGCCGCGCCCGTCGAGTGGCAGGCGTGCCCCAGAGCGGGAGCGTTCAGCGCGTTGAAGACCATGGCGACCCAGTACCAGCCGGGCGGGAGGGCAGCGGAAAGGGACGTCGTCTTCAGCCCTGCGGAGGTGATGGATTGGTCCACGTTCGCGCTGCGGATCCGGTGTCCAAAGGAGTCGTACAAGCCGATTTCGTTCTGTCCCGTGGTAGCGCCGGAACCCGCTTCAGTGACCCACCAGTGGACGTTCGCCATCGTCGCCCGATTACGTACGTAAACCTTGGACAAGTAAATCTTTCGCTTACCCACCACGGTACCGGCGGAAACCAGCGCAGGGTCGTAGGCCCACGAGATGAGTGCGTGGTCCTGGGGCTGATCGCCGGCAGTCTGGATCGGGTACGACTGGGGAAATGCGGTCGAGCGCGCCGTGTACGAGGTGTACGGCCGGTATTGGACCCGCGTGTTGATGAAGGCCGGGTCCATTGCGCCATCATCCTGAACATTGATGGCGTTATCGATGATGATCCCGCCCAAACAGGTGAACGCTCTCACGCCGGAGGCCAGTCGGATACCGGTCTCCACCGCCTCGATGTACGGCGCGATGACGGTGCAGTCGTGGCCGCCGGAGGCGACGTCGATACCGATCGATCCGTCCCTCTCGATGTCGACGCGGTCCAGCTCGACGGCGTGGCTGTTGACGTACACCATGATGGTGTTGGTATTGTCGCCGATCAATCGGCAGTTTCGCACCACGTTCGAGTTGGATGCACTGTCGAAGGAGATGCACCGGGCACCCTCACCCATTGCGGTGATCCCACAGTTCTGCACCAGGTTGTAGTAGGTGCCCTCGGCGTGGAAGACGATGCCTCTGTTCGGGTTCCGTCCCGGGCCGCCGATCTGCAGGTTGTCGAAGATTCCGTTAACGAAGTACGACGCGTCAATGGCCGTCCCCGCTCCGGAAACGGAGGACTGGAGCATCAGGTCCCGGATGACCCCGTGCCGCCGCAGCGTGTCGGCCATTTTGATGGCTGGTGAAACACTGACGCCGTTGAATCGCAGGGTCGTAGCCGAGCGAGACGCTCCCTGGATGATGATTCCGTTGCGATCGAACAACACGGGGGTGTCGATCGTCCAGGTTCCCGCCGGGATCAGGACGGTGCCGCCCGAGGGGGGCAGCGCGGCGATGGCCTCGTTGAGAGCGGTGCCCGCATCGGCCGTTCGTGACGGCGGCAGGACATTCATGCCGGGTAGCATCCCCATACCCCGAGTGTTCCGTACCTCTCCAACCCGACGGCACCGTCGGGGCGCGAGCCGTCACGCGAATGGCGCATTCGAAGGGGCCAATCGGCGCGCAATCGCCTCCCGGGCCCTTCTCCTCCCCACATTGCCCCCCACGGCCTTCCATGATGAGGCGATGCCCGACCTCATGCCCGACCCCGTTGCCCTAGGTAGCCATCGGCCCGCACAACTCGTGACGTCCGATGACGACGGCCTGATCTACGCCGTCTGCCCTACCACCGCCACGGTGTGCGTGATCGACACGGTCCAAGGCCGCCTCAAAGCGAAGACCATCGAATGCCCGAACCTCGGACGGTTCGGCGCGCTGTCTCCGTACGGACCTCGCCTCTACGTCAGCACCGGGAACGGCGTGACGATCATCGACACCCAGAAGATGGCCGTCGCCAAGACCATCCGGCTCCCCGGGGAAGCCGACGCGATCGTCTTCGACCCGTTCAAGGAGCGCGCCTACGTGGCGCTCAAAAGCGACCTCGGAATCGCCTTGATCGACACGGTGGGCGAAGTCGTGAAATCCACCATCCCGATCGGCATCTGGCCGTCGTATCTGGCTGCGTCCCCCGCCGGGGACCGGGTCTACGCACTCGGAGGCACCAGGGTGGCGGTGCTTGACACGGCACTGCTCACCCCCGTGGGCGTCCCCTTTACCGTGGGCGCCTTGGTGCTCACCAGTATCGACCTCGGCCCTGACGGACGTCAGCTTTACGTGGGGTCGACCTTCCCGTCCAAGCTGGTCGTGGTCGACACGGACACGCTCACGCCGAAGTCGTCCGTCCCAGTGAACGTGTCGCGCATGGTTGCGGAGCGTCAAAGTGATCGCCTCTACGTCGCCGGCCGTGGATTCATCACCGTTTTCGACACCCGCGACATGTCCGTGCTCCGTGAATTCCCCAGGTACGCCGCGACCCTCACCCTGAGTCGGAACGACGCACGGCTGTACGCCTCGTCCGTGTCCAACGGAGAAAACGTCGTGTACCCCTTCCGTACCCGCTCCTACCGCGTGGCCCTCGCGCCGAAGCCCGCCGGGGTGGCCATGGACCCTGAGGGACGGTACCTCTGGCTCCCCCGTACGGTGGGGAACAAGGTCTCCGTACTCAGTGCCCCGGACTTCAAGGTGCTCACGGGGGTGCGCCTGCGGGCGCTGGTGGCTCCGGGGCCCGGTCGATACGTCTACGCGGGGGACACCGCTTCGGGCCGCGTGCACGTGATCGACACAAGGACGGACGATGTCCTGCACGTCATCGAACTCGGCGGTGTCTACGGACTCACGGCAGATCCCGGCGGAAGCCACGTCTACGTCATTGGGCCCGACAAGCTGTCCGTGATCGACACCACGAACCACAAGATGACCACGTCGGTCGGCGTCACCCCCTCCACGCGGGAAGATCGGTCCGTCGCCACGGACGGTGTGCGTCTCTACGTCAGCAATCCCGAGGCCGGAACGCTCTCCGTGTTCAAGACCGCCGGTCTCGCACCGCAGGGAATGCCCGTCCCGTTGGGCGACACACCGCTTCGTACGGCGGTGACCTCGGACGGCAAGGCTCTGTACGTCACGCACGAGGAAGCGGACAAGGTGAGCGTCCTCGCAACCAACACCTTGAACGCCGTGGCGTTCGTCAACCTCATCAGGCCGTTCCCGGCCGTGACCGCTGCCGGGAACGGTCGCGTCTACATCAGCCATTCAACGGATCAGCTGTCCGTCGTCCAGTCCGGCGTGCCGGTTGGGGACCCGATCAGCGTGCCGACCGGGGCGCACAGCATGACGCTCAGTAAGAGCGGGGACAGGCTTTACGTCGGTGGCTACAACGGGTACGTGGTTGTCCTGGACGCCGCGCTCCAGCACGAGGTAGCCAGGGTGGTGGTCGGCCGCTACCCGGTGGCGCTCGCGGCTGCCTCGACCGGCCGGGTCTACGTCGCCAGGACCGACGCGGTCCTGGCCGTCGAACCGGAGCCGCGCACGATCACCGTGGGGACACGGCCGATGTTCGTCGGCCTGGCCCCGGAGACCTCACGCGCCTACGTGACGAACGCCGGTGCCGGTACCGTCTCGGTGATCGACACGGTCACGCGTTCCCTGGTCGGCCAGCCCTTGGAGGTCGGAGGCGAGCCGACCGGCGTGGCCGCAGCCCCTGGAGGACAGCGCCTGTATGTCGCCGATGGGTTCAACGGATCGGTGGCCGTCGTCAACACGGGGACGGGAAAGGTCCTCAAGCGCATGCCCAACCTGGGCTGGCTGCTACTTGGGCTAGCAGCCTCGCCCGACGGCTCGTTCCTCTACGCGGCAGACGCCGAGGCGGAGAAAGTCCTGGTCATCGACCTCCTGAAGGGCAAGGTGACCGCCACCGTCGACGTGCCGAACCCCTTCGACCTCGCCGTGACCCGTGACGGGCACCGCCTCCTCGTCACCCTTCCGGGGAAACGCACCTTTGCCATCATCGACACCGGCACCTTGGAGCCAAGCACACCCCTGTTCGATCTGGAGGTCGCCCCCCACGGCATCTGCCTCAGCCCGGACGAGCGGCGCGCCTACGTCACGGACCCCGTCACGCAGACATTGTCGGTGGTGGAGCTGTGACCGACGGTGCCGATGGCACCCTCACGGTCCACAGACGATCCGGAAGTGGCGGAGGACCGCCTGGTCCGTGACCTTGTCGCTCGCGTCGGTCGTCTTGGTGGCTCTGGCGACGATGAAGTAGCGGTACTTCTGGTTTTCGACGCGCGCCAGTGCCGGGTCAGTTACCTCGGCCTGGGCGTCTTCGAATCCGAAGGAGACCTTCATCGCGTTCGCCTCCGTGGGAACGATCACTTCGGCAAGGGTCACCGCCTGGCCTTCCTCGGAGTCCTTGATCTCCTTACGGGTGAGCGTGACGGTCAACCTCTGGTTCTTCGATTTCACGCCCGAGACCTTCAGCTTGGAGATGAGGCTGTTCTCGGGAAGCACCACGCTCATCATCCCCGCGCTGGTCACGCCTACCCCGGGCATCGGCAGTCCATCGAACGCCTCCTTCTTCCGCGTGCCGGCGACCCCCCCGTCGTGCAACCAGGAGCTACGGACGTCGGTCACTGCCACCAAGCTCGGCGCAAGCGTGAGCGTCAACGGCTGGGCGGCCGGCGTCGGCTGCGATGCCGCCGCCTTGGGCACGAACCGCCGCTGAGCCGTGTCCAGCGTGACGGTGCCCGACCTAGCCACCTTGACACCGGCCACGACAACCCAGGGCTCAGCCGTCACCGGTGGCGGGGGGTGGTCCCCGGTGGGTGTGGGGAGGGTGTAAACGCTGGGAAGGGTGTCCAGCAGGCCCAGCCGGAAGCACTCGAACGCCCGGGTGTGCTCGCACCCCTCCGTGCCCTCGTCGCATCCCTTCGGTACTTCGCCGCGCAGTTGCTCGTCATAGCTCACGGCGAGGAAGTACCAGTGGGCCGGGTCCAGGGGACCGGCCCCACCAGCTGGTCCGAGCCCGCGCACGTCGACGCGGACCGGAGCGTCGAGGGCGATCTCATCACCCTGAGGTGACAGAACGAGTCCAGGAGAGACCTCCACGGTCCCGGGGATCGGCGCCCCTTGCGTTGTCTTGGCCACCTTGGCTTCGGTTCCGAACACGAGCCCCCAACCGTGCATTACCCGGTTGTGCCGACGCATCCGTTCGATGGCCCACCTGTTCCACTGGTCCAGGTCCGCGGCTCCGACGACCTGATGGGTGAACCACAGGGGACGCTCGCGAGCCGCCTCATCCTCCGTCATGCCGTTCCTCCCCGTCGTGACTGTCCTGCTCGGTCGCCGGACCCCCGGCCTGGCGATGTCCTGGTGGTGCTGTGCGCAGCTCCACGACCACGTGCGCCGGCCTCTCCCGTTCCGCCACCCTGCGTACGGCGTCCACCGCGTGAGCGTGCTCGGCGGGACCGGCACCTGGACACGGTGTGCCACCAACCCGCGGCCGGAGACGGCCACGCGCACGTCCGCGAGGCGGGGGCGCACGACCGTCGCCGACCAACTCGACCGCCACCCACAGGTCGGGGGCAACCTCCGCCGGAACGGCGAGGACGGGCCGTCGAGGCAGTCCAGCGGACCCGCACGCCAGCGGTCGGGCGCCGTCGGTGTCGTCTCGCAGCCCCGCTACGGGAGATTCCACCTAGCCGTCTGTTGGCGGGTGTCCCTATCACCCCACCAATGCCACACCCTTAGGCGGAAGCGGTCACGGCGCCACACCGCTGGGCGCGCACAGACTGAGCCGCGAAGGTGGTCTCCCGCCCGAGGAACAGAGAGGCAGTAGCCACAGACTCGGCCGAGCCATCACACCACGAACGCGTCGCCCGCGCCCTGCACTGGTCCGGCTGGCGTTGCTGCCACCAGCCCCTCGCCCGCGCCTGCCACCGAGCCCGCAACGCGACCATCCGACCGCCGCCACCTGGGCAGACCCGAACTACAGCACCCTCAAGGATCTACAGCTGAAGGTCAGACCCCAGCCGACCCGCTGCGCCCCGGCAGGCCCCGGTGGCGGGGGTGGGTCAGCAGGTTTCGTTGTCCTTGACCGCGTGGAGGGTCACGAGGATTTCGACGCGCTCGGTGCCGGGGGCCGGGTCCTGTGTGCAGACGGTCCATTCGTTGTCCAGGATCTGCAGGCGGTCCTGGCCGCTTTGGTCTTGGTCGATGAAGTACCGGAATCCGTACACCTTGGCGATCTCCTGGGCCAGGTCCAGGTCCATGCCGACCATGTCGGGCAGTTCGGCCGTCTCGGTGCTGGCGGGATCTGCTGACGCGGCCTCGGCTGCCTTCCGGGCGAACTGCTCGCGGTTGTCGTCGTTGTGCTTCATCGTCTCGTCGAACGCCTTCTCGGCCTCCGACCGCGTCTCGGTCGGCGACGGGCTCGGAGACACTTTCGCCGACGCGCTCTTTCCGGGCGCGGCCTTGTCGTCGCCGCAGGCGGTGAGAAGCAGGCCAGAGGTGAGTGCGGCGGCCGTGGCGGCAGTGCGGATGATGCGGTTCATGATCCCCCCACGGGATGTGTGACGAGTCTTCAGGGCTTGGGCCGCCGCGCCCGTATGGGGGTCCGGGGCGCGGTGGCAGGGGTGGGGCAGGTTTCGGTGTCGTTGACTGCGTACAGGACCACGGACGTGTCTGCCGGAGCCCGTGGGCGGGCTTCATAGGGCTGCCCTCGTCGTGCCGTTGGCCTCTGGCTGCGTGGCGCCGGCGGTGTCGGCGGTGTCGGCATCTCCGAATCGGGTTGAGAAGGTGAGCGACCGCAACCCGGGCAGGGGTTGCCTTCATTTCGTCTTGTTGGCGGGGCGGTCGATTGCGACCATGGCTGTATCGGCGAGGTCTGCTACGAGGATCCGAGCTACGCCGAGCGGCAATGTCAGTGCGTCAGCTATCTCGGAGATGGACTTCGGCTCTTGGCACAGACGGCAGATGCGTTGGTGTTCGGGGAGCAGGCCGGCCATCTTGACCGCAGCCATCATTGTGGTGCTGACCACAGCATCAGCGGGCAGTTGGTACCGCGGTCGAGGCCTGGAAGGACCGAGAGCATACGGGCGAATGAGCGGAGCCTCGCCATCTGCGTCGGCCGAGGGACGGTGCGGAAGATCGTGCTTTCCTGCACCGTAGGACCGGAACATGGGGTCATCGTCGTCGTTCTCGTCGTCTTCTTCGGGTATGGCGAACCCGTACCCGATGAGGTGGCGGTCGCTGGTTTGCCCTCGGTGCGGATGGGTGCCGTCGGGGGATGATCCGGTCGGCTCCTGACTTCGTCGGTGAGCGTCCGCGGTGTAGGCCAGGAGCTTTTCGGTGGGCTTGCCCATCCTTCTGAGGGCATCGTGCAGGGTCGCTACGTCGCCCAGAGGGCGTTCGCGAACGGCGACCTGAAGGATCCACACAGCGTCCTGATGGCTGGCGACTGCCAGAACCTGCGGTACTTCGGTCAGCGGTCGGAGGCGTCCCACAGCTGCAAGCACCTGATAGGCATCGGAATCACAGCCCTCCTCCCGCAACTCGGATACGACGTGCAGTAGCTCGTCGACCGGTCGTGTTTCCCCGACCGCTGTCAGGAGCTGGTGGGCGTCGACGTGACGCTCATGCGCCCGGAGCTCGGTGAGAAGTATGGGCATGTCGGTGGGATCGCGGAGGCAGCCGGTGGCCACTAGGAGCTGATCAGCATCGGTGCTGTGACCGGAGTCGCGAAGTGCTGCCACCGTGGCCAGCACGTCGGCGCAGACCAGTTCCAGCGCTGCTCGGTACAGGATCTGCGTGGCGTCGATGTCCGCCGCGTACGCGGCTTTGACTCTTTTCACGGTGTCGTGCGACGCGGGCGTGACCCCTGAGTTGTTCGCCTGGCTTCCGCTGGTAGTGGGGTTGTCCGCTGAGTTGTCCAGGTGTAGTTCGTCGGCCAAGCGCTCCAGGCGGTCGGCGCCGTCGTCCAGGTGCCGGGCGGCCTTGGCCAGGGCGTCGTCAATATCATCGGCAGGAGCATCGAGTGTCTCCTGGACCAGCGAGGGCGGCGCAGGTACCTCTTCGGTGCCGGGGGACTGTCCGCGCAGGCGTTCCAGTTCTTCGGTCAGCGCCCGGACTTGTTCAGTTGCCTCTTCGGCGAGCCTGTCGGCTTTGTGCCGTTCGTTGCGGGCCCGTTCGAGTTCGGACTCGGCGGTTGTCCGTTGTTGTTCACTGCGTGCGAGGCGCTGTCGTACTTGCGATGCATGGTCGGGGACAGAGGTGTGCAGGCTGCGATCTCTCGGTTTCGGCACAGCGGGGTGGGAGACAGTGGGGTTTGGGTCTGTTGTTGCTGGTCGGTGGCGGTTCCGGGGCTGTGAGGTCACTGTCCTGAAGGTGAGAGATCTGTGAGGCATTGCTGTCTTGGGGCGTTATCGCGTGAGGGGTGATGCTGTCTCAGTTTCGTGAGTTCTGATCCGCTGGCCGGTGGGTGTTGGTGTGCTCGGGGGTGTGGATCAGACAGAGCAGGACCCGGACCTGGAAGGGGCGGGTGGTGGTTCGGGTGGGGCTTTGCCGGTTGTGTCGGTTCGGGCGTTGCGGGGGCCTGTGGTGCGCCGTCTGCTGGCCCTGCGGCGGGAGGGGAAGCTCACCACTGGGCGGGTGAGGTCGGCGGCGGACGTGTTGGGGGTGCGGGAGCGTGCGGTGTGGCGGTGGCTGGCTGCC
>NZ_JBEPDM010000059.1:0-34657 GCF_040300305.1 Streptomyces sp. NPDC000410
GGTCTTTCTGACACCGGAAAAGCTACGTTGCGTTCGAAGACCTGGCAACCAACTCGTTGCGACAGAACAGCATCATCGCAGGTAGAAGCCGTGAAATCGTTGCAACGTTCCAAGAATTAACGCAACACGCTTCCGCCTGCACGTTGCAATGGATTGCGAGTGAACGCCATGGTGCAGGCATCCACGGCCCCGGCCTGCCTACGGAGGAGGCGACCGGGGCCGGCCTGTGGATGTGACGGGCGAGGCGCCTGTGGGGTCAGTCGAAGTCGAACGTGGCGACGACGGGGGCGTGGTCGGACTCGGGGTACTTGGTGTCGGTGGCGAAGGCGATGGAGTCGTCGTGCAGCATCTCGTTGTGGATCTCTGAACCGCGGTAGTGGGCGAGGAGGTTACGGGTCACGAGCATGTGGTCGATCATCTGGCCGCGGCCGTGGTGGAAGAGGGTGTAGCGGGCGTCGGTGGGGATGGTGTTCTCGATGGGGACCAGGACCCGGGCGGCGAGGTCGCCGTTGTTCGTGTCCTCGACATTGCCGCAGATCGCCAGCACCGGCACTTCTTCGGGCTCGGCGTTGAAGTCACCGGCGACGACGATCCGCGCGTCCGCATCGTCGTCGAGGATCTGGTCGATGAGGCGCCTGACTTCCAGGGCCTGGCTCATGCGCTTCATGGACGACAGGAAGCTGCCTTCGGCCCAGGCGTCGGCGGTGCGCCAGATGCCCTTCTTGGGATCCGCCACCTGGCCGGGGATCTCGCTGGGGATCTTGGACTTCAGATGCACGGTGATGATGTGCAGCAGGCGGCCGGGTGCTGCGTGGTCGATGTCGATCTGCGCGTGCAGGATGGGCCGCTCGATACCGATCGGGACCGGTTGCGGGTCGGAAGGCTTGGCGGTGAGCCGCTGGTAGCGGGGCTCGGCGACCAGGTCGTTCTTCAGCTGCTGGTGCTTGAGGACCGGCAGATGGGTGGCGATGACCAGGTTGCGCACGTCGAAGACCGCGTCGTTCTTCGGCTTG
Organism: Streptomyces sp. NPDC000410; assembly: GCF_040300305.1. Taxonomy (NCBI): domain Bacteria; kingdom Bacillati; phylum Actinomycetota; class Actinomycetes; order Kitasatosporales; family Streptomycetaceae; genus Streptomyces; species Streptomyces sp. NPDC000410. Next base: position 1,014 of record NZ_JBEPDM010000059.1, read on the forward strand.
GTGCTGACCAGGGGTGCGCCGTCGAGGTTGGTGCCGGCGAGCAGCTCCTTGAGCGCGAGCAGGTCGCGTGGCTGCCCGGGGCGCTCTTGCCCGTGGACTTCCTGGAAGCAGGCGATGTCCGCCCGAAGCCGAGTGATCTGAGGCTTCATCAGCGTGATGCGATCAGCCAGCGACGGGTGCGCTGTCGGGAGGGTCTCGTCGAAGTTCTCGAGGTTGAACGTGGCGATCCGGATCTGTGTCATAGGTGCCCCCAGGGCTCGCTTGGCATGGCCGGGACACGCACGTAACCAGAGCTTGCTGATGGTGGAGATCAGGCGCGCTCGGCGTTCCGCCGACTGCCAGACGCTCCCGCTCCGTTCGGCGTAACACCCGGCCGAAGTGGCGTGACACGCGGTCACGCGGCGAGCAGGAGCACGCTGATCGCCGGCACCCACGGCGGTGCCCCCGTGGGTGCCGTAAACGGCGGCCTTGGGCCCGTTGCTGAGCAGTGGGCGTGCCGGGAAGGCCGAAGTCGGCTGCGGCCTGCGGTGCCCAAGGCGCGCGCCGATGAAAATGTGCGAGCACGCTGGCGACGTTGGTGAGCATGAGTTGCTTCACCTCTCGGCGGCAGCGCCACATAGATGTCTAGCGGCGCTAGTAGTTATGCCGATGGCAAACTTGCCCTCGACAGAATGCCTAGCGTCGCTAGAATAGCGCTATGTCCGCCATCAGCGAGCGCCGTGAACGTGAACGCGCCCACCGTCATCAACTGATCATCGCGGCCGCGCGCGAGCTTGCCGAGGCCGAAGGCTGGGAGGCAGTGACGACGAGGCGGCTGGCTGAACGCGTCGAGTACAGCCAGCCGGTGCTGTACAGCCACTTCAACGGCAAAAACGCCATCGTGACCGCCGTCGCCATCGACGGCTTCAGCGAACTCGCGGCTCACCTGCGCCGCGCCCGGGAGGCCGCCCCCGAGCCGGGGCAAGCCCTGCGGGCTGTCTGCCGCGCCTATCTGGACTTCGCGACCGAGCGGCCCGCCCTGTACCAGCCCATGTTCGTCCTGCCCGCCGAATTGAAGTTCGCGAGCGCCGAGACGCCGCCTCCGTTACGGGCCGCTTTCGGCGAGTTCGTCAGCTGCTTCCGCCCGGACAACGAGCGGCGCGAACTGTTCGCCGAAGTCATCTGGAGGGTGTTGCACGGCATGGCCGTCCTGTCGGGCAGCGACCGCATCCCCCCGGCCGGTCAGGAGGAACGGCTCGCTTTCCTTGTCACTCGGATCGCCGACACCCCCAGCGGGCCGACCGTGCCATGAGGGGCAAGGGAAGGCCGAGCATCCGAGCCGAGCCACTGGACGCGTACCGCGCGCAGCAGCACTGCCGTCGACGCCATACGGGTCGGTGGTTCCCAGGTCCGGCAGTTCCACCGGTGGGCGATCACCCTTCGCCCACCGGCCGTCCCTCCGTCAGGTCCCGTACCGCCCGCTCCAGCCGCGTCTGCCGGGTCTCCGGCGTCGCGGCCTGGAGCAGTGGCAGCATCACGAGGTAGCGGGCGGTCCGGTCGAGCGCGTCGAACGCCGTACGCGCCGCCGGGTCCGCGGCAAGCGCCGCCGTAAGGTCGTCCGGGACAACAGCTGTCGCTTGCGATGCATACGCACGGTCCCAGCGGCCGTCCTCCCGGGCCCGTTGGACCTCGGCCAGGCCGGGCTCGCGCATCCGGCCCGCTGCCGCCAGGGCAGCGACCTTCTCGACATTCACCCGCGACCAGAGGCTCCTCGGCCGGCGTGGCCCGTACTTCTGCAGGTAATACCGGTCGTCCAAGCCGCGACGCTGCCCGGAGATCCAGCCCCAGCACAGCCCCACGTCGACCAGTTCGTCATCCGTGACCGAAGCGATCCCCGACGCCTTCTTCGCCACCTTGACCCACACGCCGTCGCGGCGGGTGTGGTGCTCGGACAGCCAGTCCTCAAAGGCCGCCGCGTCCGGGAACGCGACGACTTCAACCCCGTTGAACTCCTCCATGCGGGCCAGGCTAGCCCGGCCGCGCTCCGGCGAACCTCCCGGTGGCAGCACTGGCGCAGACAACCTTCCCGCAGCAACCAACCGGCGCCGCCGTCAACCATGCCCGCATCGAGGCCCGCCTCACCGCAACGCCGCAGGCCCGCACCGGCGCCAGCCACTTCGCAGCACTTGGTCCCGCCGGCCAACAGATCGACGGGGCGTAGCAACGGAACCCGAGTGCACGAACAGCGTCTCGTACGGAGGCCGCCCCTTCGCATCCGTCCGGGGCGCCACAAAGTCCGGCGTACGAGCTGCAGCTCGTAGGTCCGCAGGACGGGCTTGCGCAACCAGTCTTGCGGCCACACGTCCCGGACCCAGGAGCCGATGGTGGTGGCGACCGCGCGGGGGCCTTGCGCATCTCGCGGTGAGGTGGATCCGTCCGGCGAGGTGGTCGCGGATCGCGTCGGCGATCTCGCGGCGCGGATGATTCTCCGGCCGGCTCCCCGTGGCGGTTTCGCAGGCCGGGGCGGCAGCAGCGGTTCGACCGAACCAGCGACAGCCCGGGCGAACGGGCGGGAGGGAAGATCGTGATCCTCTCGGCTCGCCGCGTGACCAGGAACTACTGTCGAGAGCATGGTCGAACACGCTGCCCTCAGTGCCACCCGCGAGGCTTACGACGCTGCTGCTCCCACCTATACGCATCTGTTCCGCGACAGCCTCCGTGACAGTCCCCTGGACCGTGGGATCTTGGGTGTCTTCGCCGAGGTCGTACGTGCTGGTGGGGACGGTCAGGTCGCGGACCTGGGGTGTGGGCCTGGCTACGTCACTGCTTATCTGGACGAGCTGGGGCTGTCGGCGTTCGGTGTTGATGCCTCTCCTGCGATGATCAAGTTGGCTCGACAGGCCTATCCGGGCCTGCGGTTCGACGTGGGCTCGATGACCGCGTTGAACATCGCTGACGGCGTGCTGGGCGGCGTACTCTCACGTTGGTCCATCATCCACACGCCGCCGCAGGAACTCCCCGTCATCCTGGCGGAGTTCCATCGTGTGCTGGCACCTGGCGGCCACCTGCTGATCGGCTTCTCGGCCAGCGATGATCCGGCTCACCCGACACAGGTCTTCGATCACGCGGTCGCGCCGGCGTATCGGTGGTGGCCTGATCACCTCGCCGCGTTGCTGCACGAGTCCGGGTTGACCGAGGTGGCCCGGATGGTTCGCGAGCCTCAGCCCACGGACCGGAGGCAGTTCAAGGAGATTCAACTGCTTGCCCGCAAAGCCTAGGCAAGGGCAGTTGGGCCTGCCGTACGAGCCGGTACGTCGGAGGCGGCCCATGGCGGGGTCGGGCTTCGGCCTATGGCTGGTTCTTTGCCGTGCGCGCAGTGGAGGACAGCCACTGAGCGGCGAGGTCGGTGACGATCGCTCCGCCTCGGTCGCTCAGGTGGATGTGGTCGACGAACAGTTCGAGTCCGTTGTCGCGCGCGGCTTCGTCCCAGCTGCGTCCGAGCAGGTAGTGCTTGGTGGCCGCCAGGTAGGCCGTGGTGAAGCTGAAGTCGTACGCGGTCCGGCCGCCCTGGTTGCGGAGGTGGTCGGTGAACCGCTCGTTGACGGGTATGTAGTCGGCCTTGGTGCGGGTGGCGGTCTCCTTGACTACGGCGTTGTAGTCGCGGAGTTCGTGGTTGATCTCGGCGTCGAGGTCTTCGCCGAGCGGGGGCAGGGACATCAGCGCGATGCGGGCGGAGGTCTTGTCATCGATGCGGTCGACGATCGCGGTGAGGTTGTCCCGGTACTCCTCCACAGGAACGCCGTTGCGGACGTCGTTGGCGCCGATGAGGACGGTGACCATCTCCGGGTCGCACGCCACGATGTCGCTGTCGACGCGCCCGCGCAGGTCCGCGCTGGTGTTGCCGTTGTCGCCGGCGTTGACGAACTCGTAACCCTGGAACTCGGCCATTTCGCGCAGGTCGCCGACCCAGTCCCGGCCAAGTGTGCCCTGGGTCATGCTCGCTCCGGCCGCGACGACCACCGGGCCGCTGCCTCTCGGGCGCCCGTCGGCGCAGGCGTCGGCGGGTGGGTTGGTGGGCGCGCGCAGGAAGGTGAGGTAGCCGACGGTGCCGGCTGCCCCCAGCGCGGCCAGGACCAACGTGCACAGGGTGATGACGATCCGCTTCTTCGTGAACAGCTGTCTCATGCTCAGTACCCCAGGGCGATGGTGTGGCCGGCGGTGTCCGGGGCGGCCAGCGTGGCGAGGATGGCGTGGGCGAGATCGGCGCGGGCGATGGTGATGCCGCCGCGCACATTGCGGTCGGTGGCGGTGCGGTAGGGGCGGGGCCGGCCGTCGGTGAGGCGGGGCGGCCGCATGATCGTCCAGTCCAGACCACTGGCATGGACGGCCTCGTCGGTACGGACGAAGTCGGCGAAGCCCTCCCGCAGGTACCGCCGCAGCATGGGCTTGACCACGCTACGGGTGAACGGTCCGTCGCCGTCGTCGACGATGTGGCCGCTGGCCGTGACAGCGACCAGGCGGCGGCAGCCGGTGGCCCGCATCGCGGTGATGATCGCGCGGGCGCCGTCGCTGCACACCGAGGAGTCACCCTTGGCGCGGGGGCCCAGGGCCGAGACGACGGCATCCTGTCCGGCCACCGCCTCGGTGATCGCCTCAGGGTCCATGACGTCGGCCTTCACGACGTCGAGCCGCGGGTGGGCGGCCTGGCGCAGACCGGCCGGGTTCCGCACGACCGCGGTGACGTGATGTCCGGCCTCCAGTGCCTGGTGCACGAGGTGCTGTCCGGTGCCGCCGGTCGCCCCGAAAACAGTGATGCGCATGATGCCCCTCCAACTGGGGGTTAGTGAACACTAGCCCCCAGGATGCGCTAGTGTTCACTAACCTGTCAAGCGAAGAAGGGAAGGACAGCGATGAGCACACGGGAGCGGATCCTCGACGCGGCGGCGGACATCCTGCGCACCCGCGGCGTCGTCCATGCCACGACCAAGGAGATCGCGCAGGCGACAGGCGTGTCGGAGCCCACGCTGTACAAGTACTTCGGCGACAAGGAGCGGCTACTGCTCGCCGTCCTGGAGGAAAGGGTGCCCGGCCTGTCCCGCGTCTCGGTCCGTCCGGGAGAGGGCGACGTCGAGGAGAATCTCGCCGAACTCGCCCACGCGTGCCTGGACTTCTACCAGCGGTCGATCCCGATGCTGGGCGCGCTCCTGGCGGACCCGCAGCGCATGGCGGCACACCGCGTGGTGATGAGCCGCCACGGCGGCGGCCCGGAGAAAGCGGTCGCCGGCTTCGCCGCCTACCTGCGGGCCGAGCAGGACCTCGGCCGCATCGCCGAGGACGCGGACCCCGACTCGTCCGCGGCCCTGCTGATCGGCGCGTGCTTCCAGGAGGCGTTCCTGCGTTACTACGCCCAGGGCCCCGACGCCGACCCCGCCCCACGCTCCCACGCCGAGGCCCTCGCCCGATCGGTCGTCAGACCGCTTCTGTGACCCGACGCGGAAGAAACGGTCGAACCCCCATGCGGTTACGCCCTTCTCGACGAGACGGGGGCGGTGAGGCGCGGACGGCGGTACGGGCAGCCGACGGCCCGGCCGTAGCGAGAGGACGCGTGCCGCCTCCGACCGCACAGCGCGAAAAGACGGTCGACCGGTGCTGCTTCCGCCTGTTAGCGTCGGCGTCATGTGCTTCGTCATCCACAACTGGCGCTCCATCCGTCTCCGGTCGGCGTACTGACCGCGGTGCCGGCCTTCGCCGACACCAGGTCCCACGTCCACCGTTCGCCTCTGGATGACGAGGATCTTCACCATGCGCGCCAACTCGCGCCCCACTTTCGTGTTCGTGCACGGCGGTTCCAGCAACGCGCGGGCCTGGGGCCCGTTGCAGAACGAACTGGCCCTGCTCGGACACCGCTCGTACGCCGTCGACCTGCCCGGCCACGGCGACCGCGCTGACGGCCCCGCCGCCTACTACCGCCTGCCTCAGGACACCGCGGCACTGGCCGCCGCCCCCTCCCCGACGCGCGGTGTGTCGTTGCACGACAACGTCACGCATGTTGTCGGTCTCCTGCACCGGATCGCCCAACACGGTCCGGTGGTCCTGGTCGGCAACAGCCTTGGCGGTCTGACCATCAGTGCCGTCGCCAACACCGCACCCCAACTGCTCCACCGAGTGGTCTATCTCTCCGCGCTCTGCCTCAGCGACCCGGCCATGCTCACCGAGCCGTGGGGCGTCGTCGACGACAGCCTGCTGGACGCCGCGGCGGCGCGGATCACCGTGCCGACGGACATGTCCGATCCCGGTGTCGTCCGGCTGAACTGGCGCAGCGCGCACGCCGATCCGGAGCTGTTCGCCGAGTTGAAGTCCGTCGTCATGGCCGATGCGACGGACCACCAGTTCCGGGTGCTGCTGGACTCCATGGACCCCGACGAGAACCACTCGGTGATGGAACCGGCGGCACTGGTCCAGGCCGACACGTGGGGACGTGTCCCGCACACCTACGTCCGTCTCTCCGAGGACCGCAGCCTCACCCCGGCCGTCCAGTCCTACATGATCCGCAAGGCGGACATGCTGACCCCGCACAACCCGTTCGACGTGCATACCCTGGCCGCTTCGCACGTCGGCTACTTCAGCCGCCCACAGCCCTTCGCCGAGCTGCTGACCCGCCTCGTCTGACGCGCTCCCGAGCCGCTGCGTCCCCGCCGCCACTGGCGGCGGGGACGCCTGGGCAGCCCTGGCGATCAGCACGTGCGGAGGGTGGTGCGGAGTAGTTGCCGCCCAGGCACGCGGGCGGGGGGTGCCGCGTCCGTCAGGAGCTGACCGTCCCTGGGGCGGTGTTGGCCGATTCGGGTTCCCGTCGTACGCGACCCGCGACCGCCGCGACCGCCGCGACCGCCGCGGACGCCGGACGCCGGATGCCGGATGTGCGGACCGACCACCCGACTCGCGGGTCAGTAGTGCTGGACCAGGCAGAATTCGTGGTCCTCGGGATCGGCCATGACGACGACCACGCCCTCGTCGTAGTCGTGCCGTTCTCCGGTGGGCCGACCGCCGAGTGCGGTGACCTGGGCGATGCCCTGGCCGATGTCGTCGACCGCGATGTCGAGGTGCAGGCGTACTTTGCCGTGCTTCGGCCGGTCCACGGGCTGGAAGACGAGGCGGGGCTGTGGGTCGCCGGGATGGCCGAGATAGACCCAGCCCGGCCGGGACGGCCCCTGCGGGCGGTTCAGCAGTGCGCTCCAGAAGCCCGCGACCCGTTCCACGTCGACGCAGTCGATGGTCACGCCGACCCAGCGGTTGGTCATGTCGTCAGTGCTCCTGTGGTGTCGTGCGGACGGGTGTTGTCGCGTGGGTTGTCGGCGGCTCGGGATCCACCGGCCCGGCAGGCCGTGAGACCAGGGGCCGTGCCGCGGCGGAAGCGGGGTGGGGTCGTCCCCTGCGAACTCGTTGCTCGGCGAGCAGGCCGGCCGCGATGGCGGGTGTCGTCCGGTGGGGCCGGGCCGCCTGGAAGACCTGTCGGAGAGTGTCTGCGATGCCGTTGACGCGTTCGGTCAGCCGTTCCTCGGATTCGTGTCGTAGCTCGACACCGGTGGCATGGATGACTCCGCCGGCGCTGACGACGACGTCCGGCGCCCAGAGCAGGCCTCGGGCCGCGAGGAGGCCGGCGGTGGCCGGTTCGTCGAGTTGGTTGTTGGCCGGGCCGGCGACGGCGGCGCACCGCAGCAGCGGCACCGAGCGGGCGGTCAGCAGGCCGCCGAGCGCGGCCGGCACGAGGATGTCGACCTCCGTCGTGAGGGCGGCGGCCGGATCCACCCACCTCGCGCCCAGCTCGTCGGCCAGGGCGTGTGCGGCCGGGTTGACGTCCGTCACGACCAACCGCGCGCCCTCCCGGTGCAGGAGCCGGGCGACGTGGGCGCCGACCGCACCGAGCCCGATCACCCCGAAGGTCCGGCCGGCGAGCTCCGGTGAGCCGAAGGCCTCCTCGGCCACCGCGCCCAGCGCGGCGAGGGTGCCTCGCGCGGTATGGACGGAGGAGTCACCGCTGCCGCCGTCCTCGACGGGCCGGCAGCAGACATGCGTGGTGCGTTCACCGATCACGGACATGTCGGCCGGGCTGCTCCCCATGTCCGGACCGGTGATGTAGCGGCCGCCGAGCGATTCGATCACGTCGCCGAGGTCGTGGAGCAGCGCGGTGCGCTCGGCGTCGGCCGGCCGGGCCGGGGTCGGGAGGGCGACGACCGCCTTCGCGCCGCCGTGTTCCAGACCGGCCAGTGCGTTCTTCTCGGTCATCGCCACCGCCAGCCGCAGCGCGTCCGTGACAGCGGCTGCCGGATCGGAGTAGTGAGCGATCCGGCACCCGCCCGCTGCCGGGCCCAGAGCGGTGGAGTGGATCGCGACACTGATCGCGAGGCCGCTGCGGCGGCCGCGTACGACCTGCACCAATTCGTGAGTAGGGTTCGGGATGTTGGGGGACAAGGCCTGCTCAAGTGCGGCTGTCATGGCATCACGCTAGCCGTTTCGGCAAAGGTTGCGGCTGTCTGCCGAACCAAATTCGGTACGAGGGACATACTCGCCGCATGGACGAACTTGATTCGGCGATCATCCGGCATCTGCAGCGCGATGCGCGGCAGACCAACCGCGACATCGCCCGCACCCTCGGCATCGCTCCGTCGACCTGCCTCGAACGCATCCGGGCACTGCGTGCCCGAGGGGTCATCACCGGCTACCACGCCGCAGTCGACCCGGCCGCCCTGAACCGCCATGTCCAGGCGCTCATCCACTTCCAGATCCGCCCCCTCAGCCGGGCGGTCATCGAGGCGTTCAAGACCTATGCCGCGGGCCTGCCCGAGGTCAGTACGGTCTATGTCGTCACCGGCGGCGACGACATGATCGTGCACGTCTCCGTTCCCAGCGTGGACTACCTCCATGCCTTCCTCATGGACAAGTTCACCGAGCGCCGTGAAGTCGTCGGATTCCGCACCTCCGTGATCTACCAGCACACCCACAACCAGGCCCTCGCCCCCCTCGCACCCCTCACACCCTGAACCGCAATGCCCCCGCAGACCCTCGCCGGGCGACCAAGTGCGACCGAGGGTGCGTGGCGCGCACCGGACGGACCGGCCCCGGCTGGGGGACGTCGCGCCAGGCCGTCTCTTCCGGGTCGAGCCCGACAGCGTGGGTCCGGCTTGACCCGGAAGACGGCCTGGAGGGCGCCGATCCGTTCAGCTGTCCAGCGGGTGCGGGTTCGCCAGGACGCGTTCGGCGAGACCGCCTCGTACGGACGCCGCCGGGGAACTCTCCGGCTTGCGCGCGGCCTGGTCACGGAAGCAGGCCAGGAACTCGTCCGCGAGGCCCTCACGGGGGTACCGGGCCAGGACCTCCGCCCGGAACGCGGCGGTGAAGTCGTCCGCGTTCCGCCCGGAGATGTCCACGCCGGTGGCCCGCTCCAGCAGATGGCCCTCCGGGTCCTCCCGTACGTCCACCGAGTCCCACATGTGCCGCACGATGACCTCGGACAGCCGCTGCCGGCGCTCCACCGGCCATCCTGCTCCGGCGCCGAACACCCAGGCCACGTGCCCGCCGGCCTCGTCGAAGGCGACGGTGTGGCTGTCGAACTCCGCGACCAGTCCTATGTCGTGGAGCAGCGCGGCCACGTACAGCAGCTCGGCGTCGTGCTCGATGCCCTGGTCCGCGGCGTACGCGGAGGCCCACACATAGGACCGCACCGAGTGGTTCAGCAGGGCCGGGCTGCAGTAGGCGGTGGCGACTTCGAGAGCGGCGGCACAGGCGGCGGTGCCGGGGGCGGCGGGTACGGTCAGCGCTTCGAGGGACGTTTGGAGAGTCATGGTGCAGAGTATGCCGACCGCCCCGGTCCAATTCGATCATCGGTGCCCACCATCGCCGGCGTCTCCTGGGCCGGGGGCATGGCCTTTGCGCCCTTCCTGCTCGCTGTCAGCCGACGCTTCGCCGCCACCTACCTGGCCGGACTCCACGGAGCGGGCAACTCCCTCTGGTCCGGCCGGTGATCGAAACGAACCCGCCTGGGCCGTTCCGTTCGGACGTTTGGTTCTCGCCCGTCAGCATGCCGCCGGCCCGAACTGTCAGTGCCCGTCGCTACGGTGCACTTATGACCGACACTGCATTTTGGACCTGCCCACCCGACCGAGAGGTTCGGGGACATGGCGTTGACTACACCCTCACCCTTCTCCTTCCCCCCTTCCCCGCGGGCACGGTGAACTTCGCTCCCCACAACCCGGAAGAAGCCCGCCAGTTCGCCGAAAGCTTCGACACCGTCGACGAGGTTCTCGAAGAGCTGCCCGCCGCCTCCGCAGCCGACTCTCTGGCGCTGGAGACGCGGGCGGACCTGGACATCATCAGGGTGGGCTGCTGGGGCAACGTCATCTCCATAACCGACCCGGCCCTGGTCGACGGCATCGGCGATTCGCCGCTGCTCGGGGCATCCGCCACTCTCCACGAGCGCTATCCCGACGCCAGGATCGTCGGATCGGCCGACATCGACCTCGGGGAATACCACAGCGAAGACATCATCCAGCTTCCCGGCGGTCTGTTGCTGCACGCCGAAGGCTGGTCCGGAGTGGAGCCGTTGGAAGTCACCGGCGACCCTCAGGCCGTGGTGCGCGCCCTCGGCATCAGCCCTGAGACCCTCGTGGATGAATCGATCGACCTGGACGAGGAGTCCGATGAGATCGACTGGCGGGCCCTGGGCCGGCTCGCGCTCGGACCGTGCGACCCGTGGGGCCGCTCGGACCTCCGGATGTCCGTCTTCCGCGTCCGCCACACCAGCGGCTCCACCTTCCGGATGCAAGAGGCCTGGTTCTGGAACTAGTAACGATCCAGAATCCCGCCTCCATGGCGTGGAGCCCCGTGGGCAATCGGGACTCAGGGGCGGGTTCACGACCCCTGCCCCCTGTCCGTCCCGCTCCATGTGAGGAGGCTCGGTTCCGACCGAGGCCCTACGGAGAAGGCGTCGGCGCTCTCAGCGGCGCTGGAGGGTGCCGAGTGCCTTTCGCAGGACATGGATGGCTTGTTCGACGGCCGCCCTTGTGGCCTTGGTGGAGCGGACCGGGTTGAGCATCATGAAGTCGTGGAGGATGCCGTTGTAGCGAACACTCGTGGTCGGGACGCCGGCCTGGGTGAGCTTGGCGGCGTAGGCCTCGCCCTCGTCGCGGAGGACGTCGTTCTCGTCGACGATCACAAGGGCCGGGGGGAGTCCTGCGAGGTCTTCGAGGGTGGCGCGCAGCGGCGATGCCGTGATCTCGTTTCGCTTCTCGGGAGAACTCGGGATGTACGCGTCCCAGAACCAGGCCATGGCCCGGGCGGTGAGGAAGGGGCCGTCGGCGAACTCCCGGTAGCTCTCCGTATCCTGACCGGCGTCGGTGACCGGGTAGTAGAGCGACTGGTGCACGAAGTGCACGTCCCCGCGTTGCTTGGCCATGATCGCGACCGCGGCGGTCATGTTGCCGCCGACGGAGTCGCCTGCGATGGCCATGCGGCTCGCGTCGAGATTCTCACCCGCCCCGTTCTTGGTGATCCACTGAGCGGTCGCGTACGCCTGCTCGATCGCGACGGGGTACTGAGCCTCCGGTGAGCGGTCGTACTCGACGAACGCGACTGCTGCCTGTACACCGTCGGCCAGTTCCCGAATGAGCCTGTCGTGCGTATCGGCGTTGCCGAGGATCCACCCGCCGCCGTGAATGTAGAGGATCACCGGCAGGGGCCCGGTGGCACCTACGGGTTTGATGAAGCGGACCCGCACGTCTCCGACCTCAGCCGGGACGGTGATCCACTTGTCCTCGCCGACCGGGACCTTCTCGACGGGGGCTGCCTGGATGTCATCGAGCACCTTGCGGGCGCCCTCGGGACCGAGCTCGTAGAGGAAGGGCGGGTTCGCGGTTGCATCCGCGAGTTCCTGGGCCTCCGGCTCAAGCACGTGCTTCGCCACGAGTCGACTCCTTTCGGTGAGATATTCGGAGATCGGTCGGTATCTCACCAGAGAAAGGTCTGCCGAGCCGGGATTGCGGCGGCCGTGTTATCCGCTTGGGAGTGAGGCAGCGCCCCGGCAACCGCATTTCGTCGGCACGAACCTGCTGATGCCGTGTCCCATGTCGCATCGCCGCTTCCGCGAGGGTCTGCCTGCCGAGCATTCCTTGGCGCTCGCCGCCGGCCGCTGTATCACCCGGATGGAGGGGGCGGATGGGTCCTGCGGGGACGCGGCCGGGCGTGGTCACCCACGCCGTGATCACTCCAGCGACACCGAGGGCCCCGCAGCACGGTCGGGTGGGGTTCCGGTTCAACGAGAAACTCCCTCGTAGTCCCGCCAACGGTGCTGAGCACGTCCGGGGCCTGTTCGAGGCTGGACGGCAGAGGGCGAGCTCACGCCTCCAGGCTGAGGGCGGAGTTCATGGATGAGCAGGCCCGCCGCAGGAGCGCCGACAGTTCGCCCGGTGTGCAGTCGGGCAGCCATTCGTCCAGAGCGCAGCGCCAGGCGGCTGTGAAGAACTCGATGAGGAGCCGCAGTTCGAGACGGTTGTGTCCGTCGAGTCGGCGCGCGATCTCGGCCTGGACCTCGGCGCAGTGACGCAGTGCGTACCCGTCGAGTGCGGGCGAGCCGGCGATCAGCCGGAGCGTGAGCGGGAAGCGCCGGTACCAGTCCTCGTCCATGCGCTCCAGGGTGGTCAGCATGGCGTCGAGGAACACATCGGCCAGCGGCCCGGACTTCTCGGTGCCGTCGAGGACTTCCAGGTAGACGTCCCAGACCTGTTTGACGGCGGTGAGCGCCACGTCTTCCTTGGAACGGAAGTTGCGGAAGAAGGTCCGCCGTGACACCTCTACCTGCTCCAGCAGCGCGTCCAGCGGAGTGCTGTCGAACCCGTGCTCGTCGAAGAGTGTGACGGCGGTGTCGGCCAGTGCCTGGCGAGTGCGCAGCTTCTTGCGCTCGCGCAGCGTGGCGGGCTGTTCGGAGGTGGTCATCACGAGCACTCTACCAAGCGCGCCGAGATCGCGCATATGCTCTACTGGAGCAAACGCCGCACTGTGGCATTTCGTGAAAGGGATCCGCCTGTGCGCGCACTCGTCGTCGACCACACCTCGCCCGGACACCTGTCACTGACGGATGTCCCTGCCCCACGGCCCGCCGCCCACGAGGCGCTCGTGCGGGTCGAGTCGGTCTCGCTGAACTTCGGTGAGGTCCATGAGGCGGCCCGTCCGGAAACGCCGGATGGCACTGTGCTCGGCTGGGACGCGGCCGGCGTGGTCGTCCAGGCAGCCGCCGACGGCTCGGGCCCGGCGGAGGGGGAGAGGGTCGTCACTCTTGGCCAGACCGGCTGGGCCGAGCTGCGGGCCGTGCCCGCCGCCCTGCTCGGCACAGCACCGAAGGACGCTGACCCCGGCGCGCTGAGCACCGTCCCCGTGGCCGGACTGAGCGCCCTGCACGTGTTGCGCCGGATGGGGTCGCTGCTCGGTCGCCGCGTGATGATCACCGGCGCTTCCGGCGGCGTCGGCCGCTACGCCGTCCAACTGGCCGCCCGCGCGGGCGCGTACGTCGTCGCCATCAGCCGGAACCCCGCCCAGGCGGCCGGCCTGCGAGCCCTGGGCGCTGCGGAGGCCCACCCCGAGCCGGCCGCCGTGCGGCTGCCCGTGTCCGCCGTTCTCGACAACGTCGGCGGACAGCACCTCGTCGACGCCTTCGCTTCCCTGTCGGCCGGCGGCACCCTCTTCAGCGTGGGTCGCTCCTCAGGGACCGACGTGGTGCTGTCACCGGACGCCCTGCTGGGCAACGAAGGGCGGCACGACCGGTCGATCCGCACCTTCTTCCTCTTCGGCGACCCCACCACCGACTTCTCCGCGGATCTGACCTGGCTGGCCGAAGAGGTCGCCGCGGGCCGCCTCGATCCGGGCATCAGCTGGCGCGGCCCCTGGACCCGTCACTCCGAGGCAGTGCAGGTCCTGCTCGACCGCCGCCTCCACGGCAAAGCCGTTCTCGATCTCGAGTAACCGGAGGCGACGGTAGGGCGCGGGCGGGTGGTGGTCGAGAAGCGAAGCGCCCACCGACTCGGATGCTCAGTCACGCCTCTGGCAACGCGAGCCAGATCTCGGAGAGGGAGAGACCGTGCTCGCGACTCACCACCCCGCAGGGGCAGCCCAACGTGGCCCGACGCCGGTCGCAGGTCACGGCCCAAGGGCCGTCCTTGCCTCCGCACCCCGGACAGACAGTCGACGGTCTCAGCCGTCCATACCCCCGGCGCGGGTCTGGCGTGGCGGCGGAATCTGCCCTCGTACTGGACCTGCCAGGGCGCAACCGGCGGCGTGAGCGGGGCAGCGCCGGGCGCGCCCGTCGTGGCGAGGGAGGTGAACAGCGCGGTCAGGCCGGGCAGCAGGGCTTCGCCCGCTTCGGTGGGCGGCGCCAGGGCTTGCGCCGTCCCGGGCGTGGTTCCGTACCTCGAGGCCGCCGCCGCAACGGGTGGGTTCGGTGCGGCGTGCCAGGGCTGCAGGGCGCGGGCGACGGCGGCCAGGAGGGCGGCGGCAGGCGGGCTGACAGCGCCGGCGTCGAGGTGGTGGACGTGGTGGACGATGGTCCGGGGAATGCGTTGAAGCCGTCTGTCCCGGTCCGTCGCCCGGGTGCGCACCGCTGTGCCCTGCCGGGCCGGGAGCGAGGCGCCGAGGCGGGCGAGGACGGCCGCCGCCTCCTCGGCGTCCGGCGGGGAGAGACGCCACTCGCCTGCGGCGAGGGGCTGTCGGGCTCGCCCGGACTCCATGGTGAGGGCGCGCGTCAACAGGGGGAGAGGGATTGGTGCTGCTACCGGCCCTCCGTGTGCGCCTGTCATTGTCGCTCCTCCTCACCCGCATTGAGCACGAAGACTGCTCAGTGGTTCCTGACGGGGAAGTCGAGCCGTCGCTCCTCAGGCTCCCGACTCCCTCATCGCAGGTGTGGACCGCGCAGAGGCATGGATCGACGACCCCGGTGGCCGGAGGGTGGGGTTCAGTCTCCGGCCGGAGGTTAGCGATAGGCGAGTACCACAGCTGTCGCGGCCGCGATGGGTGCGATCACCGTGAGCCATACGCCCGGGCGGTTGCCGGCGTCCGCGAAGGCTGCGACGAACAGCAACAGGGCTGCCGGGATGAACAGAAACATGCCGATGATCATGCCGATCAGGGCCCAGGCCAGCAGGATCGCCCCGACGACGAGGCAAGCTCGGGCAAATATCCTCGGCTGCTCCCGTGCCGCGAGCGGGACGGCCGCCGTGACCGCGCTGATGACGAAGAGCCCTGCCAGAAAGGGGCCGATCGCGATTCCGAGGGCCGCCGCAATCCCTGCCGCCACTGCCCCCGCCACGGCCCACCCCCATTGCCGGGCAGACACCCGCTGGTGCTCCTCCACCACAAACCCCCCGCCTTTGAACGCGTTCAATTGAACACGTTCAAAGGTACCCCAAGCCTGCGGCTCCGCATCCCGCGACGGCGGGTCGACGGGCGGTGGGCAGCGGCGGGACGGGCCGTCGAGGGCGCCGCCGGCGTCAATGGCGGGACGTTCCGCGCCCGGGCGACGGCTGTTCGCCCTGGCCGACTCCGGCCACCGCGGTCACCCCGTCCACCACCCGTGGCCTCGCTGGTCGAACTCGGCCAGGAATCGCGCCGGCTGTGAAGGCTGTGAACCCGGGGCAATTTCCTGTCCGGTCAAGGCGCTAGGGAAGGGCCTCGATGCGCTCCAAATGCTCCTCGCCCCACTCGCCCAGCGGCGCGAGTGCCGTGTTGAGGGAACCGCCGAACTCGGTCAGCGAGTACTCCACCTTGGGCGGGACCTGGTGATAGACCTCGCGGTGCACCAAGCCACTGGCCTCCATCTCCCGGAGCTGAAGGATCAGCATCCTCTCGCTGATGCCGGGCACCGCCCTCCTCAACTCCCCGAAGCGCAGCGGCCCCTCGCCGAGCGAGAACAGGATCAACCCCTTCCATTTGCCGCCCATGACGGCGATGGCGGCGTCGAGTCCGCACGTGTAGGTCCGCTTGGCCATCAGCACTCCTACTAACAAAACTGTTGGTACCGAACAGAATTGTAGGTACTTGATGGAATGTTCGTGGCCACCCAGGATGGAACGGACGCCGCCCCGGACGCGCTTCTTCGCGATTCCGCGGCTGCTCGACCGTCCGACTGCTGACTGGAGTGACGCATGACCAGGAACAACCCCACACCCGTGACCGTCATCGGGCTGGGGGCGATGGGCCGGGCGCTGGCCGAGGCGTTCATCGACGCGGGGCACCCGACGACGGTGTGGAACCGTACGCCGGACAAGGCCGCGCCGCTGGTGGCCAAGGGAGCGGTCCAGGCCGGGGCGGTGGAGTCCGCGGTCGCGGCGAGCCCGCTGGTCATCACCTGCCTGACCACCTTCGAGGACACCCGCCAGGCGCTGGAGCCGGCCGTCGACGCGCTGCGCGGGCGCGCCCTCGTCACCCTGAACAGCGGCTCCCCCGCCGGTGCCCGCGAGACGGCCGCCTGGGCCACCGGCCACGGCGCCCGGTTCCTCGCCGGGGCGGTCAAGAACGTGCCGTCGGCGGTCGGGGCCCCGGACACGCTGCTGTACTACAGCGGCGACAGGACCGTCTTCGACACGTACGGGACGACGCTGAAGGCGCTGGGCGGCGACACCGTTCACCTCGGTGCCGAGTCAGACCTCGCCGCTCTGTACGAGTTGGCCGTCGGTGCCATGCTGCTGCCCGCACTCGTCGGCTTCTTCCAGGGCGCCGCCGCCGTCCAGGCGCGCGGACTGGAAGCGAGCACCATGGTGCGGTTCGCCGGCAAGTGGCTGGACATGATCAAGTCCCTGCTGCCGGTCTACGCAGCGGAGATCGACAGCGGCGACTACACCGACGCCGCCTCCTCGGTGAACCTGTTCCTCGCGGGAGCGGCCCACGACGAGGACCTGGCCGAGGAGACGAACGTCGACACGGCCTGGCTCGCGCCCCTGAACGACCTGGTGAGGCGGGCGGCCGAGGCGGGCCACGGCGAGCACAGCATCTCGGCCCTGACCGAGGTGCTCAGGAAGCCGGAACAGAAGGCGTAGGACACCACCTCGACCGGCTCACCGACACCACCTCGCCCGACCCGAACGAGATCCGCCGCTGGGTGACCGACCAGGGCGTGACCCGCCCCGGACGTCCGGCGGCGGGCCGGGGGGTCGGCGCCGGCCTCACTCGCCGGGTCAGGACTCGACGCCGGTCAGGATGCAGAGCGAGTGACCCGAGTCCGGGTCACCGACGTACGACCAGAGCTTCAGCGTCTTCCCGTCCCGCAGCGCCTCGTAGGTGGACTCCGGTCCGCGTTCGAAGGCGATCGTGACGCTGGTCTGTCCGTCCTGGTCGGACTCGTCCCAGGTACCGGCTCCGGACTTGGGATCGTTCTCCGGCCCGTAGGCGGAGATGTGGTAATCGCCGCAGAGATGGTCGGCGGTGAACGTTCCGTCCGGATTCAGTGCGAGTGCGCCGCCGCTGTCATCGGCCCATCCGGTCACTGTGCGGGACTTCGCCAGCTGGGTCGGCTGACCCTCAGGCACTGGCGGGAGGACGAGCCTCCCGCAGGCGACGAGAACGAAAGCCACAGGTCCCAGGGCCAGTACGGCTCCAGCGAGTCGCCGCACACGCCACCTCCACACCGTCTTGTCCTCTGCTCCGTTCGTGACCATGGGCCATCACATTACGTGACGCGAACAAGTCAACGGATCCTGCTCGAAGCCCAGGGCCACAGCACACGCGAGCGACGGCCACCGAGCCGCGGGTCTGCCGCAGCGCGTTAGGGATCCGTCAAGGTTATCCGGGGCGGGATCTGTCAGCAGGCCCTTCGGTGTCCTCCCGGCGCGGGGGCACGGAGACCCGTGGGCAGGGCTCCCCGCCGATGCTCCGCCCGCTCTACGCAGGGAGTTGTGGTGCGGGGCCGGTGGCCCGGAAGCGCTGCGTGACCCCTCGGGCACGAGGCCACGGCGGGTACTCGAGCGGGCCTGTGCGGTGCGGGTCCGCGTCGGCGGCGGGCTCATACTCGATGATCGTTGTGAGGCCCTGAGCTGGTGGCCGTCGTGCGAGTGCGCTGAACAGGTCGGAAAGGTTGATGGGGGACATGAGCGAAGCGGATCATGCGGGGATGCCGGAGGCGGTGGACAGCCCAGCTCTGCGCGCCGAGCCGTCCGGCAGGCTGACGCGGTGGCTGCTGCGGCACCAGGTGCAGCCGGTGGGGCCGGCGGCCGACGAGGGGCACGCCGAGCCGCACGCGTGGTGGAAGGTGATGTGCCTGACCGGGGTGGACTACTTCTCCAGCCTGGCCTACGTGCCTGCCATCGCCGCGCTCGCAGCGGGGGCGGTCTCGCCGCTGGCGACGCTGCTGATCGTCGCACTCACCCTGCTGGGGATGCTGCCGATGTACCGGCGGGTGGCGAAGGAGAGCCCGCACGGCGCCGGGTCGGTGGCGATGCTCGAGGACCTGCTGCCGTTCTGGTGGGGCAAGCTGTTCGTGCTGATCCTGCTCGGCTTCGTGGCCACCTCATGGATCATCACCATCACCCTCTCCACCGCGGACGCCTCCGTACACGTGGTGGAGAACCCGTTCTTCCCCGCGGTGCTGCACGGCCACGAGGTCGCCCTCACGGTCGTGCTGCTGCTGGTGCTCGGAGGGGTGTTCCTGCTGGGGTTCAGCGAAGCGGTCAGCGTGGCGATCCCCCTGGTCGCGGTCTTCCTCGCGCTGAACGCGGTCGTCATCGCGGTGGGCCTGGCCCATGTGTTCACCACCCCGGCGGCCTGGTCGGCGTGGACGGACGCCCTCGCCGAGGGTGGAGGCGGCTTCGGTGACCTGATGGGCCCGGCACTGCTCGCCTTCCCCCTCCTGGTCCTGGGCCTGTCAGGCTTCGAGACCGGTGTGAGCATGATGCCGTTGGTCGCCGCGGACGGCGCCGACGAGGAGCAGCGCCTGCGCTCGCGGATCCGCAACACCCGCAGGCTGCTGACCACCGCCGCGCTCATCATGAGCGTCTACCTCCTGTCCGCGAGCTTCGTCACCACCCTCCTCATCCCGCACGAGGAGTTCGAACCGGGTGGCGCCGCCAACGGCCGTGCCCTGGCATGGCTGGCCCACGAACAGGTCGGGGAGGCGTTCGGCACCGTCTACGACATCAGCACCATCCTCATCCTGTGGTTCGCCGGTGCCTCCGCCATGGCGGGACTGGTCAACATCGTCCCCCGCTACCTGCCCGACTACGGCATGGCCCCCGAATGGGGACGCGCCGTCCGCCCGGTCGTGCTCGTCTACACCGCCCTGTGCATCATCATCACGATCGCCTTCGACGCCGACGTCGACGCCCAGGCCGGCGCCTACGCCACCGGCATCCTCGCCATGATGGTGTCCGGCGCCTTCGCCGTCACCGTCTCCGTCGCACGCCGCCGCCGACGCGCGACCACCGTCGGCTTCGCCCTGCTCACCGCGGTCCTGCTCTACGCCCTGATCGCGAACACCGTCGACAAGCCCGACGGCATCGTCATCTCCGGGTTCTTCATCGCCGGGATCATCATCGTGTCGATGATCTCCCGGGTCTCACGCACCACCGAGCTGCGCGCCGACCGCATCGTCTTCGACGGCGACGCCCGCCGGTTCATCGACGACACTCTCGCCCACGACAACGCCATCAACATCATCGCCAACCGCCGCCAGGCCGGAGACGTCGCCGAGTACAGCGCCAAGGAACGCGAACAGCGCGGCGTCAACCCGGTGCCCGGCCTCGCCGACGTGATCTTCCTCGAGATCGACGTCGTCGACCCCTCGGACTTCAGCGACACCCTCACCGTCCGCGGCGTCGAGGTGGACGGACACCGGATCCTGCGCGCCGACGCGCCGGCCGCGCCGAACGCCATCGCCGCCGTCCTGCTGGCCTTGCGCGACGCCACCGGGGTCCAGCCGCACTGTTACTTCGCCTGGGCCGAAGGCAGCCCCCTGGTACACATGGTCCGATACTTCCTCCTGGGACGCGGTGACACCGCACCGGTCACCCGCGAGATCATCCGCAGTCACGAGCCCGACCCCGAGCGTCGGCCCGGTATCCACGTCGGCGGCTGACCCCTGCCGGCGTAGGGGAGGGGATCGCCGCAGGGGAGCGGGACAGCATGCGGTCATGTCTTTCCCGCACCCCGACGGCGATGACGTGATCACCGCGATCAGTGACCGAGGAGACGAGGCATCAGGCGTTCCGGTAGTGGTCCCGGACCTCGGGGCATTGCCGGAAGCCGGCTGACTCGTAGGTGGCGACGGCGCCGGCATTGGAGCTCGGGGTGCAGACGATCGCGCTCGACGAGCCCAGCTCCTGGAGTGCCGCCGCCGCGGCGACGCTGATCGCCTTGCCGTAGCCGTGCCGGCGATGCTCCCGGTGCACGCCCATCGGTTCGAGCAACCCGGGCCTGCCCGGACCGGCCGACCACACCGTCACCGCTGCCACCGCGTCGCCCCGGTCGTCGTACGCGACCAGACACCGGGCGTCGGCGTACGGCAATCCGGCCGCCATCGCGTGCCAGCGCTCGTCCGTGAACGTCGACCCGTCGAACGCTGCCCGAAGTACGGCGGCGAACACGTGCGCCTGCTCCGGCCCGGCCACCTCGATCCGCACGCCCGGGTCCTTCACCGGTTCCGTGAGGTCGCGGCGCAGCGGCGTCCACGGCTCGTCGACGTTCCAGCCGGTCTCGAAGAGCAGGTCCTGGACCAGTGCACCCATCGGTGCCTCGACGTTCACCTTCCCCTCGGGCAGCACGCCGCGCTCCGGCCCGGTCACGTCCTCGACCAGCTGCCGCGCCAGCTCCCCGTCCCGCTGAGCGTCCGGCGCGATCGTCAGCCGCAACAGCCCGGGACCGTCCAGCAGCCCGACGGCGAGGATCCGGCCGTCCCGGCTCCACGTCCTGACCGCCGCGGCGGTGGCTTCCGCACCTGACCGCCAGAACCAGCCCAGGTCCCCCGGATGCAGCTGCATCGGCGCCCCGTCGTACTGCCACTCCCGCAGTACGCCCACAGCCTCGCTCAGCCCGTCGACTCCCGGCTTGTCCAACGCAATCGTCATACCCCGATCACACACCACCGCACCGACGGTCCGCACCCCATTTCCGACCGGCCGGCGTGGTGCGGGTTCGGGGACCCGCGAAAGCAGCCGATGATCGAAGAGACACGGCCCAAGTGGTTCTGTTCGGATCGGCGGGCGGACCGGGGGAGGCGCCTGCGACGGGGAATCGGCCAGGTTGATGGGCGCGGGCCGCCCGTGAGGGTGGCGATGCCGCGTCGCCGTGTTGTGTCAGCTGATGGTGACGACACGCGCCCAGGGCGGCGGGGTGTCCGGGACGTATTCGGGGTCCCGCTCGTTCACGGTGCGGGCGGGACGCGGGAAGAGACCGACGACGGTGCGGCAGGGAGGCTGCGCGGAGGGCCACGGTGTCTGACCGTCCGTGAGGGCGACGATCACGTCCGGGCGTGGCCGGGAGCGGAGCGCCCGGGCGAAACCGGAGCGCAGATCCGTTCCCCCGCCGCCGATCAGTTCGAGGTTCTCGGCGCGGCAGAGCGGGACGGCGACCCCGGCCGCCGCGTCGCAGGAGATCACCGAGACCAGGTCGCGCCGCCCGCCCACCGCCCGCGAGATCTCCGCCACTTCCAGCAGCGCGCTGCCCAGCTCGGCGTCGCTCACCGACCTGGAGGTGTCGATCACGACGCAGACCCGGGGCGGCGTACGGCGCAGGCTCGGCAGCAGCACCCCGGGGACACCGGCCGAGCGCCGGGACGGACGCCGGTAGCTGTGGTCCTCGCCCATCCCCGGCGCCCCCGCCGCCGAGCGGACCGCCGCACCCAGCAACTGCCGCCACGGCTGCGGCGGATGGAACGCCTCTTCCGCCCATCGACGCCACCCCTCCGGCGCGTCGCCCGGCCGGCCCTTGATCCCCTCCGCGACCCGGAAGCGGACCGCGTCCCGCTGCTGCCTGCTCAGCCCGTGTGCCCCGTCGGGCCCCAGCTCCCACGGCCGCTCCTGCCCGTCGGCGCCACTGCCGCAGTCCAGCCAGGCCAGGTCCGCGGCGAGCCCGGACATCGACGCCGTCCGCAGGTACTCCTCCATCAGCAGCCCGTCGGGCAGCCGCAACACCGACGGCAGTACCGCTCCGACAGGTCGGGGCAGACCGTCACCGTAGATGTCGTCGTTGATCTCGAAGTCGGCGGCGATGTTCCGCCGCAGTCTCTCGCCCGGCCCGTGCTCCTCGTGCTCCCGCGCATAGCGCTCGCTCCGGCCGTGATGGTCCCGGAGCAGATGCGAGACCTCGTGCACCCAGACGCCCGCCAACTCCTCCACCGGAGTGCGCGCCACGAAGCCGGGGGAGACGTAACAGCGCCAGTGCGCGTCCACCGCCATCGTCGGCACCGACCGGTCCTCCACCACGTGCAGTGCGAAGAGCGCCGAGGCCAGGTAGGGACGTACCTTCACCGCGTGCAGGCGCGCGGCCAGCAACTTCTCCATGTCCAGCGGGAGTCCGGGCCTGCCCGCCTCGCCATGGCCGGCCGGCGGCCCCGGCACGGTGGCCCGCACCGGGCGCGGCGGCGCGGGCGGGGACATCGGGCGCGGCAGCGGGCGCGGCGCCGGGCGCTTCGCGGCCCCCGTCATCGGCCCGCCCTCGTCACACGCCCGGCGTCGGCCCCCTTCGCGACCCGACCCACCGACGAATCCGCCCGCCGGGCGAGACCGACCACCCCGGCCAGCCGCTCCATCGTCTCCGGAACCTCCCAGTCGTCGCGCCGCAGCCCGGCCAGCGCCGTCGCCGGGCCGACCAGCAGATCCGGGGCACCGGTCTCCAAGGCCCGGACCAGCACCGCCCAGCCGGCCTCCCACCGCTGCCGCGCCGGCCGAGCCCCGACGGCGGCCACCACCGCCTCCAGTGCCGCCTGCCGCAGATCGCCCCGCACCGGCAGCTCGGCAGCGGCTGGATCGGCCAGCAGCGACTCCGGGTCCGGCAGGTCCATCCGGTCCAGATGGGCGAGGAGTTCGAGCCCCGGCCCGTCCCCCACCGCACCCCGCACCAGCAGCGCCAGCACCTCCTGGGAGACGGAAGCGGCCGTGCCGAAGGCCAGCAGGGTCAACGCCGCCTCCCAGCTCCGGGGCGAGGGCCAGGCACCGCCTCGCCGTGTTTCGGTGCTCGGCAGCCGGTGGATGAGCGTCGGCCGGGCTTCAAGGAAGCCGCAGACCGCGCGCCGGGCGAAAGCCACCGCCTCCGGCAGCCGCTCCGGTACCAGCCGGGGCAGCTCCGCCCGGGGCCAGACCCCGCCGAGCCCGCGCACCACCACCTCTCGGTCGTGCACCCAGTACAGATGCACGAACCGGTTGGCCAGCGGCGGGCTCAGCTCCCACCCGTCCGCCGCCGACGCGCGCGGATTGGCGGCGGCCACGATCCGTACGCCCGGCGGCAGTTGCAGCGCACCGACCCGCCGCTCCAGGACGACCCGGAGCAGTGCGGCCTGGACAGCCGGGGTGGCGGTGGAGAGCTCGTCCAGGAACAGCAGCCCCCGTCCGGCCCGTACGAGCTCCACGGCCCACTGCGGCGGGGCCATCGGCACCCCCTGCACCGCCGGATCGTCGCCCACGATGGGCAGCCCGGAGAAGTCGGACGGCTCGTGAACGCTGGCGATCACGGTCGTCAGCGGCAGGTCGAGGGAGGTGGCGAGATGCGTCAGGGCCGCGGTCTTGCCGATGCCCGGCTCGCCCCAGAGCAGCACGGGCAGGTCGGCCGCGACGGCCAGGGTGAGCGCTTCGAGCTGCTCGTCGGGGCGCGGCTCGGTGGTCGTCGTCCGCAGGAGGGTCAGGAGGTCGTCGGCCAGGGCGAGGTGGGTGTCGGTTCCGGATACGCCGACGGGGGTGGGGCCGGGCGTGCCGGCGGCGGGGACCGCGGCGGGCAGAAGGGTGCTGGAGGTCATGGGCATCACCTGAGGTTGGATAAGGGAACGGGCCGGCCCGTCCCGGATGTCATGGGGGTGTGTGGCGCGGAATGCGCAACGGGTGAGAGGACTTGGGTGGTGGCAGCCGGTTCGGCCGGTCGGCGGGGCACCAGGCCGGCCGGTAGGGAGGCCAGGCGGTCAGCCGGTCAGCCGGTCGGCAGGCCAGGCGGTCAGCAGGCCAGGCGGGGCCGGGCCCGGCCGCTCCGCTTGCGGCGCATTTCGTGAGGCGTATGGCGGTTGAGCCGGGGGCGGTGGCCCGCTTCCGCGTGCCCCACGCCCGAGGCGTCGCCGCCCTCTGCCACACCGGCGCCCGGGTGCACGGCGACCAGCCCCGAACGGAAGAGCCCCTGGTCGATACGGCGGGCCGCGGCCGACTCCAGTTCCTCCCGGAGCGGCCCGTCGCGCAGGACCGCGCCGGGACCGAGCAGCCCCACGACCACGGCCAGCGCCCCGGCGACGTCACCATGGCCGAGCCGCTCCCGGACCGCGGGCAGTGCCTCCGGGTTGCGGTGTACCGCGTCGATCGCCCGCAGGCAGGGCAGCGCCGGCCCGCCGAGCGCCACCAGCAGCTCCTCCCGGCGCAGTTCAGCCGGGTCGTGGTCGATCGCCGCCAGCACCCCGTCCCGCAGCGCGATCCGGTGGACCTCGCCCCGGCACTCCACCCTGTGCGGATCGCCGGGCTCGGGGACGGGGCCGGTCACCGGTGCCGGGCCGCACGCCGTCACCCTGCCGGACGCCGTCAGTGCCGCGGCGACGAGCGGATGCAGCCGCTCGGCCGTGACCAGCCCGGCCCGCAGCAGCTCCAGATCCGGAAGGACCCGGGCCGCCGCTTCCGGTAGCACCGGAAGCGCCGCGACCTCCTGCGGCGGCAGCGCCTCCCGCAGCGGCCGGAACATCGGGGCATGGCTGTCGTCGGGGGCGACGAGTTCGAGCACGGCGCGGCTCCGCACACCGCGCCGCACCGTGAAGGCCCCGCGAGGGCGCCCCTCGGCCCGCAACAGCAACTCCGCCTCGGCGGCCCAACGCGCCACCGCCCACGGAGAATCATGGTCGGCCGGCCGGTCGGGCGGCGTCATGGACGGTGCCCCGCCCGCACCGCACCGCCGCGCCAGGTCGCCGCTCAGTCCGGAGTCCCAGAGGTGTCGGTGCAGATCGAGCCGGAAGCGCCGGTCGGGATGCGGGTGCGGATGGTGCACGGCCGCGCTGTCCCCAGGCCCCTCCCACAGGGCCAGGGACATCCGCTGTCCGGCATCCGCCCAGGTCGGCGGTGTCCGCACCACCAGCTGCAGCGGCGTGGTGTCGCCGGAAGTCCGGTAACCGGCCAGAGACATGGTGAGGCCGGGCCGCAGCCGCCCGTCGGGGGCGATCCGGGGCATGTGCCAGCGGAGCAGATCCGGAGCCAGTCGGCGCAGATCTGCACGGAGGTGAGCGACGAGTTCGGTGCCGTGGCGGTTGCGCACGGCGCGCAGATCGAGGTCTACGTCGATCCGGGCGGCGGCGCAGGCCCCCGCCCAGTCACCGACCGCACGCCGTGCGGTCGCGGTCTCGATCATGGACGGTGGCACGGCGTACTCACGTACGCGCTGCCACATCAACAGGTGGGCCGGAATCTCGCTCGCGAGGTGATGTGCCATCAGCACTCACCCTGCACGAACGATTCCCCCAATCCGTACGAGGAGAAGTTCTTCATCTCCGGCATCGTAACCCACCCCGATGGCGATCTGTCAGGTGGTTTCGTTGGGTGATCAGTCGACAGTGGGTCACGGAGGCCGGTGAACTACCACCGACCCTCCCGGTCCAGGGTCGACGAGTGCGCCGTCGGCCGGGGCGCTTCCCGGTTCTGGGACGCAGTGCCGACCCGGCGGTTCACCGGGTCCCGACTCTGGGCCCCTGGCTTGGGTCGTCGGGCTCATTCCGAGCCGATGGCACGTCGCAAATCGAACGCATGCCTTTTGGGCGCTGCCGTCAGGCCCGGCCAGTGCACATAGGCCTGTCAGGCCGGCGAAGCCTTCCGCGTACGCAAGCCCGGCTGTTGGGGCTCAGGGCCCGCAGCCGGGCTCACGGCGGGTCGGGGCAGACCGCGGTGGAGTACCTGGGGCTGGTGCTGATGGTCATCGCGATCACCGGCGCGCTGGTGACGACCGGGATCGGACAGACCCTGGCCGACAGGATCGTCGCGCCGGTCTCGTGCATCGCGGGCGGCGGCTGCGAAGGTGGCGGCGCCGACGAGGGAACCGTGGCCCAGCCGCCGCCGGTTGTCCGTCCCACCGGGCAAGCGCAGGTAGCGCCTTCCTCCAGCACCCGCGGCCGTCTCGTCCAGCCGGTCCGCAAGCGGCCATCCGTCCCAACACCGTTCACCTGGCAGCGCCCCACCGGCAGCGCCCGCGATCCCCACGCCCACTCGCGGTCACCGAGTCGATCCCTGAAGGTCTTGAGTTCCGTCCGCTTCAGCGATTTACCACATCTCCTCAAGTACTTCCTCGAGCATGCGGTTCCATTCGGACTCGGGGTCACTCAATGGCGTTGGGTCGAATGCATTGACCGCTTCACGGAACGTGCCGACCAGATCCTCGACATCAGGCTCGGGGGTGGCCTTGTACGCGTCTTCGAGCTTCCGGAACTCGGTCAGGCAGTGCACAAGCGCCGCGACGTCGCGGTGTGCGAGCTGGTAATCACGCACGCCTTCCTGGAAGATGTACACCGCTCCCGATGATGGATCGAGCGTGACGAGTGCCGCGGGCAGGTATCCCAGAACTTGCCAAGTGCGCGACTCCTCAGGGCAGTAGTGTTTGTCGAGGGCAAACAGAAGGCCCAATTCGTATGGGTCCCGCTCCCGTCCCGACACGCCGGCCTGGGAGGTGAAGAACCTGTCGTGCGGCAGACCGACGGACCCGAGGAACTGTGCGGTCGCAGCATCAAGTGGACCTTGGTCCGGGGTGGGGTAGAGCACCACACCCTCCACTCCATAAAGCTGAGTCAGATCGCCTTGGGAAATCTGGCGGTTCATGACGCTCGTCCTACTGGGGGCTGGACCCCGTGCGACCTGCGGATTGGTCTCACCATATTCCGTGTTCCAGTTCCTCGAGTGAGAGATTCCATTGTGATTGCTCGTCAGCGAACGGGGTGGGGTCGAAGCCGCCCACCACCCGCTTGAAACGTGCTGACAGCTCCTCGGGATCAACAGCGTTGTCGTGGTCGATCTCAAGCTTGCGTAATTCGATGAGCGCATGTGCCAAGGACTCGACATCGCGATGGAGTTCCGCGTAGCCGGAGGATCCTTCCGGGAACGCGTACACCCTTCCCGACGTCGGATCCATGGCCACGAGGGACGTGAAAAGGTAGCCGAGCATCCACCAGGACCGGCTCTCCGCCGGACAGGACATGCCGTAGTGGTGGAAACGGCTGCCGAGGGTGATCGCATCCAGATCCGCAGGGTAGGGATCCGCGACATTTTCCCGGGAGACGAATACTTCCGAATGCGGAAGCCCCACAGTGCTCAGGAAGTTGGCCGAACGTGCATCGAAGTCGGTGATCCCGCTCTGTGGGAAGTAAACGACGTTTCCCAGCCCGTAGGCCTGAGCCAACTGTGCAGGAGTTACGGAGAAATCCACGCCTGTCGTCCTATCTTACTGTTCCGATGCTTGCCGTGAAGCTCTTCAGGTGGTCGGCGTATTTGGTGTGTTCCGGCTTCGTCATCTTGCCGTCCGGCTTGTAGTGGTCCGCGACGTGGCCTGACCGGCCTCGCCACTACTCCGGCGCTGCTCCAGAAAGGGACGTTCACCTGCCGGCTCGTCCGGGCCTTTCGGGTGAGGAACGGGCAACGGTGCTGTAGGCGTGGTCAGTTCAAGCGGAGCTGTTCGCCCGTAGCACGCGGCAGTAGCGTGTTCCGCAGCCGGTTGATCGTCGCGCGCCAGGGGCCGCCGTCCGATTCGGTCCAGAGGTCTATCAACTCGGACGGCTCGGTCACGACACGGTCGAGGGCCTGGAGGGCGAGATCACGCAGGCCGGTGAGGTCAGGAAGTGGCTCTTCCGGTCCGTAGACGGGATCGGCAGGCTCACCCCCGAGGCATTGCGCGGCGACGAGGGCGGCCGCGGCTACGGCCTCCTCGGATTCGGGTGCTTCGAGGTAGCCCACGGTGTCGATCACACCTGTGAGAGTGCTGCGGATGATGCCCTCGCGTTCCTCGGCGGCGGCCTCATCAAGGTCGCCGCAGAAGTCCGCGGCGGTGTCGTTGTCGAAGGGGCCGACATCCCAGGTACCCATAGGTCTCTCCTGCGTCGTGGTGTGACGGAGGCATTCTGGCAGGAGCCACTGACAGCGGCCGCCCTGAGGCGCGCACGGAAGTGGTCCTGTGCCTCAGGGTCCCCGCACCACTGGAGGCAGCTGATGCCGCCCATGGACGAGATGCCGCCTCTGCAGGCCCCTGCCCGGTCCTGGCTCTGCATCCGGAGGGCAGCCGGGGCGGGCGACGAGCGTGCCAGGACGCACGAAGGCGGCGATCGCCTGGTGCTGATGGCTGGCGAATGGTGCGGGTCCGGTGAACTTGCTGGAGAGGAGCATCACCACTGCCCCCACTGCTGAACGGCGCGTAGTGTGCCGAGACATGACGCTGCTGCCGGACCTGCCTCAGAACACGGCGCTGCTCGACCTGCTGCGGCAGCAGGGCGTTCCGCAGGAGCACGGTGCCTACGTCTACGAGGGGTGGGAGCTGCATACCCACCCCAATCTGGTCGAGAGACTTGAGGACCTTGCTCCCCAGTGGCCCGTCCTGCCGACGTTCGGGATGCCGGTGCTTGCAGCCAAGGGCATCGCCGCGGTCGTCGCCTGGGGCATGGGCATGCTGCTGGTACGTCTTCCCGAAGCGCCGGCCGAGCCCCTGGTGCCCGCAGCGCCCCGCCCGCCCCTGACGGATCCGGGCCAGGGCTGGTACTCGATCTGCCCCTGGCAGAGCGAGCTTCTCTCGGCGGAGTCCAAGCGCCTGTTGTCGCTGCTGATCCAGCACGCGCTCTCGTATGCGGCCAGCTTCTCGGAGGACGACAGCACCGACTGGCAGGGGCGCCCGGCGCAGGCTCCGGGCAAGCGCAGGGGCAAGGCCAAGGGCAGACGACCCAGCGGGGACAAGGGCGGACGGCAGGGCGGACACGGACGACGGCGCTAGCGTGCGGAGCCGGTCCTGATCAACGGGTCGCCGCTGGTGAGGCCTTTGATCCAGATCGGCGAGGCGCGCAGGTGGAGGCCGGCGAGGTGGCTCTCCGGGTCTTGTCGTACCAGGTGGCACTGCCCCGCCGGGCCTTCAGCTTGCTCAGTACGCGTGTCCCACGTGCGCGAGGGCCTGTTTCAGCAGCATCCCGTGGCCGCCCGGCATCTCGCTCTGCAGGGCCGGGGAGGCTGCTTCTTGCGGGCTGAACCAGACCAGGTCCAGCGCGTCCTGTCGCGGGCGGCAGTCGCCGGCCACCGGCACGATGTACGCCAGAGACACCGCGTGCTGGCGAGGGTCGTGGAACGGGGTGATCCCCGCCGTGGGGAAGTACTCGGCGACAGTGAAGGGCTGCAGGGAGGCAGGGACGCGGGGCAGGGCCACCGGGCCGAGGTCCTTCTCCAAGTGGCGTAGCAGCGCGTCACGGACCCGCTCGTGGTACATGACACGGCCTGATACCAGGGTGCGGCTGATCGTCCCGTCCGTGCCGATCCGCAGGAGCAGTCCGATGCTGGTGACTTCGCCGCTGTCGTCCACGCGTACGGGCACGGCCTCGACGTACAGGATGGGCATGCGGGCCCTGGCCGTGTCGAGCTCGTCCTCGCTCAGCCAGCCGGGCGTGGTCTCGGTCATGTCAGACATCGCCTGATCATACTTTCCCGGCCGGGCCTCGACCCAGGTCGCGTATCTGCCGGCCGGGTGGGAGTTTGGACGCGGTGGTGACGACGGTGCCCTTCGACGCGGCCTTGCCGTACACGATCCCAGCGACCGAACGGGGACGTGACGACCCTGACGACCACCGGACGGCCGACTCGGCCGTCCCGGGCCGGCATCCGCCGGAACCGAGCCCACAAGGTGGAGCGCAGACGCCCGCGGCTGCGGGCTTCGGCGAGCCGCGGCGCGGGCCCGTCAGGTGTCCGTGGGGCGGGCCGTGAAGACGCGGTCCAGCAGGCCGTACAGGGTGGCCCGGTCCTTGTCGTCGAGTGTGGACAGGCCCGCCAGTGTGGTGTGCATGTTGGCGCGGATGGTGTCGATGGCGTGCTCGCCCTCGGGTGTGAGGACGACGTTCTTGACGCGGCGGTCGCCGGGGCTGGGCTCGCGGCGGACCAGGCCGCGCTTTTCCAGGCGGTCGACGATGCCCGTGATGTTGGAGGCGTCGCAGGCCAGCGTCTCGGCGAGCGCGCGCATCGGGGTGGGGCCGTGGCGCAGCACGCTGAGCGTCTTGCCCTGGCTTGCCGTGAGCTTGTCGCGGGCGGCCGCGGCGTTGAAGTCGGCGTAGTAGACGCCGAGTGACACCGAGAGCAGCTCCATGAGCTGGTCCGTGCCGACGTGCGCGGGTCCTGGCATGTGATCCACCTTACGCCGAGAAACTTGACGACCTCAAATATTAACGTCTACCGTAAATATTGCTTGAGGTTCTCAAGCTTCCATGTTCTTAAGCAGCTGGGAAAGGGTTTCCGTGTCTCAGGCACAGCACTCGGCATCCGCACGGCCCTCCGGGCAGACCATCACCGCCTCCTTCGCCTCCCGCGCGGCCGAGATCCTGTCCCGGCCTGTCGCGCTGAACGGCCTTACCGTCCCGAATCGCATCGTGATGGCGCCGATGACGCGCATGTTCTCCCCGGACGGCGTCCCCGGCGAGGACGTGCGGTCGTACTACGCCCGTCGCGCCGCCGCGGGTGTGGGCCTGATCGTCACCGAGGGGACCTACGTCGGTCACGAGTCGGCCGGGCAGAGCGACCGTGTGCCCCGGTTCCACGGTGAGGAGCAGCTGGCGGGGTGGGCGGAGGTCGCCGAGGCCGTTCACGCGGTGGGCGGCACGATCGTCCCGCAGCTGTGGCACATCGGCATGGTCCGCAAGCAGGGCGAGGCGCCCTACCCCGACGCCCCTGCGGTCGGCCCCTCCGGCATCCGCGTCGACGGCACCGAGGGCACCGGCAAGGCGATGACCCGGCGCGACCTGGACGACGTCATCGGCGCCTTCGCCGAGGCCGCCGCGGCCGCCGAGCGCATCGGCTTCGACGGGGTCGAACTGCACGGCGCCCACGGCTACCTCCTCGACCAGTTCCTGTGGGCACGGACGAACCGCCGTACCGACGCCTACGGCGGCGACCACGTGGCCCGTACGAAGTTCGCGGCCGAGATCGTGGCCGCGGTCCGCGAGGCGGTCTCGCCCGACTTCCCGGTGATCTTCCGCTACTCGCAGTGGAAGCAGGAAGCCTACGACGGCAGGCTCGCCGAGACACCGGAGGAGCTGGAGGCGATCCTGAGCCCGCTCGCGGCGGCCGGCGTCGACGCGTTCCACGCCTCCACCCGCCGCTACTGGCTCCCGGAGTTCGAAGGCTCGGACCTGAACCTGGCGGGCTGGACCAAGAAGCTCACCGGCAGGCCCACCATCACCGTCGGCTCGGTCGGCCTCGACGGCGACTTCATCCGCGCGTTCGCGGGCGAGGGCGCCGAGGTCGGGAGCATCGACAACCTGCTCGACCGCATGGAGCGTGACGAGTTCGACCTGGTCGCCGTCGGCCGCGCCCTGCTCCAGGACCCGCACTGGGCGGCGAAGGTTCTGGGGGACCGTTTCGACGAGCTGAAGCCGTACGACGCGGCGGCGCTGAAGACGCTGAGCTAGGCGTACTCGCCGGTCCCGTCGACGGGACCGCATCCGCGTGACCTCCGTCCATCGAGTACGCCTCGGTGGCAGAGGGGAACAGCCGCGCGCGACGAAGGGCACCGGCTCTCACCGGTGCCCTCCTGTCGTTGCAGGTGGGGGGCTCTTTTGTTCGAACGTGCTCCGCAATAGGTGCTGATCCCGTCCGGCGCCGCCGGTAGCGCGCCCAACTGCTCCCGCCTCTCGAGCTCGCGGGGTGCCGTCGACGTCGACGTACCGATGAACGCCGGCCGGCGCGACGACCAGGGGCCATCTCGTGCAGAGGCGAGCGACGGCCTTGCGGTCCTGGAGGGTTTCCGGTTCGAAGGTTCCCCGGTCCGCCATTCCTTCGGCGAGGCGGAGGCTGAACTCCCATGCCTACCGATGACCTCCGGCTCGGGTACGTTCATCCGTACATGTATGGGCAGGTCCGGGCAGTGGTTGTCGCAGGCGTGACCGCGGCCTGATGCCTCGGCATCGAAGCCGAGCAGGCGACCTCCTGCCCGGCCCCGTCGCAGGCGGTGCCCGACCTGGTCGCACGGCTGACGGATGACGGCACGGATCGCGCGCCGACGGAGATGTCCGTGCTCTAGCTCTCGGCGGCGCGGCCCTCTCCCGCCATGAATCGCCAGACCAGGGCGTGACCCAGGGCGATCAGGGCGATCAGCATGAGGGCCTCGGCCTGGATGGGGCGCAGCCCGAGGCGGAGGGCGAGTTCGGGGAAGGCGCCGACGACGGCGATCAGGGCGTAGAGCACTGCGGCGCCGGCCTGCTGCCAGGTGACGAAGTGGTGACCGCGGGCGCGGGCCAGCAGCCGCAGGGTGCACCCGCAGCCGACCACGGCGAGGGCAATGAAGGCCGCCCGCCAGAACTGCGGCTGTTCGGTGCCGCCGACCTGGGCGAACAAGCCCATCAGGGCGGGCAGCAGGAAGGACAGATAGATCCCGCCGACGACGCGGCGCAGGGCGGGGTCGCGCATCCAGTCGGCATGGCTCTGGACGACGTTCCACCACAGGCCGACCAGCGTGAAGCAGGTGGCGGAGAAGAGGGCGTAGAAGGTACTGACATCCATGGACGACGAGGGTGGCAGCGCCCACGGCTCCGGCGGGCGCCACACGCCCTGCGCCCGCCCCGCCCCGCCCCGCCGGTACGGACTAGAGCCTGTCTCCGTGACCGGTCGTTGGTGTGTCCTCGGCGGATAACCTGCGTCGGTGATGACGGATGGCGAGTCGACCGTTGACGTGCAGGAAGTCGTCACAGGCCGGCTGGTCCCTGCAGGCTGCCACGGACGTGCGCGGTCGACCGGCGAAGGTCCGGTGGGAGCCCCCCTTTGAGAGCCCGGACATCCGACATCTGCGGAACTTCGCCGTCCCCAGGCCCAACCGCCAAGCCCTACAGGTGAACTCATCCTGAAATGATCAGTTGGCCCTGCACCTCGTCGCGGAGTCCCGAGGAATCTCCCCGGCTCCACACCTTCCGAACGGGCGCCAGGGCATCTGTGCCATGCCGCCGGGGCGGTCACCAAGTCACCAAGTCGGCAATCCGGGACGGCGCACTGCGCCACACCCGCCGCCCGCCGTACTCGGATCGGCCAGTCAGATCACATACTCCGGCCTCGCGCCCGGTTCAGCTGTTTCAGTTCGATGATGGTCGCGACGGCGCGCAGCCAGGTGGCCGCGGTGTCGTCGGCGGCGGTCCCGCCCTCGATTTCGGTGCCGGCCCGCAGCCACTCCCGTACGAGGTCGGCCGCCTCCGGGCGGGGCAGGGGCTCGGGCAGCTCCGCGGCATGGGCGAGTCCGCCGGCGCGCACCGTGTCGGCGAGGAAGGC
>NZ_JBEPDM010000060.1:0-33648 GCF_040300305.1 Streptomyces sp. NPDC000410
ACTCTTCCGGATAGGGCTTGGGCACAGCGACATCCTTCCCACCTGCCCCACAGGGCAAGCCACTTCAGATGTCACCCGATCGTGCGGCAGACCCGATTCTGACCGTGCACTGTTGCTGCGAGGAGCACTGCGTAGGCCGCGAGAAGCGCGTATGCGGCGATGAGCCAGCGCTGTTCTCGCTCCGGACCATCAGGCAACAGTGCGGTGACGAGCAGCCCGATAATGCCAAGGCCTACCATGCACGTCAGGAATCGGAGCCAGTGGACCCAGCTGCAGGGGCGCCTCCACTCGCGGGACAACAGGTCTGCCGCTGCCACAGAGATCGGGGCGGAGAGCAGCAGGGCGAACAACGACCAGAAGGATGGTTTGGGCACGAGCGCTTCAGGTTCGAAGGGGAACATGGTGTATACGGGCAGCATCGCTGCCGTGCCGGCCAGCAGGACCCACCCGACGATTCCCAGAGGCTTGCGTACTTCTCTTGGCCAGGCCACCGAGTCGACCCCGACAAGCCATCGGGAGAGCAACCCGCTCAGGGACAGCAGGACGACGAAAGTGATGGCGAACGGCACGATGAGTTGAAGTGCCGGGACGATCCAGTCGTTGTAGAAGCGGTTCCACCTCCGCTCTGCCGAGCGGACTTCCTGAGCATCGATCTCCGCCAGCCCATCGAGTGCCTCGGTGTTTCCCACGTCCGATTTCAGGGCTTCGCCGAACTCGAATCTGGCTTCTTCCGGTTCACCGGCTCGGAGCTTCTTCTGGCCTTTGACCGCGAAGTCCCGGGCCTTCATTCGCTTGTCGCTGACGTCTTTCAAGCCAGCGGCCGAGCAAGGGAGAGGAGTCTCGCCCGCAGCGGGCGTGTAGAGGGCTGCCGCCTCGGTGAGATGACCGTTCTGAACGTACAGGGCGGCTGTCGCGCACTCAATGGCTGGGTCGGCTGCCTGGCTGGGTGCTGAGTGCGCCAGGGTGACGAGAGCGAGGAGCGCGGTGACACACCAGCGGATGTGTCTCTGGAGCATGGGCACCTCAGAACGTTGGCTCTGAGGAATCCGACTGTGGTCCTGACACGCGCGGCTCCGCAGCGTTGTTCAGTCGAACAGCTCTGGCCTGGACGCTGCTGCCGCCGCCCGCGCGGAGTTCACGGCTCGCTTCTCCAAGCGCTCCTTCGGGGACACCCAGAACCTCCCCGTCGTCTCCCTGAAGGACCACGCCGAGGACACGCTCGGGGCGCTGATCAGCCGCATGCTGGACGTCGCGCCCAGCATCTCCGCCGTGCGCCGCGTGGCTCAGCGGAAAGGTCTCCGCCTCATCCGCGAATCAGACGGAGACCAGCAGGCCACGCAGCTCACGGAGGCATCCGTGCAGCAGACGCTCGACGTGGTCGTGTGCGAGGTCGGGGCACCCGACAGCACGGAGCTGTACCTCAAGGTCGGCCGTAAGGTCGCCCGCATCGAAGTCTGAGCCCGAGACCCGGTGCCTACCCACCCGTGTGGGTAGGCACCGTTCTGGTTAGGAGACCGAATCGCTGGGGGCACCGCCAACACACCGGGTTCCCCCTTACCCCCGTCCCCGCGGCGCCACGCAGGTACGTTCGGTGAAGAACCAGACCCCTTTGGAGCAGGTGGCGCCCAGAACCCTGCCTTTCTCTCGAAGCCACGGATAGCGGCCTTGCAGCTCTGCGAAGTTGTCGTTCGTCACGACCATCGCGCCGGACTCGTCCGCGATGACTGCCACGAGGGCATCGCCCTTGCCCTCGGTGCCGGCTGGCGGCTGGATGATGTCCCCCTTGCTGAGGGCGGCCTCCACAGCCTCACGTTCCGAGTCCGCGACCTTGTGCCGGAAGCTGGCGTCGACCACGACATGAATGTCGGCCTGCGGGTACTTCTTGGCCAGCGCCGTCCGAGCGGCCTGAAGCTGAGAGAAACTCGGGTGATCGTCATCTTCGTAGACCCCCGGGCGGACCGGTGAATGACCGATCCAGGCGAGGTTGGAGCCGTCGACGACCAGAGTGTGCGGGCCACCGGCGAGCGGCACCGGACGCGCCTTCGGAGGCGCGGGAACGGGGCGGGCGCCTGCTGCCGAGGCTGCCGTCCTGAGGGGGTCCGGATTCGAGTTGCCCTTCAGGAGGCGCTCCAGCTCCTCTCGTACCTCGGGCGTGGGGCCACCCGAACCGAAGCTCTCGACCTCTTGGTCGACCACGACCTCGCCGGTGTACTCCAGGGTGGCCTTGACGTGGAGCAGGCCGTTGGCGTCGTACGTGTACTCCAGGTCGAAGCGGGACTCGTCGCGGACCCGCGGCGTGGGGTACGCGAGGGTGAGTTCGGTGAGCTGCACGTTGTCGCTGTGGGCGAGCTCCTTGTCCGGGTCGCCCTCCCAGATCTCCACGGACAGCTTGCGCGCGTGGTCCTTCTGCGGCGTGTAGCTCTTGCGCTCCTTCCAGGGCAGCGGCGAGTTCCTGGGGATGATCTGGCTGAACCG
The DNA here is from genome assembly GCF_040300305.1 of Streptomyces sp. NPDC000410. Taxonomy (NCBI): domain Bacteria; kingdom Bacillati; phylum Actinomycetota; class Actinomycetes; order Kitasatosporales; family Streptomycetaceae; genus Streptomyces; species Streptomyces sp. NPDC000410. Next base: position 2,476 of record NZ_JBEPDM010000060.1, read on the forward strand.
CTTGCGTCCCGAGGAGTCTTTGACCATCGTGCCGAGGGCATGGCTGGTGGCGACCTGGATGACTCCTTCGGTCTCACCAGCGAGCACAGCCGCCGCGATCGACGCGCCGCGCGCGACCGCTGTCATCGGATCGCACAGTTCGGTGGGCACGGGCTCCGTCTGGAGTGCCTCGGCGACTGCGGCCCGCACGCTGGGGATCTGGCTCGTTCCGCCGATCATGAGGATCTCGTCCACGTCGAGCGGGGCCATGTGCAGGTCCTTCAAGCACTGCTCCACAGGCCCGAGGGCGCGGTCGACGAGGTCGCCGATCGCCTCCTCCAGTTCGCCCTGGTGGATCTCGACGCCAACACCGTCGGGGGTGACCACCGTGACGGACGGCTGGGAGGAAAGCAGGATCTTGTTCCGCTCCACGTCCAGCCGGAACTGGCGCTCCTGTGCCGGAGTCCAGGCCCTGCGCGCAGGCGCTCGCTCGAGCACGAGTTCACGCAGCCGCCGGTCGATCTCCAGGCCGCCAAGCTCTGTCACTCCGCGTGACGCGCGCTCCTCGAAGAACCCGTCCGAGTAGTCGAGCACGGTCACATCGATGGTGCCGCCGCCCCAGTCGAAGACCAGGATCTGGGAGTCCTCGCGGAAGTCGTGGACGTACGAGATGGCAGCCGCTGTCGGCTCGTTGAGCAGAGCCTGGACCTCGATGCCGGCGAACCGCGCCGCTGCCCTGGTCCGATACCGGGCGGCGCCCGTCGCGTTGGCGGGCACAGTAATGACGGCGCGATCGATGTCGGTGAGGTTGTGCTGGGCGCCATCGCGCATGGCGGTGAATACACCCGCCGCGACGGTGGTCGCCGCGAAGCGCCTGCCCTGGATGGTCACGTACTCGTCGCTCTTGAGGAGACGCTTACAGGCTTCGGCCGCCTCCTCGGAGCGGAGCTTGGCCTCCCAGCCGAACAAAGGGCCGCGCCGAAGCGAACTAACACCCACGACCGAGGGGAAGAGCTGCTCAAACCCGGGCCGCCGCCAGTCGGCATCGATATGGTGGGCGTCGAGTGGCAGTACCTCGGCGTCATCGCCCTGCCACTGGGCCACGACAGAATTGGTCGTACCGAAGTCGATTCCTGTCGAGGTCACTTGGCATCGTCTCCCCGCACGTCCGCCGCACGGGTCCCGTCCCGCTCCGTCAGGGTCCTCGGGGCTGGGATGCGGCGGAGTTGGCCGGCGAGCAGCAGCTTGTCCGTCGCCTGGTCCACGTAGGCCGGCCGGAGCAGCTCGAAGCCCTCGCCTTCGCCCTCGACGACGACGAAGAGCTCCTGCTCGTCGGCCTCCTCGACCACTCGGACTCCCATGTCGATGAGGGAGGCGCGCACCGCCCGGCGGATGGCCTTCGCTCCCTGTTCGGGCGTGCTCGCGAGGACGTCGGTCTCGACCAACCGCGCAATGTGCTCATCCCGTGTCCTGAATGCCTCCAGCACCCCCTGACGCAGCGCCGCGTTCACTGTGGCGGGGGTCGGACGGGCGTCCTGCGGAAGCTGCGCGATCAGCTCCGAAGCTCGCTCGGTGAATCGGGCGAGGAGCTGCGCCGGATGAAGGAGTTCCTCCGGCCTGAGGGTGCGCAGTTTCATGTCCGCCGCGAACTCCTGGTTCTCCTTGCGTCGGGTCCGCCCCGTGGGCTTCTTGGCCTGTCCGGCCGCGTTCGGGCTGCCATTGCGGCGTGCGGACTTGCTGCTCATGAAGTCGTCCTGTGGTCGTGATCGGGGCGCCGGGGCGCAGTCAGCAGGGTGGGGAGAAGATCGGCGATCGCGCGGTCGCGTATCGCCGCGAGGTCAGCGTCGGCCCGGTGCGTGGTCCGGCGCGGCATCGCGACGGGTCCCGGCGTCAAGGAGCTCGGTCGCACCGTGGGCAGTCGCAGGGACGCAGGATCCAGCGGCAGCACGAAGAAGTCGGACCAGTCCTCGGTCCGTTCGGCCTGCTCAATCCGGCGCTTCGCCCAGTTGGCCTGCGCCGCCAGGTCGAGGTCGTCCCGGTCGGCCCGCCTGCGCTCGCGCCACTGGTGCTTCCACTGCTCACTCTTGTGTGGCAGCCCCAGCTCCAGATACGGGTTGGCGGGCTGGTCCCGATCGTTGCGCCTAGTCCCCCGCCGACGGTCCAACAGAGCCAGGTTCTCCTCGACCCGCCGGTCGGTTCGGGCGACGCGCGCCAGGGAGACGTAGGCAAGGTCGAGATCTTCATTGAGCAGAGCAAGGTAGGCGAACATGTTCCACGCCTCGGCCGCGTGCTCGGCTGACGCGCCTTCGTGATCGACGAGCTTGTCTACCTGTGCCTGGGCTTTCTTCCTCTCGCCCTGGCAGATCAGGTCGTAGGCGTGCCGCAGCGCCACGAGGGCGTAGAACGGCCCGCGCGCCGGATTTACCGCGACCCTCGGCTCCCACAGGGAGCACATCAGCCGCCACAGCCCGCGGTCGGCGGGGATGTCCGGGTCCCAGGAGCCCGTGACAGCGCCATCGCGCACCTTGCGCAGGCGAAGCACCAGCTCGCGAGGCAGCAGCCTCTCGAGTTCCTTGAGGACGTCCGTCTCACCATCCGCGACACGCAGGAGCAGGTCGTAGAGGCTGCCCGGTGCCGGCTGGACCGGGTCGCCCGCCAGGAACGCCTCCCGCTCGCCGGGCTCGTCCCAGCCGAGCGAGCGAGCAAGGGCGGCATCCGTCTTCTCCGGTGCGAGCCTGGCGAGAAGGTAACGCTGTTCGCCGGCGTCCGCCCGCAGGGCCCACGGCTGATGGCCGCGGTCCAATACGCCTGCCTCGATCAGGTCGTCGATGATGCCGAGGGGCGCCCAGGGGACGATGGCCCCCAGATGGTGCGTGGACAGCTCTTTCAGGTTCCTCCGGGCGAGAGCCTGCTGAAGCGCGAAAGCCCCGGTGGGATCCGCCTCGGCACCGCGGGGGATGTTGTCCGTGCCGAGGTCAGCCGCCGGGACCGCTCCCATGATCACCGCGAGTCGGCGCTCACCAGCCGGGGAGAGCCAGGGCAGGCCGACTTCGTAGACGGCGGAGAGCACGGCGGCGGTCTGCTCGACGGCCCGGCCCGGTTCGACGGCTTCGAGCAGGGCCTTAACGGCGTGGACAAGTTGGGGTATCGGCTGTCCGTCCAGACAGGCACGAATGGTGTCGGCGCCCCACCGCAGGGTTTCGTCCTCGGCGTTCGTGGACTCCAGCAGCCCGCGCAGCACATCCTCGACACGCGCCACCGCCTCCGCACCGAAGACCCCGGCCCTGCGCCACTTGCGCAACGCGAATCCGTCGACCACGCCTCCGGAACTGGTGATCGCGGCGGAACGTCGGGCGGACCGCCGCGCCCGCCACGCCTCGACCATCTCAGCGCGTGTCATCGACTCCGTAAACGGCGGTGCCCCCGCTCCGAATCCACCGATCCGATCGGCCGAAGCGTCCTCGTTCCCCATGCGCCCCGCTCGTCTCCCGCGTTCGAAACCTGCGTCGTATTTTGACAGGTCTTCTCTGGTGGCGGCAGGCACCCTCGCTAGGGCGCGATGTGCCGCGCGCCCGGCCCAGCCCAGGTCCCGTCGGCTCGCCAGGTGAGGAGCACGCTGAAAGCGCCGTCGACCGCGTCAACCACCCATGGCTCCGCCGGTTCGCCGCCCAACACGACGACGAGGAACTCCGCCTGGCCTTCCGTACGCAGGTGGGACACCTCCATGAGGTGGAGCACTGACTCCCTGATGGACGGGTACGTGCTGTCCTCGCTGCCCAGTACGTCGAAGAGCACAGTGCCGTCAGCCCGCGTGCACCAGGCGTCCACGAAGGCGCTCTCCCCGACCTCCGACGCACTGTCGTAGAGGTCGGCGAGCAGGCGGTGCCGGAGCGCTTCGTGGGACCGGTCCGACCGCGCCGCCACCGTGCGGGCGGCCACCAGGTGTTCCAGGCCGCTGCTCGCTGCGGCCGGCTGGTCTTCCTTCGCCTGCTCCTCTTCGACGAGCAGGGGTGCCGGGTCGGTGGGGGACATGGTCGTCCTTCGGGGCTCGGGAAGGGAGTCGGTGACGGCCGGCGGTCTGCGGTAGTCCGTACCGGGTTCGCGCACGGTCAGCAGGGAGCGGCCGTCGGGCGAGAGCCGCCACTGGAAGTGGCTGCCTTTGACGATGACACGGGTCTCGAACAACTCGATATCCGCAGTCCGCAGATCATCGGCGAGCGCTCCACGCATCGCACGTACGAAGGTTTCATCGGCCATGCCGCGAATCTGCCCCACCCGCTCGTATCCGGCGCAGGCCGAGGCGGTGGCGTGCACCGCTTCTGCGTCGAGTAGGCGGACCGGTTCCTCGGCACCGAGCAGTGGTCCGCTCTCCCTCACCGGCGCGGTCAGCGCCGATCTCCGCGCGGCCCGGGCGTCCTTACCCACCCGGGACGCGACGCCCTCCTCGAACTGCGCGAAGCTCCGCTCCGCGTGCACCGCGTCGTAGCCCGTGATCGTGTCGGCCTCGGGACTGAGCACGATGCGGAATCCCGCGAGGTCTAGCACCCAGGTGCCGTCTGCTGCGCGCAGGTGCCGGGCCCGCTCGACGAACGAGGCCAGCATGGTGTGCAATTCCACCGCCGCTTCGCGTAGGCCGCCCCGGTGCCGTACGACAAAGGCCCCGCACGCCCCCGAGCTGACCCGCACGGCGGCACGCTGCCGCGCATCGAGGTTGAGACGGCCCTGGTCCTGCACACCGACGATTGCAGCAAGCCGCCGGGGCTGGGCCACGACCACCGGTTCAGCCGTGCGGAAGCCCCCGCAGGGGGCCGTCCTGCACCACTTGTCTGGGTGGTGAGTGGAATGGGTGCACGGAGTCCCGTCAGCGAAGTACCTGCTGCACAGGCTCGCCGCAGGATCCGCGACCGAGCCCTCCGCCTCACGAGGGGACGGCGAAGGAGCGGATGCGGCAGTGGGGGCGGGAACGCGGTCCGGGCCTCCGATCTGCGGGGGCAGGGGCAGGGTGTGGACGACGGTCAGCGACTGGGTACACCGCGTCAGCGCGACATACAAATGCCTCAGGCCGACAGCCTCGTCTGTGACGATCTCGGCAGGCTCCACCACGACGACGTGGTCGAACTCGAGACCCTTCGCCTCAGCCGGGGTGAGGACGGCAAGGTTCCCGAGACTCTCCGAACCGAGCGCGCGCGCGATACCGCTAGCCCACTCGCCGCCCGGCGGCACGATCACGCCGATCGAGCGTTCATCCGCTCCGGCAGGTGCGCTCGCCCGTAGCCGTGCCACGGCCTCGGCGGCCAGAGTGCCTACCTCCGCCCCCTGGATCACGGTGACGCCCGCGCCCGTGTCGCGCACCGAGTCGGGCACTGTCACGCCGGGCGCGCAGTGCTCGCCCAGCCGGGCCACGAAGGCCATGACCTCTCCTGGTACGCGGAACCCCGTGAGCAGTTGGGTGACCCGCCATCCGCCCTGGCCGGCGAGCACCACCCCGAGCCCGTCCCAGTCCTGGTGGAGGTAGGGCCCGGTCGACTGCGCGAGGTCGCCGAGCACCGTCATCGAACCGCTGGGGCAGCGCCGTGCCAGGGCCCTGGCCTCCATCGGCGTGACGTCCTGCGCTTCGTCGATGACCAGGTGCCCGTAAACCTTCTGGGGGCGTCCGCCCAGTGCGTACTCCAGCTCATCGAGAAGGACCAGGTCTTCGCGGCTCAGTTCCGTCCGCGAGCGCGCCGTACGGCTCCCCGGACCGGCTCCCTGGCGGGGTGCTGTGAGCAGGTCCTGTTCGGCGGCCGACAGAATGCCCTCGGCGGCCCGGCTGAGGGTGGCCCCGCCGGAGAACAGGCCCCGCAGAATGTCCTGGGCCGCAAGGCTGGGGCAGATCCGCTTGAGGAGGCGTACGACGGGGCGGGCCCTGGCCGTCTCGGCCAGGTAGTCGATGTCGGCAGGGCCTGGCAGCAGCCCGACGTAGACATCGGTCAGGTGCTGCGTGATCCGCTGTGTGCAGCGCTCCCGACGCACCTGGTACGGACTGTCGCCGGCCAGCGCCGCAGCAGCGATCTCCGCTATCTCCTCCACAGGGACAACGACTTCGCGGCGGTTCACCTCGAAGGTGAAGACCGGCCCGCCCACGAGCGCGGTCAGCCGTTCCACCGAGCTCGTCGTCTCGCAGTCGACGGCCCTGCGCAGCACCGCGGCCATCCTCGGATCGGCCTTCACCGCGGCGGTTGGACGGGGATCTCGGGGCGACGCTGCCGCCGTCCAGAGCGCGGGAAGTTCGAGCATCGACACGTCGTCGCTACCGAGTTCGGACAGGGTGACGCCCACGTAGTCGAGGAATCCCCGATTGGGGCCGATGACGAGGATTTCCTTGGCGGTCCGGTGCTTATTGTCCAGCAGCCAGGTCACGCGGTGCAGGCCGACCGCCGTCTTGCCCGTGCCCGGACCGCCCTGGATCACGAGCACGCCCGCAGGCTCCTCCGCCACGAGCCGGAGCTGTTCCCGCTGGATCGTCTCGACGATGTCGTGCATCGAGCCGTCACGCGCACGGTCCATCTCGTCAAGGAGCGGATCACGCCACGCTGGTTCCTCGGTCGCTGTGGCCGACGCGTCAGTGGCGAGCGGTGCCACCGGTATCTCCGGTACCGCCGGTGGTCCCGCTTCCGATCCGTGGAGATCGAGATAGCGCTTGACCACCTGCTGATCGCAGATGATCTGGCGCAACAGCCGCACCTGTCCCGGATCCCGTTCGCTGGTCAGCCTCCAGTTCACCGCGGCCTGCGAACTCCAGGAGACCACGACGGGATTCCGCTGCTCATCGCGCACCACGCGCCGCCCAACGTAGAACGTCTCACGGCCCTCGCCCTCGTCGACATCGGCCCTCATGAAGACGAGGGACTTGCCTCCGATGTCGAGCGACGCCAGCTCCCGCTCCCAGGTCCGCCGGGCGTCGATGGAGTCCTTGCCGCTGGCCGCGACATCGAGGCCGCTCAGCTCCGACACTTCCTGCCGGGCCCGTTCCAGGCAGGAATACGCGTGGTCGACCGCACGCTGTTCAGCAGCAAGCACGGCTGCGCGTCGGGTGCGCTTCGACATCCTCGCTCTTCCCCCCCCTTCCGCCTGCAACGCAACGGGCCAGCGAGCACGGCGGATGTTCCTACTGTAAGTGCGCGTTGATCGTTGCTCGGCGCTGCTGCAGGAGAATTAGCCCTCTGGGCGACTCTCCACGACAGCGGGCTCCCCCGTACTGTGCGCAGCGGTCACCCTGCCGAGGAGCGTCAGAGGCTGGACGCTCTCCTCCTGAACGTCGAGGGTGAAGTCCCCGGCTCCGGTATCGATCTCGGCGCATGACGACCGGGCCCCTTCCCTGTCCACCGCAGACCACGTTCCACCTCGCGGCAGTTTCAAAGCCGCGAGGGTTGAGCAACAGCGTCATGCCCCAGCGATCCGAACCAGCTCAGAGGCTTCGCCCGCGCCTCCGCGCCAGGGATTTTTCAGGGACTTTCAGTGCTGTCCGAGGGACTTCCGAGGGACTTTCCGCCGCCTAACGCGGCAAGCCCCCGAAAGACCGGAAAGGGCCTCCGATGCAGGTCAAAGGCCCTTCCCGAGGCAAAGCCGCAGGTGGGGGCAGACGAGTCGGGCTGTACGCCGGGTTCTGTTCCCCGGGACCTCGCGGTCGTCGGGGAGACGGCCATCCATCTAGGACCGGTGTTGCCACCGGCCTCGTGCGGTCTACCCGCGGACTCGGGCGGGCAGCCCTCGAACGTCCGCGCAGGGCCGCCTCGCGGCGGCCCCTCTTGACCTTGCTCCGGGTGGGGTTTACCTAGCCGCCTAAGTCACCTCAGGCGCTGGTGGTCTCTTACACCACCGTTTCACCCTTACCGAGGACCGAGGTCCCCGGCGGTCTGTTTTCTGTGGCACTGTCCCGCGGGTCACCCCGGGTGGCCGTTAGCCACCACCCTGCCCTGTGGAGCCCGGACGTTCCTCGGCGGGGTCGAAACCCCGTCGCGGCCGTCCGCCCGGCTCGTCTGCCGTGACGACCATGCTACCCGGAGGGCGGGGGGCCAAAGCCCGCCGCCCCTCAGACGAAGTCGCCGGTGTCCAGGTCGAACGCGAACGGCTCGGGAAGCGGCAGGATCTTGCCGAAGTGGATCGTGCGCCGCTGCAGGTAGTCGCTGTCCTCCGGCTCACTGAACAGCGTGAGCGAGGAAGCGTCCCGGTCGATGAGCAGATAGAGGGGGATGCCCCCGCGCGCATAGCAGCGGCGCTTGGTCTCACGGTCGACGGTCGGCCTCGTGGAGGTCACCTCCATGACCATGGCCACTCCGTCGCCCGGCATCCATGGGTCGGCACCGCGGTACAGACGCAGCTCCGTGGGCGCGAAGGTACCGTCGGGGATGACGTGGTCCTTCGAGCAGTCGGGGGCGCTCTGTAGTTTGAGGCCCTTGTTCCCGGAGAAGTCCATGTCGGTGCGCGAGCGCCTGATCACCTGCTTCACGATCAGGTTGATGTAGTCCTCGTGGTCCCCGTCCGGCGGCGGTGTCACAACGATCTCCCCCTCGATCAGCTCCGCACGGAAGCCCTCCGGCGTGTTCAGCGCCAGGAAGCCCTCCAGCAGGACATCCGCCTGCGTGAGCGGTTCATGCGGCATGGCAGTCATGTCGCGCTCCTTCCTCGGTCGCTCGCCAGGCTGGGACATCGCTGCACCGACCGTCCTTGAGATGGGGAGTACTTCCCCCGATCGTGGCACACGATCACGGACGCGGGAGGCATTCCCGCCGGAGCGCGGTCACGCTTGACCTTGCCGCAGCGTCAGGGTTTCTACTGAGGCCATGCAGATCGGAGAGATCGCCTCGCTGGTCGGGGTGACCACACGGGCCATCAGGCACTACCACCACCTCGGGCTGCTGCCCGAGCCCGAGCGCCGGGCCAACGGCTACCGGGACTACTCGCTCCGTGACGTCGTCCTGCTCGCACGCGTCAGGCGGCTCACCGAGCTCGGCCTCGGGCTGGACGAGGTGCGCGACGTGCTCGCCGATGACGCCGGGCGGGAGCTCGTCGAGGTGCTGGAGGAGCTGGACGAGGATCTCGCCCGGCAGCGGGCGGAGCTGGACGAGCGGCGCCGGCGGCTGTCCGTGCTGCTCGACCAGGCGCGGGGCGGGCGGCTGCCCGCCGAGGGGCCCGTGTCGCCGCAGCTGGCGGCGCTGCTCGCGAACGTCCCCGAGGTGCCCGAGTCCGCGATGGCGGCCAAGGACCGCGAGATGCTCGCCCTGTTCGACACCGTCATGCCCGCCGAGGAACGGGAGAGGTTCATGGCCGGGCTGCGGACGGTGACCGAGGCGCCCGGCGCCGTGGAGCGTGCGCACGAGGTGTACGCGATGCTCGACGCGCTCGCCGACGCGGAGCCCGCCGACCCCCGGGTGGACGAGGCCGCACGGACTCTGGCCGGGCTGCTGCCCGACGAGGTGGCGGCGCAGCTGAAGGGCGCCGAGACCATGCCGGAAGGCGCGTTCGTGGACGCCTTCTACGCCGAGTTCGCCCCCGCCCAGGCCGAGGTCGTACGCCGTGCGCTGCGCCTCGTCGTGGAGCGTGTGCGGTGAGGCGGCTGCTGCGCGGGGTGGCGTACGCCGTGCTGCCCGCCGAACTCGTGCTCGCGGTCTGTCTGGTGGCGGGCATACGGCTGCCCGTGCCCGTCCTCGTCGCCGCCGAGGCCGCCATGCTCGTGCTCCTGCTGGCCGAGGCCGCCGTGTTCCTGCGCCTGCGCCGACAGGGCCTCACGAACCGCGAAGCCGTCCGCGAGCTGGTGCCCGAGCCGGTGCTCCGGCTCATCGGGCACGAGGTGCGGCTGCTGTGGAGCCTCGTCCTGTGGACGGCCCGGCGGCGCGACGGCGTCGGTCCGGGCGACCGGTCCTTCGGCCACGCCCGCGACCAGGCCGCCCTCTTCTACGGCTTCGCCTTCGTCTGCCTGGTCGAGACGATCGGGATGTCGTACCTGCTCGGCGACTGGCCCTTCGTGCACGCGATCGTCCTGGTCCTCGACGTGTACACCGTCCTCTTCGTCCTCGGCCTGCACGCGGCCTCCGTCACCCGCCCCCACCTCCTCTCCGCGGACACCCTGCGGCTGCGCCAGGCCGCGCACGTAGATCTGCGCATCCCGCTCGACCGGATCGCCTCCGTCTCCTACGAGCTGCTCTTCACGCACACCAAGAACGAGGAGGGCGTCATGAACCTGGCGGTGGGCTCGCAGACGTCGATCACCCTGGAGCTGTCCGAGCCCGTCACCGTCGTGGGACTGCTGGGCCGGGAGCGTCAGGTCCGTACCGTACGGTGCCACGCGGACGATGCGCGGGCTCTCCTGGGCGCCCTCACGCGGGCGCGAAGCGCACCTTCGCCGACCCCGGAGCCGACTGGATGAGCCGCACCCGCAGCTCCTCCCCCAGCGGCAGTTCCGCCCCGCCGCCCTCGACCCGGGCCACCACCGCCGGGTCGAGCAGCTGGACCGTGCCGATGTCCGGCTCCTCCTCCCGTACGTCCACCACGAACGCGTCGAACACGTCACCGACCCGCCCGCTCAGCAGCGCCGCCTCGACGATGTCGACGGACTCCCGCTCGACCGTGTTGGCGCGCCGCGCCCCCTCGGCCATCTCCTTCGGCAGGACGTCCAGCGCCTCCCGCACCCACTCCGGCGGCTCCTGCCCGGCGACGGCCGCCAGGCACAGCTCGCCCGTGTAACGGTCGACGAGCCGGCGCAGCGGGGCCGTGCAGTGCGTGTACGCGGCCGCGACGGCGGCGTGGATCGCGGGCTCGGGGATGTGACCGCCGGTGAACGCGGTGTACCCGGCGCCGCGCAGCAGCGTCGTGCATTCCTGGAGGAAGGCGGCGTGGCGGTGGTTCGACGGGTCCAGCGAGCGGACGACCTCCGCGTACGAGACGTGGTGCGGCCAGTCGATGCGCAGTGCCTTCGCCGTGCGGCGCAGCCTGGCGACGGCGCCGTCGGGGGCGGTCGGCAGGGTGCGCAGGACGCCGGTGCCCGCAGAGGTCATGAGGTCGGCCGCCACCATGCCCGTCAGCAGCGAGACCTGGGCGTTCCAGCCGTCCGCGGGCAGCGGCACGCGGTACTGGAGGCTGTACGAACCGTCGCGCTGCACGATCTCCTGCTCGGGCACGTCGAGGGAGATCCCGCCCCGCTCGACCTCCAGCCGCTCGCGCAGCAGCCCGATGTCCTTGAGCAGCGCGAGGGGCTCCTCGGCGGTGCCCGCGTCGATCTGCCGCTGTACGCCCGCGTAGTCCAGCTTGGCGCGGCTGCGGACGAGGGCGCGGCGGACGTCGGACCGGACCGTCGCCCCGTCCGCGTCCAGGTCGATCGTCCACAGCAGCGCGGGGGCGGTCCGGCCGGGCAGGAGGCTGGCCACGCCCTCGGAGAGCACCGTGGGATGCAGCGGCACCTTCTCGTCCGGGAAGTAGAGGGTCAGCGCGCGGCGGTGCGCCTCGGTGTCGACGCGCCCGCCGGGCCGTACGAAGGCGGCGACATCGGCGATGGCGTAGTGGACGCGGTAGCCGCCACCCGCCCGCCGCTCCAGGTGCATCGCCTGGTCCAGGTCGGTGGACGTGGGCGGGTCGATGGTGAAGAACGGGATGTCCGTCGCGTCCCGGTCCGGCAGGCGGGGCTCCCGCGCCGCTTGCTCCGCCTCCGCGAGGACCGCGTCCGGAAAGTCCTGCGGCACGTGGAGCGTGGTGCGCAGCTCGCGCAGGGCGGCGCGCAGCGGGGCCTCGGCTGAGCAGATCACACGCATCTGACGGCGGGGCATGGACCGAGCGTATGGCGGCTCGGTCGTGGCGGCGACCCGACTACCCTGGCGCGGGGGCCGCACCCCCTTTCCCATGCGTACGTAGAGGAGAACCACCGTGCTCGTGCTGTTGCCGCCGTCGGAGGGCAAGGCCGCTTCCGGCCCCGGGGCGCCGCTCAAGCCGGAGTCGCTGTCGCTGCCGGGGCTCTCCGCAGCGCGGGCCGCGGTGTTCGACGAGCTCGTCGAGCTGTGCCGGGGCGACGAGGAGAAGGCCCGTGAGGTGCTGGGCCTGAGCGAGGGGCTGCGGGGCGAGGTCGCGAAGAACGCCGCGCTGCCGACGGCGGGCGCCCGCCCGGCCGGGGAGGTCTACACCGGTGTGCTGTACGACGCGCTGGGGCTCGCCTCACTGGACGAGGCGGCCCGGGAACGGGCCCGGCAGTGGCTGCTGGTGTTCTCCGGGCTGTGGGGCGCGGTCCGGGTGGACGACCGGATTCCGTCGTACCGCTGCTCGATGGGGGTGAAGCTGCCGGGGCTCGGGGCGCTGGGCGCGTACTGGCGTACGCCCATGGCGTCCGTGCTGCCCGAGGCGGCCGGGGACGGGCTGGTGCTCGACCTGCGGTCGTCGGCGTACGCGGCGGCGTGGAGGCCGAAGGGCGAGGTCGCGGGCCGTACGGCGACGGTGCGGGTGCTGCACGCGCCGACCCGGAAGGTCGTCAGCCACTTCAACAAGGCGACGAAGGGGCGGATCGTCCGCAGCCTGCTGGAGGCGGGGACGGCTCCGGCCGGTCCCGCGGAGCTGGTGGAGGTGCTGCGGGAGCTCGGCTACGAGGTGGAGGCGGAGGCGCCGGAGAAGGCCGGCAAGGCGTGGTCGCTGGACGTCCTGGTGACGGAGATCCACTGACCCGAACATCCCATTGCATCCTCCGCAACGGTCGTTGCGTGAGGTGAAGGGGCTGGGCACGATGAGCGCATGACCTCCGTGCTCGGCCTCGCCCCCGTCGTCCCTGTCGTCGTCATCGACGACGCCGCCGATGCCGTACCACTCGCGTGCGCCCTCGTCGCGGGCGGCCTGCCCGCGATCGAGGTGACCCTGCGCACCCCGGCCGCGCTCGACGCGATCCGCGCGATCGCGGACGAGGTGCCGGGCGCGGTGGTGGGCGCGGGAACGGTCATTTCGCCCGTGGGCGTGGCGGAGGCGGTCGACGCCGGGGCGCGTTTTCTGGTCAGCCCCGGGTGGACGGAGGGCCTGCTGGAGGCGATGAAGGTGTCCGGCGTGCCGTTCCTGCCGGGGGTGTCGACCGCGTCGGAGGTCGTCGCGCTGCTGGAGCGCGGGGTCCGCGAGATGAAGTTCTTCCCGGCGGAGGCGGCGGGCGGCACGCCGTATCTGCGCTCGCTGGCCGGGCCGCTGCCACAGGCCCGCTTCTGCCCGACCGGCGGAATCTCGCTCGCCTCGGCGCCGGCGTATCTGGCGCTGCCGAATGTGGGGTGCGTGGGGGGCACGTGGATGCTGCCGGGGGACGCGGTGGCGGGGCGGGACTGGGCGCGGGTGGAGTCCCTGGCGCGGCATGCGGCGACGCTGCGGGCCTGACGACCCCCATTTGTGGGCATTCGTCCCGCTGGGGGTCCCCCCAGGACGGAGTCCTAGGGGGAGGGACGGGTGGGCACAAACCACCCACCGGCCCGCACCCGGCCCGTCAACGGCAAGGACCGCCGATCCCCGCCCCTACCCCGCACACCTCACCGGAGGTGCGACGTGTCGTTCAGGAGGCGGAGGGACGCGTTGCCGTCCGCGTAGTAGGCCACCGCCGAGAGCGACGCGGCGGAGAGTTCCATGCGGAACAGGGCCTCCGGCGGGGCGCCGAGGGCGAGGCGGACCAGGGTCTTGATCGGGGTGACGTGGGTGACCAGCAGGACCGTACGGCCCGCGTACCGGTCCGTCAGCCGGTCACGGGTCGCCGAGACCCGGCGCGCCACCGTCGCGAAACTCTCGCCGCCGCCCGTGGGCGCCGCCTTCGGGGAGGCCAGCCAGGCATCGAGGTCGTCCGGATACCGTTCGCGGACCTCCGCGAAGGTCAGGCCCTCCCACGCGCCGAAGTCCGTCTCCCGCAGGCCCTCCTCGATCCGTACGTCGAGGCCCAGGCGCGCGGCCACGGCGGACGCGGTCTGGCGGCAGCGCCGCAGCGGCGAGGAGACGATCTCCTGGATCGTGCCGCGCGCGGCGAGCGCGGCGGCCACGGCCTCCGCCTGGCGCAGACCGACCTCGGACAGCTCCGGATCGCCGCCCCCGCTCCCGGAGAACCGCTTCTGCGGGGTGAGCGCGGTCTCCCCGTGCCGCAGCAGCACGAACGTGGCGGGCGCCCCCATGTCGGCGGCGGCACCCCACCCCACGGACGACGCGGACGACGCGGTCACGTTCGCGGCGAGCGCGGCCCGCGCCTGCGCCGCGATGGCGGCGGACTCGGCGGACTCGGCGGACGCCACCGGCGCGGCCTCGGCGCGCGGCGCCACCGCCCCCGACAGCGCGGCCCGCGCCCTCGCCGCCCCCGCCGCCGCGTCCCCGGGCGGGCCCGCGGCGTTGCGCGCGGCGCCCGCGTCCAGGGCGTCCAGCGCGGCCCGGGAGCTGGACGGCTCCCACTGCTTGCCCCGCTTGCCCGCGTCCATGGCCTCGTTGGCGAGCCGGTCGGCGTGCTTGTTCTGCTCGCGCGGGATCCACTCGTACATGACCTGGGACGCCGGGAAGACCCGCGCCGCCTCCGCCGCGAGCGGCTTCATGTCGGGGTGCTTGATCTTCCAGCGCCCGGACATCTGCTCGACGACGAGCTTGGAGTCCATCCGCACCCGGACCTTGGCGTCCGCGGCGAGCTCCCGCGCGGCCTTCAGCCCGGCGATCAGGCCCTTGTACTCGGCGACGTTGTTCGTCGCGACGCCGATGTACTCCGCCCGCTCCGCCAGCGCCTCCCCCGTCACCGGGTCGAAGACGACCGCGCCGTACCCCGCGGGGCCCGGGTTGCCCCGGGAGCCCCCGTCCGCCTCGACGACCAGTTCGCGCGCCGAGGCCATCAGAGCCCGGACTCGGCCGTACGGACCAGGATGCGGCGGCAGTTCTCGCACCGTACGACCGCGTCGGCGGCGGCCGCCCGCACCTCGTTCAGCTCGGTGATGTTGAGCTCGATGTGGCAGCCCTCGCAGCGGCGCTGGTACAGCCGGGCCGCGCCCACGCCGCCCTGCTGCGCGCGCAGCTTCTCGTACAGCTTCAGCAGCTCGGCCGGTACGGACCCGGCGACGACCTCGCGCTCCTTGGCGATCAGCGCGGCCTCGGCGTCGAAGCCCTCGTACGCCACGTCCCGGCGGCCGGTCGCGTCGTCGGTCTTCGCCTGGACGGCGGCGACACGGCCGGTCAGCTCGGAGACACGTTCCTGCGCGGACTCGCGGCGCTCCATGACCTCCAGGACGACGTCCTCCAGGTCGCCCTGGCGCTTGGCGAGGGAGGCGATCTCGCGCTGGAGGCTCTCCAGGTCCTTCGGCGAGGTGATGGCGCCGGAGTCGAGACGCTGCTGGTCGCGGGCGGAGCGCTGGCGCACCTGGTCGACGTCCTGCTCGGCCTTGACCTGCTCCCGGGCGCAGTCGCTCTCCTCCGTCTGCGCGGCGACGAGCAGATCGCGCAGCTGCGTGAGGTCCTTGTTCAGCGACTCGATCTCGGCGTGCTCGGGCAGGGACTTGCGCTTGTGCGCGATCTGCGACAGGCGCACATCGAGGGCCTGGACTTCGAGGAGTCGGATCTGGTCGGCGGGCGCGGCGTTCAGTTGGGGGCTCCAGAGGTGTGGTGGGAGGACCAGGGGTCGGTGACCGTCTTCGAGACATGGACCCGCAGGCCCCAGCCATGACGGTCGGAAATCTCGTCGAGTTGGGCGGCGGCCTGCTCGCACCAGGGCCATTCGGTGGCCCAGTGAGCGGCGTCCACGAGGCCCAGCGGTGACTGCTGCACCGCCTCCGACGCCGGGTGGTGGCGCAGATCGGCGGTGAGGAACGCGTCGACTCCCGCGGCCCGTACGGCACCGAAGAGGCTGTCGCCCGAACCGCCGCTGACGGCGACCCGGCGGACGATCGCGTCGGGGTCGCCCGCGATCCGGATGCCCTGCGCGGTGGCGGGCAGCCGCTTCGCGGCGTGCGCGGCGAACTCGCCCAGCGTGAGCGGGTGGTCGAGCTCGCAGATCCGGCCGAGGCCGTTCTCGGGCACGAGGGGGCCGACGACCCGCAGGTCGAGCGCGCCGGCGAGGGCGTCGGAGACGCCGGGGTCGGCGGTGTCGGCGTTGGTGTGCGCGACGTGCAGGGCGATGTCGTGCTTGATCAGGGTGTGCACGACCCGGCCCTTGAAGTGCGTGGCGGCGACCGTGGTCGTACCGCGCAGATAGAGCGGGTGGTGCGTGACGATCAGATCCGCGCCGAGCGCGATCGCCTCGTCGGCGATCTCCTGGACGGGGTCGACGGCGAACAGGACCCGTGTGACGTCGGCGTCAGGGTCTCCGCAGACCGTGCCGACGGCGTCCCACTCCTCGGCCCGCTCGGGGGGCCACAGGGCGTCGAGCGCGGCGATGACTTCAGACAGACGGGGCACGGAGCAAAGGCTACCTGCCCTACGTGTCCCTCCGGCGTGCGCTGTCCTGCTGTTACGCACTGTCCCGCGCCATCGATGACGCACCCACGTCGAACGGGGCCGATCGCCACGACTGGCGTACACACTCGCCCCACCACCCTCAGGCGAATCGGACAACCGCCACCCTTATGGGTGAAGCACGACAGTTCACGGTGTTCGGCTGGACGTACGAAACCTAGTTTCGTCGCCGGAGGTGACGAGTCGATGACTGCTTGTGCCATCGAAGCGGCCACGGACGGCGACGGGGACACGGTCCGACCGAGCGGCTTCACGATCGCCGTGGACGGTTGCTACGCGGCCCGGCTCGCCCGCGAGGGCGACGCCTGGTTCCCGGAGCGCTGGACGCTCGACGGGCCCGAGCCGTACGCGGTACCGCTGCCGGGGTGCCAGCCGGAGGAACGGGACACCGAGGTGCTGCCGATGACCGACGGGCGGGTGCTGATCCACCGCCGGGTCGGCGGCCGGCGCGACTTCTCCCTCCTGTACCCGACCGGCCCCACCACCGGCGAACGGCCGCTCGGCGCCGTCGAGTGCGAGGACCTCACCCTGCTGCCGCCGTCCCCCGAGGGCAGCTGCGCCTACGCCCTCGCTCCCGGCGGGCGGTCCACCGCCGTGTGGCGGGTGGCGGGCGGCGCCTTCGGCCCGGAGCGGGTCGCCGTCGTCCCCGGGCGCTGTTCCGGCGGCGTCTGGCTGGACCGCACGGGACGGATGCTCGCCGTGAACCAGGAGTCCGCGGGCGTCACCAAGGCGATGACCGTGGACCTGGAGCGCGGCGGGGAGGTCAGCCCGCTGCTGCAGATCACGGACGACAGCAACGACCGGCTGCTGCTCGCGGACCCCGACAGCGGTCTGCTGCTGATCCGCTCGGACGCGGCGGGGCACGACCGGCTGGGCTGGGGGGTGCTGGGGAGCATGCGGCCGGTGCGGTTTCCGGAATGCCTGCGCCTCGCCGACGCCGCCGTCACGCCGTTCGCGATCCAGCCGGGCCAGATGCTGATGCCGGAGAGCTGCGCGGTGGCGCTGCGGATCGACGCGGCGGCGGGCAGCTGGGTGGGAGTGTGGCGCCCCTCGGGGCGACGGTTGCATCAACTGCCCGCCCCGGAGGGGTGGTTGGCCGGGGCGGGGCTGTGGACCCGGGAGGGTGTGCTGCGACTGCCGTACGCGACGGGGCGGGTGCCGTGCGGAGTGGCCCTGCTGGAGCCGCCCGCCGACGCCCTTCTCCCCCACCCGGTCACGGAACCGGCACTTCCGGAATGTCCCGTGGTGTACAAGCCGGTGCCGTTGCAGCAGGCGCCTCTCATCGGCCGGGTGACGCCTGGTTAGACTTTCCGGCCGGGGGCTCTTCAGGTGCGGTGGGTGCGGCGCCGGGTCCCTTGGGACACGTAAGCAGCGAGCACAAAACGGGGGAACTTCCCACATGTCTGAAGCCCGAACCGACACGACCCAGGCGCGTCCGCAGTCCGCGGCCGCGGCCCAGGCCGAAGCCGGCGGCTCCGGAAAGCACCGAGGCGGTGCGGCGCCGACGGAGGACACGACGAGCCCGGCCCATGGCCGGCACCGGCGGCCGGGGGACGGTACGCGGTAGCCCGACCCAGGACCGCTCCGGCTCCCCCGCGCCCTCGAAGGGCGTAGGGGAATCGGAGCAGGGCCTGGACACCACGGCCATGCGTCAGCGGTTGTCGCCGAGCTCCTGGTGCATCTGGGGCTGGTCGTCCTGGCCGTGGGTGATGGCGTAGTTCTCGATCTCGTTGAACGCCTTGGAGGCGACGCCGATGGCCTCCTTGTAGGGGTTGACCCCTACGGCCTGCTTGGCGCTGCCGCCGAGGAGACCGCCCGCCGTGTTGCTGAGCAGGCTGTGGCCGGCGGCGACGCCCTTGGCCGCGAAGTCGATGGGGCTCTTCGGGATGCCGGCCATGTCGGCGTACTTGTCGGTGAGCGCCACACGGGTGATCGCGATGTACGCGTCACTGGCTCCGGGCTTCAGAAGGTCCCGGTAGAACTCGATGGCCTTCTTGGTCATGTACAGACCGTCGTCGGTCTTCTTCCACTCCTTGTCCCGCTCCTGGTTCCAGATGCGCTCGACCTCGTCGGCGTTCTTGGGCAGGAGCCACTTCTCCGGGGTGCCGAGGTAGTGGTTGACGTAGTGCCAGGCACACATGAAACCGTGCTGGTCGTCCTTGGAGACGTGCAGGCCCAGGTTCTTCATGCCCTGGAGGATCTGGGTGCTGAAGACGCAGACGGCGCCGGTGGTGTACTTCTGGGAGACCGGCTCGCCCCACTTGGCGTAGTCCCACTGGCCGCTCTTCTTGTGCAGCTGGCGCACCGAGGCGTGCACCATGCGGACCTTGGTCACGGTCGCGGCGAGGGTGCCGTTGCGCATGGCGTCCCTCTTGCCCATGCCGAGGAACAGCCGCGAGGACTGCGACAGCCGTCGGCCCGGACCTTCCACGCCGCCGAGCCGTCCCGTGGAGCGCAGGGTGTAGGCGCCCGTGGGGGAGAGGTAGGTGCCGATGAGGCCGGCGGTGCCCTGGAGCATGGACGCTTCGCCGTGGTGGTGGTCGAAGAAGCCCTCCGCGGCCTTGACGTCGGCCTCGCTCCAGTCCGGCGGCGGGGCCTGCGCCTCGCGCAGGAAGTCGGCGAGGCGCTCGGGGAGCTGGGAGAGGTCCTGGTCCGGCCCCAGTTTGTTGATGGTCCGGAACAGATCGTTGACCCCGTCGACCTCCCGGTTGTCGATCAGGTCGGACACCAGCGCGTCGGCGGCCGGGTCCCCCACCTTGTTCGCGGCCTCCACCTCGGCCGAGAAGTTCGCGGTCGTCAATGGCATGGCAGTGCTCCGTTCCTCGGTGATCACGTTGTGTGACCGCCGGCCCCGGGCCGGGGGCGGCAGCGTACGGTCGTGATCTTCCCTCGTCACGGAGCGTGAAGACTTGACCCATTCGCGGCGTACGGAAGTGCGCCCGGCGCACTAGGGGGCGCACTTCCGTAGCCGACTAGCCTCGCTTCAGGCCCAGGACCTCGGCCGCCGCGAACGTCTCGCCGTCCGGCCGGGACGCGTAGTACGGGGACAGGACCCCGTCCAGCTCCTCGTACGAGAACGTCTCCTTCGAGGAGTCGAACGTGGCGGCCACCCTCGGGCGCTCCACCACCGCCACCATTCCCCCGTGGACGACGAGCAGCTGCCCGTTGACCCTGGCCGCGGCCGGGGACGCCAGATAGCCGACCAGGGGGGCGACGTGCTCGGGGGCGAGTGGGTCCAGCTGCCCCTCCCCCGGCTCGGCGAAGCCAGCGAACACGTCCTCCGTCATCCGCGTACGGGCCCTCGGGCAGATCGCGTTCGCCGTGACGCCGTACTTCCCGAGCGCCAGCGCCGTCGACGTCGTCAGACCGACGATGCCGCCCTTCGCCGCCGCGTAGTTGGGCTGGCCCGCCGAGCCCGCGAGGAAGGCCTCCGAGGAGGTGTTGACGACCCGGCCGTAGACGGGGGCCCCGGCCGCCTTGGACCGCCCGCGCCAGTGGACGGACGCGAAGTGGGTCGTGTTGAAGTGGCCCTTGAGGTGGACGCGGATCACCGAGTCCCACTCGTCCTCGCTCATCGAGAAGATCATCCGGTCGCGCAGGATCCCCGCGTTGTTGACGAGGATGTCCAGCTTGCCGTACGTGCCGACCGCCAGGTCCACGAGACCGCGCGCCGACTCGTGGTCCGCGATGTCGCCGAGATGGGCGACCGCGTGCCCGCCCTCCGCGCGGATCTCGTCCACGACCTCCTGCGCCGGGGCGGCGGAGGCGTCACCGGAGCCGTCCCGCCCCGGCTGCCCGTAGTCGTTGACGACGACGCTCGCGCCGAGCCGGGCGAGCTCCAGCGCCTCGACGCGGCCGAGCCCCCGCCCCGCGCCCGTGACGATCGCGGACAGGCCCTCAAGTGGGAGTGACATCCGACCGAATCCCCCTCAGATCTCGATGCAGGTACGCAGCGCCTCGCCCGTACGCATCTGGGTGAGCGCTTCATTGATCTCCGCGAGCTGCACCCGGTGCGTGATCAGCGACTCCAGGTCGATCCGGCCCGCCCGCCACAGCGCGATGGCCCGTTCGTACGAGCGCAGCACGTCCCCGCCGCCGTACATGGAGGGCAGGATCCGCTTCTCGTCGAAGAACAGCTCGAACATGTTGAGCTGGAGGAAGTCGTCCATCGCGCCCGCGCCGACCACGCAGAGCGTGCCGCCGCGCCGGGTCGTCTCGTACGCGGTCCTGGCCGTCGCCGACTTGCCGACGACCTCGAAGACGTAGTCGAAGCCCTCGCCGCCCGTGATGCGCTGCTTGGCATCGGCGAGTTCGTCCGGGGAGACCGCCTCGGTCGCGCCGAAGCGCAGTGCGGCCTCGCGCCGCGACGCCACCGGGTCGACGGCGACGATCTGCGCCGCGCCCCGGATCCGGGCGCCCTGGATGGTGGAGATGCCGACGCCGCCGCAGCCGATGACGGCGACCGACGCGCCGGTCTCCACCTTCGCCGTGTTGATGGCCGCACCGAGCCCCGTGGTCACTCCGCAGCCGATGAGCGCGGCGATCTCGAACGGCACGTCGTCGGGGATCGGCACCGCGCAGCCCGCGTCGACGACGACCTCCTCGGCGAAGGTGCCGGTTCCGGCGAAGCCGAAGACGTCACCGCCGGGGCGCTTGAAGTTGGGGGTGCCGGCGTTCATGAAACCGGCCAGACAGAGCTGGGTCTGCCCGCGCTTGCAGGCGGGGCAGACTCCGCACGCGGGCAGCCAGGACATCAGCACCCGGTCGCCCTGTTGGAGGCCCGTGACCCCGTCACCGACGTCGATGATCTCGCCCGCGCCCTCGTGGCCGGGGATGAAGGGGGCGGGCTGTGGCAGTACCCCGGTCATCGCGGAGACGTCGGAGTGGCACAGCCCGGTCGCCCGGACCCGGATCTTCACCTTGCCGGGGCCGAAGCCCGTCGCCTCGACGTCGTCGACGACTTCGAGTTTGTCCTGGCCGATCTCGTGCAGTACGGCTGCGCGCATGGTGCGGCTCCCTTCACGACGTACAAGGCGTTCAAGACGTACAAGGCGTTCAAGGCGTTCAAGACGTTCACAACGTGCAGGCGTTCAAGGCGTGCAAGGCGTTCGGAAGTTCACGACGTCTCGACGAGCGTGTCGGCGAGCACCGGGGCGTCGTCCCTCTCGACCGCCGTCACCGACACCTGGACGCCGCCTTCACCGGCCCACATCCGCATGCGCAGGGTCTCGCCCGGGAAGACGACGCCCGCGAAGCGCGTGCGGTACGAACGCACGCGCGTGACGTCCCCGCCGAGCACCGCGTCCACGACCGCCTTGAGCGTCATGCCGTACGAGCAGAGCCCGTGCAGGATCGGCCTGTCGAAGCCGGCGAGCTTGGCGAACTCCGGGTCGGCGTGCAGCGGGTTCCAGTCGCCGGAGAGCCGGTAGAGCAGCGCCTGGTCCTCGCGGACGGCCCGCTCGACGAGGATGTCGGGCTCGCGGTCGGGCTGCTCGACACGGGCCGACGGCCCGCGCTCGCCGCCGAAGCCGCCTTCGCCGCGTACGAAGATCTGGGCGTCGCTCGTCCACAGCGGCCCGTTCTCGTCGGCGGCTTCGGAGCGCAGGACGAGGATCGCGGCCTTGCCCTTGTCGTACACGGCCGCGACGCGCGAGGTGCTGGTCGCCCGGCCCTTGACCGGGATCGGGCGGTGCAGCGTGATGCTCTGTCCGCCGTGCAGTACGGCGGCGAGGTCGACGTCGATGCCGGGGGCGGACAGCCCGCCGACCACGCCCATGCCCGCGCCCGCGACCGTGGCGAAGCTGGGCAGGACGTGCAGCCGGGACTCCAGGGTGTAGCGCAGTTCGTCGGGGTCCGTCGCCGGGCGTCCGGCGCCGAGACCCAGGTGGTAGAGCTGGACGTCCTTGTGGTCCCAGGTGATCTCGGCGCTGCGCGGCTCGGCCGCGATCGCCTTGGCGGCATCGATGGGCATGGGGATGCTGCTCCTACGACGGTTGGGGAGTGGAAGACCTCGGTGCGGCCGTCCGCACCGTCGGCCGCACCGAGGCCGTACGGGACCGGTTACTAGAACGCGTTCTAGTGGCCGGATGAGCCATGTATAACGCACCCCCCACGAGTTGTGAAGGCTCCTGACAGTACGTCAGATATCCCGGCCGGGCGAGTCGCCCCGCTGCCGGACGTCCCGCTGCCGGACGCGCGGCCGCCGGTCCGTCGGCAGCCACAGCAGCATCAGCACCGCACCGCCCAGCAGCACCCCCGCCCCCGTCCGGAACGCCAGCGCGTACCCGGCCGTCAGCGCCTCGGGATCCGTCGCCCCGCCGGTCCTCGCCGCCGCGACCGTCGACAGGACGGCCAGGCCGAGCGCACCGCCCATCGTCCGGGAGGTGTTGATCAGCCCGGAGACGAGCCCGGCGTCGCCTGGGGCGGCCCCCGACGTGGCGAGGGCCGCGAGCGGGGTCGCGGCGAGACCGCCGCCGAGCATCATCAGCAGACCGGGCAGCAGGATCGCCGTGAGATACGTACCGTCGGCGTCCATCGTCGACTGCCAGCCGAACCCGACCGCCCCCACGAGCGCGCCGAGCGCGGCCACGTTGCGGGCGCCGATCACCGGCATCAGCCGGGGCGCGGCCTTCGAGCCGACGACCACGGCGAGGGAGCTGGGCATCAGGGCGAGTCCAGCGGCCAGGGGGCTGTAGTCGAGCACGTTCTGCGCGTACACCGTCATGAAGAACCACATGCAGAACATGGCCGAGCCGGAGATGAACATCGCCGCGTTCGCCGCCGACACCGACCGCACGGCGAACAGCTTCAGCGGCATCAGCGGCGCCTTCGTCCGCGCCTCGACCGCGACGAAGGCGCCCAGCAGCACCAGCCCGGCGGCCAGCGGCACCAGCGTCGCGGGGACGCCCCAGCCCGCCTCCTCGGTCTGGACGATTCCGTACGCGAGGGTCGCGAGGCCCGCCGTCACGAGCACCGCGCCGGGCAGGTCGAGCCTGCGCCCCTCCCCCGCCCGGCTCTCCGTGAGCCACCACGCGCCCAGGACCAGCACCAGCGCGCCGACCGGCACGTTGATCAGCAGGGTCCAGCGCCAGGACAGCGTGTCGGTCAGCACCCCGCCGACCAGCCCGCCGGCCGCGCCCCCGCCCGCCCCGACGGCGGTCCAGGTGGCGATGGCCCGCGCCCTCGCCGGGCCCTCCGGCACGGCCGCCGTGAGCAGCGTCAGCGTCGCCGGGGCGAGCACGGCGGCCCCGAGTCCCTGCCCGGCGCGCGCGGCGAGGAGCTGCCAGCCCTCCTGGGCCAGTCCGCCCGCGAGCGAGGCGGCCGTGAACAGTCCGAGTCCCACCAGGAACATCCGCTTGCGCCCGAACAGATCGCCCGCCCGCCCGCCCAGCAACATGAACCCGGCGAAGGCGATCGAGTACGCGTTGACCACCCACTGCAGTCCGACGGCGCTCAGGCCCAGGTCGGCGCGCATGGACGGCAGTGCGGTGTTGACGACGGACACGTCGAGGACGACGAGGAACTGCCCGGCGCAGGCGGCGAGCACCACCGCCCACGTCCTGGCGGACCGGACGGCGGCGCCCGGTATGTGATCGGCTGCGGTGTCTGTGGAGTCTGAGGGGGCTTGGACCATGACCGTCATGGTCGCAGGCACCTGACGGTCCGTACATCGGCATTTCGCGGTACGGACCGTCCGGCCGAAGTCCTAGGCATGCAGTTGCCTGGGGTGGCGGTACCCGGTGACCGGCGGTGGGGCTAGCTACACCCATCGACGGGTGGCTGACCGGCTGTCCGCGTGATCGCCGACTTCCTACGCTCGAAGGCATGTTGAAGCGGAGTACATACGCGGCGATCGCCGCCGCCATCGCCCTGGGCGTCGCAGGCGTGGTGACCACCACCGCCCCCGCCGGTGAGGCGGAGCGCGGTGACGCCTCGCTGGTACGGACCGACAACGGCACCGTACGCGGCACGGTGACCGACACCGTGCGCGTCTTCCAGGGCATCCCCTACGCGGCCCCTCCCGTCGGCGAGCGCCGCTGGGCACCCACCGCGCCCGCCAAGAAGTGGGACGGCGTCCGCAGCGCCACCGAGCCCGGCGCCGCCTGCCCGCAGACGGGCAGCCTCCCGGCCGTCGGGCCCAAGTCCGGCGACGAGGACTGCCTTTTCGTCAACGTCACGACTCCGCGCGCCTCCTCCACCAAGGCCCGGCCCGTGATGGTGTACCTGCACGGCGGCGGCCACACGGACAGCGAGGGTGCGATGTACGGCGCCCGGCGACTCGCCGCCCAGGGCGATGTGGTCGTGGTCACGGTCAACTACCGGCTCGGCGCCCTGGGCTACCTGGCCCATCCGGACCTGGAGAAGCGTGGCGAGTCCGGGAACTACGGCTTCCTCGACCAGCAGGCGGCCCTGCGCTGGGTGCAGCGCAACGCCGCTGCATTCGGGGGCAACCCGGGCAATGTCACGCTCTTCGGCCAGTCCGCCGGCGGCTACAGCACCTGCGCCCATCTGATCGCCCCGTCGTCGGCGGGCCTCTTCGACCGGGTCATCCAGCAGAGCGCCCCGTGCACGTCCGCCATGGGGCAACGGGACCGCGAGGACGCGCTGGCGGCGGGCGTGGCGACCGCCGGCGTGCTCGCGAAGAAGCACAAGCTCGCCGACTGGCGCACGGCCTCCCCCGAGCAACTGGTGAGTCCCTTCGGCATGGGCCCCGAGTACCAGCCCGTCTTCGGTGGTGAGCTACTGCCACGCACCCCCCAGGAGGCGTTCGCCACCGGGAACTTCAACAAGGTCCCGGTGCTGCAGGGCATCACCCGCGATGAGGAGCGGGCCAGGGTCTACGGCATTGAACTGGGCAAGAAGCAGGCCACCGGCGACCCGGACGCGCAGATCGACGAGTCCGACCGCCGCACCCACCTGGAGCAGGAGTTCGGCAAGAAGCAGGCCTCCGCCATCGCCGCCCGCTACCCCAGCAGTGCGTACGGCAACTCTCCGGCCGCCGCCCTCGGTGCCGCTCTGACCGACGGCAACTGGGCCCGTCAGTCCGTCGACAGCGGCCGGGCGCTGTCCCGCCACGTGCCCACCTACACCTACGAATTCGCCGACAGCACGGTCCCCTGGTACGCGGACCCGAATTACCGGAAGCCCGCGTTCGATGTCGGAGCCGGGCATACGTTCGACCTTCCGTATCTCTTCGAGCTCGACGCCTACCAGCCGCTGTCCCCGGCGCAGCGGGGCCTGTCCGACGAGATGATCCGTATCTGGAGCGACTTCGCCCGTACGGGCAAGGCGGACTGGAAGCCCACCACCCCGACGGCGCCGAACGCGCAGGCTCTCGCGTCCGGGCCGGGCGGTATCCGCCCCGTGGACTTCGCCGCGCAGCACCACTACGGCTTCTGGATATCCCTGCGCTGACCGCGACCGCTCACCGCGACCGCCGGGCGGCCGGCCCTCCACGGGCCGGCCGCCCGGACGTTTCCTAGGCCTTGCGCAGTACGGTGACGACCGCCGCGCCGCCGAGTCCGATGTTGTGCGCGAGCCCGGTGCGCGCGCCCGGCACCTGCCGTGCGCCCGCCTCGCCGCGCAGTTGCCAGGTCAGCTCGGCGGCCTGCGCGAGCCCCGTCGCGCCGAGCGGGTGCCCCTTGGAGATCAGTCCACCGGACGGGTTGACCACCCAGCGGCCGCCGAAGCCCGTCGCCCCCGACTCGACGAGCTTGCCCGACTCTCCGTCCGGGCACATGCCGAGCGCCTCGTAGGTCAGCAGTTCGTTGACGGAGAAGCAGTCGTGCAGCTCGATGACGTCGATGTCCTCGATGCCGAGCCCGGACGCCTCGTACGCCTGCCGCGCCGCCGCCCGGGACATGGGCCTGCCGACGACGTCGATGCAGGAGCCGGAGGCGAAGGAGTCGGCGGTGTCGGTGGTCATGGCCTGTCCGGCGATCTCGACCGCGCGCTCGTGCAGCCCGTGCTCGACCACGAAGCGCTCGGAGACGACCAGGGCCGCGGCCGCCCCGTCGGAGGTCGGCGAGCACTGGAGCTTGGTGAGGGGCTGGTGGATGGTCTTCGCCGCGAGGATCTCGTCGATCTCGTACACGTCCCGGAACTGGGCGTTCGGGTTGTCGGCCGAATGCCGGTGGTTCTTGGCGGCGACGGCGGCGAGCTGCCGGGCCGTGGTGCCGTAGCGCTCCATGTGCTCGCGGGCGGCGTTGCCGAAGATCTGGGCGGTGGGCGGGCTCATCTCGAAGCCGTGCGCGGCGGCCATGACCCCGTAATGCCGCGCCACGGGGGATGTCTTGAAGTCCCCTCCGTCGGCGCCCCCGCCCAGTGCCCCCTTCTTCATCTTCTCGAAGCCGAGGGCCAGTACGCAGTCGGAGAGCCCGCCCGCGACGAACTGCCGGGCCATCATCAGGGCCGTCGAACCGGTCGCGCAGTTGTTGTTGACGTTGTAGACGGGGACCCCGGTCAGGCCGAGTTCGTACGCGGCGCGCTGGCCTGCAGTCGAGGCCTGGAAGCAGTAGCCGACCGGGACCTGCTGGACGAGCTCGTACGGGATACCCGCGTCGGCGAGGGCCGCCGTGCCCGCTTCCCTGGCCATGTCCCAGTACTGCCAGTCGCGGGACTCGGGCTTCTCGAACTTCGTCATGCCGACACCGACGATGTACGTCTTCATGTTCATGGGAGGTTCCTCTCAGTCCCGGGGCAGGCCAAGGATGCGCTCGGCGACGACGTTGAGCTGGACCTGCGTGGTGCCGCCCGCGATCGTCAGACAGCGGGACATCAGCAGCCCGTGCACGGCCCGTTCGCCCGCGCCCTCACGGACCGCGCCCGCCGGGCCGAGGAGTTCGAGGGCGAGTTCGGCGACCTTCTGCTGGTGGCCGGTCTGGATCAGCTTGCGTACGGAGGCGCCGGCGCCCGGCTCCAGGCCGTCGACCTGCTGGAGAGTCGTCCGCAGCCCGATGCAGGCGAGGGCGTGCGCCTCGGCGGCGAGCGCGCCGATACGGGCCCGGCGGGCGTCGTCGAGCCCCGCGGACTTCGCGATCAGCTCCTCCAGGCCGGTGTCGAAGGTCAACTGGTCGGCCATGTGGACGCGTTCGTTGCCGAGCGTGTGACGGGCCACCCGCCAGCCGTCGTTCACCTCGCCCACCACGGCGTCGGCGGGCAGCAGCACGCCGTCGAAGTACACCTCGTTGAAGAGGGACTCGCCGGTGATCTCCTTCAGCGGCCGGATGTCGATCCCTTCCGTGGCCTTCATGTCCACGAGGAAGTACGTCAGCCCCTTGTGCTTGGGCGCGTCCGGATCGGTCCGGGCGAGGAGGATGCCGAAGTCGGCCCACTGCGCGGCGCTCGTCCACACCTTCTGCCCGCTGATCCGCCAGCCCCCGTCCTCGGTGCGCTCCGCCTTCGTCCGCAGCGAGGCGAGGTCGGACCCGGCCCCCGGCTCGGAGAAGAGCTGGCACCAGAGCAGATCGCCCCGCAGGGTGGGGCCGAGGAAGCGGTCCTGCTGCTCCTGGGTCCCGTACGCGATGAGGGACGGCACCACCCAGGTCGCGATGCCCAGGTCGCTCACCTTGATCCCGGCCGCCCGCAGCTCCCGCTGGACGGCGAGCTGCTGGAGCGGCCCGGCGCCCAGGCCGTACGGGGGCGGCAGGTGCGGAGCCGCGTGGCCGGTGGGCGCGAGGGCCCGGCGGGCGGCGGCCGGGTCGAGGCCGTGGGCGGGCGCGATCGCCTCGCGGGCCCGCGCGCGGTACGTGTCCGCCTCGGCCGGCAGCTCCAGCCTCAGCTCCCTGCGCGCGCCGTCCGCGGCGAGCCGTACGGCTTCGAGCCGGTGCGCGTCGCCGGTCCCGAGGAGCTGCCGGGCCACGACGGCCCTGCGGAGGTGGAGGTGGGCGTCGTGCTCCCAGGTGAAGCCGATGCCGCCGAGGATCTGGATGCAGTCCTTGGCGCACGTGTACGCGGCGTCGAGGGCGGTGGCGGCCGCGAGGGCGGCGGTGAGGCCCCGGGCCCCGCTGTCGGTGTCGGTGGCGCTGCCGGTGCCGCCGTCGGTGTCGGCGGCCCGTGCCGCGTCCCAGGTCAGGGCGCGGGCCTGTTCGAGCCGTACGAGCATGTCCGCGCACAGGTGCTTGATGCCCTGGAACTGCCCGATGGGCCGCCCGAACTGCTCGCGCACCTTGGCGTACTCGGCGGCGGTGTGCAGCGCCCAGGCCGCCGTCCCGCACGCGTCGGCGGCGTACAGCACGGCGGCGAGGTCGTGGACCACGCCGTCGTCGACGTCGAGGACACGGTCGTGCGGCACGGTCACCGCGTGCGCGGTGACCTCGGCGGTGGGCCGGGTCGGATCGGCGCTCTCGTGTACGCGTACGTCGAGCTGCTCGGCGTCCACGACGACCCGGGCGGTCCCGGTGTCGAGCACGAGCAGATCGGCGTACCCGGCGCCGAGGACGGGCGGCGCGGTGCCGTCGAGCCGGTGGCCGTCCGGGGTCCCGGTGGCGGTGAGCCCGCCGGGGCCGAGGGCGACGGCCCCGATCCTCTCCCCGCCCGCGAGGGCCGCCGCCAGATCCCCGCGCCCGGCGCGGACCAGCACGGCGGAGGCGAGCACGTTCGGCAGGTACGGCCCCGGCAGCGCGGCCCGCCCCGCCTCTTCGAGTACGACGACGAGGTCGAGGAGCGTCCCGCCGCCGCCCCCGTACTCCTCGGGCAGATGAATGCCGTGCAGGCCCTGTTCCCCGGCAGCCTCCCAGTACCCGGTCGGCCCGCTGCCGTCGTCGAGCAGCTTGCGCACCTCCTCGGGCGGCACGGCGCGCGCCAGCCAGCCACGCACCGACCGGGCCAACTCCCGCTGTTCTTGCGTGATCCCGATGCCCATGGGCGGCAGACTAGAACACGTTCCATTCTGACGGAAGGTCAGATGAGGAAGGTCGGATGAACAGCTTCAGGAGGCGACCGCCGGCAGCACACGGGCGTGCGCGGCGGCGAGCGCGATGTCCACCGCCCGGTCCGCTGTCGCCTCGTCGACCGGCTCGCCGGTGAACACGAGCCGGAAGTAGATGGGCGCGGCGAGGGCCTTGAGGAGTTCGGCCGGATCGGTGTCCGCGGGCAGTTCGCCGCGCTCGACGGCCCGGGTGACCACGGGCTCCGCCCGCCGGAACCGGTCCTCGAAGAGCGCGCGCTTGACTTCGGCGAGCCGTGGCAGGCGTACGGCGTCCGAGAGGACGGTGGCCAGCAGGGCCCGGCCCGCCCGCGTGGTCATGGTGGCGACGAGGGAACGGGCCAGCGCGCGCAGGTCGCTGTCCACCGCCCCGGTGTCGGGGATCGGGATGTCCGCGGCGAAGTGGCCGGCCAGCGCGTCGGCGACGAGGCCGTCGGAGTCGTTCCAGTTCCGGTAGATCGTCGTCTTGTGCACACCGGCCCGTCGGGCGACGCCTTCGACGGTCAGCGCCGCGTACCCGGTCTCCGTGAGCTCGGCGATGGTCGCCTCCAGCACGGCGGCGCGCATCTTCTTGCCCCGCCCGACAGCGGGGGCACGGCTTGAGGACGACTCGACAGACTCCATTGCAACCCCCGGTTGCGTTAACGGCGGAACATGCGACAGGATCAAGCTATCGCAACTTCGAGTTGCGATGCGGCGGCTGCGCGCTTTCCGGGCCGCAGCCCTCCCGACCCCTGGATCGAGGTCCCCATGACCATGAGCTGGACGCCGGATTCCCTCCCCGACCAGTCGGGACGACTGGCCGTCGTCACCGGCGCCAACAGCGGCATCGGGTACGTCACCGCCCGTGAACTCGCCCGCCGCGGTGCCCATGTCGTCCTGGCCTGCCGAAGCCGTGAGCGCGGGCGGGACGCGGTGGAGCGGCTGCGGACCGAAGTCCCCGGCGCCCGCACCGAACTGCGCGTGCTCGACCTCGCCGACCTGGGATCCGTCCGCGGTTTCGCCGAGTGCTGGAGCCACGACCGGCTCGATCTCCTGGTCAACAACGCCGGTGTGGCGATGGTGCCGTTCTCCCGGACCGCCGACGGTTTCGAGTCCCAGTTCGGCATCAACCACCTCGGCACGTTCGCCCTCACCGGTCTCCTCATGCCCCACCTGCTGGCCGCCGCCGACCCGCGCGTGGTCACCGTCAGCAGCGAGGGCCAGCGATTCGCCCGGTTCGACATGACCAACCTCAACGCCGAGCGCCGCTACCGGGCGGCGTTCGCCTACGTGCAGTCCAAGCGGGCCAATCTCTACTTCGCCATCGAACTGCAGCGGAGGGCCGATGCCGCCGGGCTGAGGCTGCGCAGCATGGCCGTCGCCCCCGGACTCACGCGCTCCAATGTGCTCACCGGCGGCGCCAACAGCACCCGGGGTCGTGCGTACGGGATCCTCACCCGCCTGCTCCTGCGCCTCGCTTTTCGCCCCACACCGGACGGCGCCAAGACCTCCCTGTACGCCGCGACCGTCCCCGACCTGCCCGGGGGCAGCTACGTCGTGCCCGACGGGCCGTTCCAGCTCCGTGGCGAGCCCGCCCTCCGCAGCCGGGAGCGTGCCATCCAGGACTCCGCCACGGCCCACCGGTTGTGGGGGCTCTCGGAACAGCTCACCGGCGTGCGCTACCCGCTGCCGGGGTCGTGATGGTGCGTTTCAGATGCTGCGGGCGGTGATGTTGCCGTAGGAGGTGGTGGCGTGGATGTTCAGGCCTGCCGCGGTGCCGTCGGTGTTGGTGAGGGCGTTGTGGATGCGGCCGTAGGCGGTGCCGGCGTCCAGGGTGG